>NZ_JBEOWP010000004.1:0-183355 GCF_040296095.1 Micromonospora sp. NPDC002389
ATGCTCCCGCACATCCGGAGTCAGCAACGACTCCAACGAGATGTCCGCAGCATGCTGCGACGACACCACCACCGTGTTCAACCGAACCGGACGCAAACCCTCGTACTCGATCGTCACCTGCGTCTTACCATCCGGACGCAGATACGGCACCGTCCCGTCCTTCCGCACCGCCGACAACCGACGCGCCAACCGATGCGCCAACGCGATCGGCAACGGCATCAACTCCGGCGTCTCCGAACACGCAAACCCGAACATCATCCCCTGATCACCGGCACCCTGCGCATCCAACGCCGACTCCGACGAACCCGTCCGCAACTCGAAGGCGTTATCCACACCCTGCGCAATATCCGGCGACTGCGCCCCGATGGAGATGCTGACGCCACACGACGCCCCGTCGAAGCCCTTCTTGGACGAGTCGTAGCCGATGCCGAGGATGGTCTCGCGGACGATCGTCGGGATGTCGGCGTACGCCTTCGTCGTCACCTCACCCGCCACGTGCACCTGACCAGTCGTGATCAGGGTCTCCACCGCGACGCGGCTGTGCGGGTCCTGGCCGAGCAGGGCATCGAGGATGCCGTCACTGATCTGGTCAGCGATCTTGTCCGGGTGGCCTTCCGTGACCGATTCGGACGTGAAGAGGCGGCGTGTCACGGCACTCCTAAGTTGTGGACGTCGTTCCGCGGGAGTCTAGTCACTCACCGCCGAGCGCCGGTCGATGGTCAGCAGGTGGATCGTGGTCAGGAGGAGCCATCGGCGAGCCGGGCGACCACCAGGTCCCACACCCCGTCGGCGAGATCTTCCTTGGACTGTTCGGGCATCCGGGTGACCGAACCGTCCGCGCCGATGACGGTGGCCGCGTTGGTCTCGGCGCCGAAGACCTTGTCCGGCCCGACCTCGTTGATGACGATGAGGTCGGCCCGCTTACGGGCGAGTTTGGCCCGTCCGTTGGCTTCGGCGTCGCCGGTCTCCGCGGCGAACACCACCAGCAGTTGCTCCGGTCGGCGGCCTCGGCCCAGCTCGGCGGCGATGTCCGGGTTGGTCACGAGCGCGATGCTGGGCGCGGTGCCGTCGTCCGACTTCTTGATTTTGCCAGGCGCGTACGTCGCGGGGCGGAAATCGGCCGGAGCCGCCGCCATCACCACCGCGTCGGCGTCGACGGCGGCCGCGAGCGTGGCGTCGCGCAGTTCGCCGGTGGTGCCGACGCGGACGATGTCCGCCCCGGCCGGGTCGGGCAGCTCGACGTTCGCCGAGATCAGCGTGACCCGGGCACCCCGGGCGACCGCCGACCGGGCAAACGCGTAGCCCTGCTTGCCGGAGGATCGGTTGCCGAGGAACCGGACCGGGTCCAACGGCTCGCGGGTGCCGCCGGCGGTGACGAGGACGTGCCGGCCGGCCAGGTCCGCGGGGGCGTCGACGCCCCGGCGGAGCGCACGGCGGGCGACCGCGAAGATCTCGGCCGGGTCGGGCAGCCGGCCCTTACCGGTGTCGGCGCCGGTCAGCCGTCCCACCGCCGGTTCGATGACGCGTACGCCCCGGGCCCGCAGGGTCGCCACGTTGGCGACGGTGGCCGGGTGCTCCCACATCTCGGTGTGCATGGCCGGCGCCAGCACCACCGGGCAGCGGGCGGTGAGCAGGGTGTTGGTGAGTAGGTCGTCGGCGAGGCCGTGCGCGGCCTTGGCCAGCAGGTCGGCGGTGGCGGGCGCGACCACCACCAGGTCGGCCTGCTGGCCGAGGCGGACGTGCGGCACCTCGTGCACGTCGGACCAGACGTCCTCGGCGACCGGCTGACCGGAGAGCGCCGCCCAGGTCGGCGCGCCGACGAACCGCAGCGCGGCGGCGGTCGGCACGACCCGGACCTGATGGCCCGACTCGGTGAACCGGCGCAACACCTCGCACGCCTTGTAGGCGGCGATGCCGCCGCCGACACCGAGGATGATCCGGGCGCTCATCGACGCGCGGAGCCTACGGCTGGTCGGTCGGCTCGGCGGTGAGTAGGCCGGCGTTGATCTCGCGCATCGCGATCGAGAGCGGCTTCTCCTGCGGAGTCGTCTCGACCAGCGGGCCGACGTACTCCAGCAGGCCCTCGCCGAGCTGGCTGTAGTAGGCGTTGACCTGACGCGCGCGCTTGGCCGCGAAGATGACCAGCGCGTACTTCGACGTCGTCTTCTCCAGGAGCTCGTCGATCGGCGGGTTGGTGATGCCTTCGGGGTTGGCGATGGATCCCACGGATTAACCTCTGCGTCTTTCGCACGGACCGCGTGTCACGCGGTGCCGGCGCTCAACCGCGCGGACGCGGCCGGGCCGGAGCCAGGAATGAAGAACCGATCAACCCTACCAGCTCGTCTACCACGCGCTCGGTGCGGTCGTGCGACACGCTCCGGTCGAAAGCCGTGGCCGTACCCGGACGACGGCCGGGCGGATGGAGTAGGACGAGTCGCGCATCGGGTACCACCGCGCGGACCAGTAGCGCCCCGTCTAGGTCGAGCGGGAGCAGGACCGGCGAGCCGGCGGCGAGCCGGTCCTGGACCGGCGCCAGCTCCGTGCCACGCCGGTACGCCCCGCAGCGGCTCCATTCCAACAGCTCGCCCCGGGCCACCCGGCGGTCGAACTCCAGCGGGGCGAGGAAGTGCCGGTGGACGCCCTCCAGCTCGCCCTCCCGGCGGGGCCGGGTGGTGACCGCGAGCGGCGTCCACACAGACGGAGAACGCGCCCGGACCAGCTCGACGACACTCTCCCTACCGGCGCCGGATGGGCCGGCCAGGACAGTGAGCCGAGCCGCCGGGCGCGCCTCGTCATCCAAGCTCACTGCTTGTTTCTACACGCAGCCGTGCTCAGTTGGCGGCGAACTCCCCAAGCAGGGCCTTGCGCTGCTGTTCGCCGAGGCCACGCAGGCGACGGCTGTCGGCGATCTTGAGCTTCTCCATGATCTGGGTGGCTCGGATCTTGCCGATACCGGGCATCGCCTGCAGCACGGCCGACACCTTCAGCTTGCCGACGACATCGTCGGACTCGGCGCGCGCAAGAACGGCTCCGAGGGTGGTCTTGCCCTGCTTGAGCTGCTCCTTCAGCTCGGCACGGGCTTTGCGGATCTCCGCAGCCTTCTCCAGCGCGGCTGCGCGCTGCTCAGGGGTCAGTGACGGGAGCGGCACCAGTTCTCCTCAGGTCCCTATCGCGACGGGCGGGACGCACCGCCGCATCTGTGAAACGTGGTGTCGCTGTGAACCAAGGGGTTCCCAGCGCGGGGAAAACTAGCGGTCAACGGAGCTTTCGGCAACGTGGGCACGCGATGATCACCGCAAAGTGACCGAGCCGTCAGTCAGTCATGACATCGCCAGGGCCGCCCGGCAGTCCGCCACGGCGCGCTCCGCCGCGGCCCGCAGCGCCTCCGGGCGTGGGCCCGCTCCCAACACCTCCCGGGAGTACGAGGGCAGCACGGAGGTAAGGGCCGAACCGAAGACGACCCGTAGATCGTCGGCCGTGGCGCCCTGCGCGCCGAGCCCGGGTGCGAGCAGCGGACCGTTCACCGCGGAGAGGTCGCAGCCGGTCTCGCCGACCGTCGCACCGACCACCAGGCCGATGCTCCCGAGCGGCTCCGCACCCGCGTTGAGCTGGGAAATCTCGTCGATCACGGTCTGCGCGACGGTACGCCCGTCGGCACCGCGCGCACGCTGGACCGAGGCGCCCTCGGGGTTGGAGGTGAGCGCCAGGACGAAGACTCCGCCGCCGTGCTCGGCGGCCAGCTCGAACATCGGGGCGAGCGAGCCGACGCCCAGGAAGGGGCTCGCGGTCACCGCGTCGACATACATGGGACTGGATGGGTCCAGGTACGCCGAGGCGTACGCGCGGACGGTCGAGCCGATGTCGCCGCGCTTGACGTCCAGCAGAACGAGCGATCCGGAATCTCGTAACTGTCGGATAGTTGACTCAAGTACCGCCACCCCTTGAGACCCGAATCGCTCGAAGAAGGCCGACTGGGGCTTGACCACCGCAACCCGGTCACCGAGGGCGTCCACCACGGTCCGGGCGAAGCGCCGCAGCCCGTCGACGTCGTCGTCCAGCCCCCATTTGGCCAGCAGTTCCGGATGGGGGTCGATCCCGACGCAGAGTGGACCCCGCTCGTCGACCGCCCGGTGCAACCGCGCGCCGAAGCTCTCCATCAGCCAGCTTTCCTCTCGTCCTCAACCTGTCGCGCTCGTCTACTCAACCTGTGTCCCTGATCCGGGCCGATCTACTCAGCCCGCCCTGATAGCTGCCGCGACACCGGTCGCGACCAGTGCCAGATCGGCGTCCGAGGTGACGTACGGCGGCATCGTGTAGACCAGGTCCCGGAACGGCCGGAGCCACACCCCCTCGGCCACCGCGGCGGCCGTGGCGGCGCCGATGTCCACCTCGTGGTCGAGCTGCACCACGCCGATCCCGCCGAGCACCCGCACGTCCACCACGCCCGGCACGCCACGCAGCGGCTCCAGGCCGGCACGCAGACCCCGCTGGAGCCGCGCCACCTCACCGGCCCAGTCCCCGGCCCGCAGCAGACCCAGCGAGGCGTTGGCGACCGCGCAGGCGAGCGGATTGCCCATGAACGTCGGGCCGTGCGCCAGAACCCCGCCGCTCCGGATGCCCCGCGCCACCTCCGGCGTGCAGAGCGCGGCGGCCAGCGTCAGGTAGCCGCCGGTGAGCGCCTTGCCGACGCACATCACGTCCGGACTGACCCCGGCGTGCTCGGCGGCGAACATCGTCCCGGTCCGGCCGAAGCCGGTGGCGATCTCGTCGAAGATCAGCAGCACCCCGTGCGCCCGGGTCACCTCGCGCAACACCCGCAGATAGTGCGGGTGGTGGAAACGCATCCCGCCGGCCCCCTGGACCACCGGCTCCACGATCACCGCCGCCAGTTCGTGGGCGTGCCGCTCGACCGCCTCCACCAACGCCGCCTCGTACGCCGGGTCCGGCTCGGACGCGAAGCCACCGGGCGGCACCGGAGCGAACACCTGCCGGGGCAGCACGTCGCCCCAGAGGTGGTGCATGCCGCCCTCCGGGTCACAGACGCTCATCGGGTGGAACGTGTCGCCGTGGTACCCGCCCCGCCAGGTGCCCAGCCGTCGGCGCTCCGGCCGACCGACGGCCCGTTGGTACTGCAGGCACATCTTCACCGCGACCTCGACGCTGACCGACCCGGAGTCGGCCAGGAACACGTGCGCCAACCCCTCCGGCGCCAACTCGACCAGCGTCCGGGCCAACTGCACGGCGGGCTCGTGGGTCAGCCCGCCGAACATCACGTGGCTCATCCGGCCGAGCTGGTCGGTCACCGCCGCGTCCAGCACCGGGTGCCGGTACCCGTGGATCGCCGACCACCAGGACGACATGCCGTCGACGAGCGAGCGCCCGTCGGCCAGTCGCAGCCGTACGCCCTCGGCCTCCGCCACCACGTACGGCGGCACCGCCGGCGGCAGTGTCGCGTACGGGTGCCAGACGTGCGCCGCGTCGGCGGCGAGAATCTCCTCCGGCGTCATCCGCCCTCCCTGTCCACGCTGCCCATACCCACGCCCGCTCCCGCCTCCGGTAGCGGGGACTCGCCGTCCTCGCGCCCGCCCCGCACTCCCCTGTGGCCCCTTTGCTCTGCTTCAACCCACGCACTGGTACTCGGCCGGAACCGATGCGTCCGTTGAAGCAGAGCAGGAGCGGCGGGCCAGCTTCTCGACGAGCGACCGGCCGGGCCCAGCGAGCACGCGGACGGGCCCAGCGAGCACGCGGCCGGACTCCGGGGCGAGGAGGCACGACGGTGTCCGAGGGGCGGCGGGTGGCCGGCGCGAGGCGAGGGTGCCGAGGGCGGCGTGGTGGGGGCGGCGGCGCCCGCTGTTCGTGGCCGTCCGCTCCGGCGGGAGCGGGAGTGGCGCCGCCGCCTCATCCGGTTCACGACCCGGTCGTGGCCGGAGCCGGGGCGGCCGCCGCCGCGCGGGCGACCGCGCGGGGCAGGGCCGGCCCCCGGTAGATGAAACCGGTGTAGAGCTGGACAAGGCTGGCGCCCGCGTCGAACATCCGGGCGGCGTCGTCGGGGTCGACGATGCCGCCCACGCCGATGATCGGCAGCCGGCCACCGGTCTCGGCGTGCACGAAGGAGACCACCTGCCGGGCCCGGTCGGCCAGCGGGCGGCCGGAGAGCCCCCCGGCCTCGGCGGACCGGGCCTGGTCGGCCGGGGCGAGCCCGGTGCGGCCGAGGGTGGTGTTCGTGGCGATCACCCCGGCCGCGCCCCGGGCCAGGCAGACCTCCAGCAGCTCGGCGATGGCCGCGTCGGTCAGGTCCGGGGCGATCTTCACCAGCACCGGCTTCTCCCCCACCAGTGCGGCCAGCAGCGCGTCCAGGTGGGCGCGGTCCTGCAACTCGCGCAGTCCGGGGGTGTTCGGCGAGGAGACGTTGACCGCGAAGTAGTCGCCGTGACCGCGCAGCGCGCGGTACGACGCCCGGTAGTCCTCCACCGCCTCGTCGAGCGGCGTCACCTTCGACTTGCCCAGCGAGATCCCCAGCGGTACGCCGAGCGGACGGGCCAGCGCCGCGAGCCGGGCGGCCAGCGCCTCGGCCCCGGCGTTGTTGAAGCCCATCCGGTTAATCACGGCTTCGCTGTCCGGCAGCCGGAAAAGCCTCGGTCGGGGGTTGCCCGGCTGCGGGTGCGCGGTGACCGTGCCGACCTCGACGAAGCCGAAGCCGAGCGCCGGCCACGCCGGCAGGGCCGCACCGTCCTTGTCCATCCCGGCGGCCAGGCCGACCGGGTTGGGGAACCGCACCCCGAAGACCTCACGGGGCGCGGCCACCGCGTACCGGGCCCGCAGGGCCGCCAGCGCGACCGGCCGCCCGGACAGGGCGGCCAGCCGGCGCAGCGTCCACTCGTGCGCCGCCTCGGCGTCACCGCCACCGATGCGGAACAGCCCGCGCCGCAACGTCCGCTCGAAGATCACCTGCTGGCCCGCAGGGTGGCGTGCAGGTCCTGCAACGGACGCACCTGCATGTCGCCCCGGATCAGGGCCTCGATGCCCATCACCGCCGCGGCGGCACCCGGCACGGTGGTGATGCACGGGATGTCCGCGGTGACCGCCGCGCTGCGGATCTCGTACCCGTCGGAGCGGGCGCTGGCTCCGGAGCCCTGCGGGGTGTTGATCACCAGGGCCACCCGGCCGCTGCGGATCAGCGAGACCGCGTCGTCGTCGGCACCGGCCTCGTAGTGCTTGGCGGCCAGCTCGCAGTCGATGCCGTGACGGCGCAGCACCTCGGCGGTGCCGCTGGTCGCGACGATCTCGAAGCCCAGGTCGGCCAGGCGCTTCACCGGGAAGATCATGCCGCGCTTGTCGCGGTTCGCCACCGACACGAAGATCTTGCCCTGGGTGGGCAGCGAGCCGTACGCGGCCGACTGGGACTTGGCGAAGGCGTGCCCGAAGGCGGTGTCGATGCCCATCACCTCGCCGGTCGACTTCATCTCCGGGCCGAGCAGCGAGTCCACTCCCTTGCCGGCCGGGGTGCGGAACCGCTTGAACGGCAGCACCGCCTCCTTCACCGCGATCGGGGCGTCCGGCGGCAGCGTGCCACCGTCCCCGTTCGCCGGCAGCATCCCCTCGGCGCGCAGCTCCGCGACGGTGGCGCCGAGCGCGATCCGGGCCGCCGCCTTGGCCAGCGGCACCGCCGTGGCCTTGGAGACGAACGGCACCGTCCGCGAGGCACGCGGGTTGGCCTCCAGGACGTACAACGCGTCGTCCTTGAGCGCGTACTGCACGTTGAGCAGGCCCCGTACGCCGATGCCCCGGGCGATCGCCTCGGTGTACCGGCGGACCTGGGCCACGTGCGAGCTGGCCAGGGTGATCGGCGGCAGCGCGCACGACGAGTCGCCGGAGTGGATGCCGGCCTCCTCGATGTGCTCCATGATCCCGCCGAGGTAGACCTCGCCGTCGGCGTCGCAGAGCGCATCCACGTCGATCTCGATGGCGTCGTCCAGGAACCGGTCCACCAGCACCGGGTGGTCCGGCGAGATGTCGGTGGCCCGCCCGATGTAGTCGCGCAGCGTCACGTCGTCGTAGACGATCTCCATGCCCCGGCCGCCCAGCACGTACGAGGGGCGGACCAGCACCGGGTAGCCGATCTCGTCGGCGATCTCCTTCGCCTCCTCGTACGAGGTGGCGGTGCCGTGCGCGGGTGCCCGCAGACCGGCCCGGGCCAGCAACGACCCGAACGCGCCACGCTCCTCGGCCAGGTGGATCGACTCCGGGGAGGTGCCCACCACCGGTACCCCGGCGTCCTTGAGCCGCTGGGCCAGCCCGAGCGGGGTCTGCCCGCCGAGCTGCACGATCACGCCGATCACGCCTGGTCCGCCGGCCTCCCGACCGGAGGTGTCCTCGGCGTGCCAGACCTCCAGCACGTCCTCGAAGGTGAGCGGCTCGAAGTAGAGCCGGTCAGCGGTGTCGTAGTCGGTGGAGACCGTCTCCGGGTTGCAGTTGACCATGACGGTCTCGAACCCGCCGCCACCGGCCGGGCCGGCCGGCGCCTCCCGCAACGCCTGGACCGCGTGCACGCAGGAGTAGTCGAACTCGATGCCCTGCCCGATCCGGTTCGGTCCGGAGCCGAGGATCAGCACCTTCGGCCGGACCGAGCCGACCACCTCGGTCTCGGAGTCGTACGAGGAGTAGTGGTACGGGGTGCTCGCCTCGAACTCGGCGGCGCAGGTGTCCACCGTCTTGTAGACCGGCCGCACGTCCAGCCGGTGCCGCAGCCGGCGTACCCCGTCCTCGGCGGCCAGCTCCGGACGCAGCGCGGCCAACTGCCGGTCGGACAGCCCGGCTCGCTTGGCCCGGCGCAGCAGCCCGACGTCGAGCACCGGCGCGGCCACGATCTCGGCACGCAGCTCGACCAGCCCGGCGATCTGGTCCAGGAACCACGGGTCGATTCCGCCGGAGGCGGCGCTGACCTCGGCGATCGAGGCGCCCAGCCGCAGCGCGCGCTCCACCGTGTAGAGCCGGCCGTCGTGCGGTACGCCCAGCGCGGCGAGCGTGTTCTCCTTGGTCGCGTCCGCCGGGTCGGGCAGGGTCCAGAAACCCGCCGCCTTGGTCTCCAGCGAACGCATCGCCTTGTTCAGCGCCTCGCTGAAGTTGCGCCCGAGGCTCATCGCCTCGCCGACCGACTTCATCGTGGTGGTCAGCTCCGGGTCCGCGCCGGGGAACTTCTCGAACGCGAACCGGGGGATCTTCACCACCACGTAGTCGAGCGTCGGCTCGAACGCGGCCGGCGTCTTGAGGGTGATGTCGTTGGGGATCTCGTCCAGCGTGTAGCCGATGGCCAGCTTCGCGGCGATCTTCGCGATCGGGAACCCGGTCGCCTTCGAGGCCAGCGCCGAGGAACGCGACACCCGGGGGTTCATCTCGATGACCACGATCCGGCCGTCGGCCGGGTTGATCGCGAACTGGATGTTGCAGCCGCCGGTGTCCACGCCGACCTCACGCAGCACCGCGATGCCCAGGTCACGCAGGTCCTGGTACTCCCGGTCGGTCAGCGTCATGGCCGGTGCCACGGTCACGCTGTCGCCGGTGTGCACGCCCATCGGGTCGAGGTTCTCGATCGAGCAGACCACCACCACGTTGTCGTGGCGGTCCCGCATGAGTTCGAGCTCGTACTCCTTCCAGCCGAGCACGCTCTCCTCGATCAGCACCTCGTGCACCGGGCTGGCGTCCAGCCCGGCACCGGCGATGCGCTCCAGGTCCGCGTCGGTGTGCGCCATGCCCGAGCCGAGGCCGCCCATGGTGAACGACGGCCGGATCACCACCGGCAGGCCCAACTCACCGACCGTCTCGCGGACCTCGTCCATCGAGTGACAGACCCGCGAGCGCGGCACCAGGCCCGCCGGGTCCTCGATCCCGATGCGTACGCCGGCCTTGGCCACGATGTCCTTGAAGAGCTGCCGGTCCTCGCCGCGCCGGATCGCCTCGACGTCCGCGCCGATCAGCTCGACGCCGTACTTGTCGAGCACACCGGCCTCGTGCAGCGCCACGGCGGTGTTCAGCGCGGTCTGCCCGCCCAGCGTGGGCAGCACGGCGTCCGGCCGCTCCTTGGCGATGACCAGCTCCACGAACTCCGGAGTGATCGGCTCGACGTAGGTGGCGTCGGCGAACTCCGGGTCGGTCATGATGGTCGCCGGGTTCGAGTTGACCAGGCTGACCCGGATCCCCTCGCTGCGCAGCACCCGGCAGGCCTGGGTGCCGGAGTAGTCGAACTCGCAGGCCTGCCCGATGATGATCGGCCCGGAGCCGATCACCAGGATGTGCTTGAGATCGGTCCGCTTAGGCATTCGTACGCCCCTCGCTGTGGGTCCGGCCCTCGATCAACTCGGCGAAGCGGTCGAAGAGGTAGTCCGCGTCGTGCGGACCGGCTGCCGCCTCCGGGTGGTACTGGACGGTGAAGGCGGGCACGTCCTTGGCCCGCAGCCCCTCGACCACGTTGTCGTTGAGGCAGAGGTGGCTCACCTGCACGCCGCCGAACTCGGTCTCGATCACCTGGTCCGGCACCACCGCACCCGGCGTCACGCCGGGCACCTCCACCGCGAAGCCGTGGTTGTGGCTGGTCACCTCCACCTTGCCGGTGACCCGGTCGAGGACCGGCTGGTTGATGCCCCGGTGGCCGTAGCCGAGCTTGTAGGTGCCGAAGCCGAGCGCCCGGCCCAGGATCTGGCTGCCGAAGCAGATGCCGAACAGCGGCATCCGCCGCCGCAGCACCTCCCGGGCCAGTCCGACCGGCCCGTCGGCGGTGGCCGGGTCACCCGGACCCGGCGAGAAGAAGACCGCGTCCGCCCCGGTGGCCAGCAGGTCCTCGATGGTCGAGTGCGCCGGCATGACGTGCGTGGTCACCCCACGCGCGGCGAGCCGACGCGGCACGTTGCGCTTGATGCCCAGGTCGAGCGCGGCCACCGTGAACCGGTGCTCGCCCTCGGCCTTGACCACGTACGGCTGCGTCGTGGTCACCTCGGCGGAGAGGTCCGCGCCGAGCATCTGCGGCGCCTCGCGTACCCGGGCCAGCAACGCCCGCGGGTCGTCGTCGACGCTGGAGATACCGACCCGCATCGCGCCGCGCTCGCGCAGGTGCCGGGTCAGCGCCCGGGTGTCCACCCCGCTGATGCCGACGATGCCCTCGGTGGCCAGCCGGTCCTCCAGGCTCCCGGTGGCCCGCCAGTTCGAGCTGGCCCGGGCCGGGTCACGGACCACGTACCCGGCCACCCAGATGCGTCGCGACTCGTCGTCCTCGCCGTTGACGCCGGTGTTGCCGATGTGCGGGGCGGTCTGCACGACGACCTGACGGTGGTACGACGGGTCGGTCAGCGTCTCCTGGTAACCGGTCATGCCGGTGTTGAAGACCGCCTCGCCGAACGTCTCCCCGACGCTGCCGTACGCCTCGCCGTGGAACGTGCGACCGTCCTCCAGGACGAGAATCGCGGGACGCCTACGACTCACTGTGCCAGCCTTTCGTTCGCGACTGCGGTACTCCGCTTCGCTGCGTTCCTCGCGCTCACCGAAGCCAGCCTTTCGTTCGCGACTGCGGTACTCCGCTTCGCTGCGTTCCTCGCGCTCACCGGACTGCCTTTCCGTCCAGGACCGTCGCCTCGCCACGCAGGAAGGTCGCCACGATGCGACCCGGCAGCGTCATCCGGGCGTACGGGGTGTTGCGGCTACGACTGGCCATCTCGGCCGGCTCGATCACCCGGCGGACCGCCGGGTCGACCAGGGTCAGGTTGGCCGGCACGCCCGGCGCCGGGTCGTGCCCGTGCTCGGTCAGACCGGCGATCCGCGCCGGAGTGCGGGACATCCGCTCGGCGATCAGGTCCCACTCGGGGCCGAGCACGTCGAGCGCGATCGACAGCGCCGTCTCCAGCCCGAGCATCCCGGGCCGGGCGTACGCCCACTCGCACTCCTTGTCCTCCACCGCGTGCGGGGCGTGGTCGGTGGCCACGATGTCGATCACCCCGTCGACCAGGGCGGCCCGCAGGGCGGCGATGTCGGTGGCAGTCCGCAGCGGCGGGTTCACCTTGAAGACCGGGTCGTACGCCCCGGCCGGGCTCCAGCCGTCCGCGACCTCGGGGCTCGCCAGCTCACTCCCCCCACCGACTGAACTCCTGTTGTTCGCGAGTGCGGGGCTCGCAAGCTCACTCCTCCCGCTCACGAGAGTGTCGGTGAGTAGCAGGTGATGCGGGGTCACCTCGGCGGTGACCCGTACCCCCCGGGCCTTGGCCTGGCGCAGCACCTCGACGCTGCCGGCGGTGGAGACGTGGCAGACGTGCAGCCGGCTGCCGACGTGCTCGGCCAGCAGCACGTCCCGGGCGATGATGGCTTCCTCGGCCACCGCCGGCCAGCCGGTCAGGCCCAGCCGGGTGGAGACCTCGCCCTCGTGCATCTGCGCGCCCTCGGTGAGCCGGGGCTCCTCGGCGTGCTGGGCGATGATCCCGTCGAACGCCTTGACGTACTCCAGGGCACGGCGCATCAGCCGGGGGTCGGCGACGCAGTGCCCGTCGTCGGAGAAGATCCGCACCCGGGCGGCGGAGTCGGCCATCGCGCCCAGCTCGGCCAGGCGCTCACCGGCCAGCCCGACGGTGACGGCGCCGATCGGCTGCACGTCGACCAGCCCGGCCTCCCGACCGAGCCGCCAGACCTGCTCGACCACCCCGGCGGTGTCCGCCACCGGCGAGGTGTTCGCCATCGCGCAGACCGCCGTGTACCCGCCCAGCGCCGCCGACCGCGACCCGGTCTCGACGGTCTCGGCGTCCTCCCGGCCGGGCTCGCGCAGGTGGGTGTGCAGGTCGACCAGGCCGGGCAGGGCGACCAGCCCGGCGGCTTCGACCACGGTCGCGTCCGGCGCGGAGAGCCCCACGCCGGCCTCGGCGACCACGCCGTCGCGGATCAGCAGGTCGGTCGGTGCGGCACCGAGCACGCTGACGTTCCTGATCAGGTACGAGTTCACCGGTTGTTCCCCCCGAGCAGCAGATAGAGGACGGCCATCCGGACGGAGACCCCGTTGGCGACCTGTTCGACGATGGTGGAGCGGGGCGAGTCGGCGACCTCGGGCGTGATCTCCATGCCCCGGTTCATCGGACCGGGGTGCATGACGATCGCGTGCTCCGGAAGCCGGCGCATCCGTGGGCCGTCCAGGCCGTAGCGGCGTGCGTACTCGCGGGCGGACGGGAAGTAGGAGTCGCCCATCCGCTCCCGCTGCACCCGCAGCATCATCACCACGTCCGACGACGGCAGCACCGCGTCCAGGTCGTAGCAGACGCCGGTGCCGGGGGCGAGGGCGGCGGCGATGTCGCGCGGGATGAGCGTCGGCGGCCCGACCAGGGTCACCTTCGCGCCGAGCGTGGAGAGCAGCAGCACGTTCGAGCGGGCCACCCGGGAGTGCAGCACGTCGCCCACCACCGCGACCGACAGGCCGGCCAGCCGGCCCAGCCGGGAGCGCATCGTGTACGCGTCGAGCAGCGCCTGGGTGGGGTGCTCGTGGGTGCCGTCACCGGCGTTGACCACCGATCCGTCGACCCAGTCGGCGAGGCGGTGCGGGGCGCCGGAGGCGGGATGGCGGACCACCACCGCGTCGGCCCCCATGGCCTGGAGGGTGAGCGCGGTGTCCTTCAGGCTCTCGCCCTTGGCGACGCTGGAACCCTTCGCGGAAAAGTTGATCACGTCGGCGCTGAGCCGCTTCGCCGCCGCCTCGAAGGAGATCCGGGTCCGGGTGGAGTCCTCGTAGAAGAGGTTCACCACCGTCCGGCCGCGCAGCGCGGGCAGCTTCTTCACCTCACGCCCGGCCACCGCGGCCATCTCCTCGGCGGTGTCCAGGATCTGGGTCGCGGTCTCGGCGTCCAGGTCGGCGCCGGAGAGCAGGTGCCTGATCACGAGTGGGTCACCTCCCCGTAGAGGCGGACCTCGTCGGTGCCGTCGGTCTCGGCGAGGGTGACCTTGACGCTCTCGGCGAGGGCCGTCGGGATGTTCTTGCCCACGTAGTCGGCGCGGATCGGCAACTGCCGGTGACCCCGGTCGACCAGCACGGCGAGCTGCACCGACGACGGC
Source organism: Micromonospora sp. NPDC002389 (assembly GCF_040296095.1). Classification (NCBI taxonomy): domain Bacteria; kingdom Bacillati; phylum Actinomycetota; class Actinomycetes; order Micromonosporales; family Micromonosporaceae; genus Micromonospora; species Micromonospora sp. NPDC002389. The sequence continues at coordinate 14,071 of NZ_JBEOWP010000004.1, forward strand.
CGGCCGAGGTCGCCGAGCGCGTCCAGCGCGGCGCGGACCGTCCGGCCGGAGAAGAGCACGTCGTCGACGAGGACCACCCGCATGCCGTCGATGCCACCGGCGGGGAGCTGGGTCGGGCCGACCGCCCGGGTCGCGTTGCGGCGCAGGTCGTCGCGGTAGAGCGTGATGTCCAGCACGCCGACCGGGACGGAGACGTCCTCGAAGGCGCTGATCCGTGCGGCGAGTCGCCGGGCGAGCGGTGCGCCACGGGTCGGGATGCCCAACAACACGGTGTCGGCGGCGCCCTGGGTCTTCTCGAGGATCTGGTGTGCGATCCGGTCGACGACGCGTTGCACGTCGGCGCTGGTCAGGATCACCTTCACCGAGGGTTGTCGCGGCGGCGACGATTGGGCGGCCGATGGGTAGGCCACGGCGGACCTCCTTCCCCGCCTCACGGGACGGGTCGTTAAAGGACGTCGGGTACTCCGGACCGGTCAAGATCGGCCGGCGGAGGGGCTTCGGCCACGTTACCAGTGGTCGCCGCCGCGACCACCCTCGGGAGCGAGTGGTCCCGGCCACGCACGGCGTGACCGCACGAGTATCGGTTCAGCGGGCAGAACGGGACAACTCGCCCCGAGCGTCCAACCGGTAGGTCTCGACCACTTGACCGGGTGTACGAATCCCCGTACCGTCACGCTCCGTAGCGATCGCTGGGAGAACCCCGAGCAGCACTGGGAGTGTCCGAATGCCCTCTGAATACGCCAAGTCTCTGGGCGCCCGCCTGCGCTCCATCCGCCAGCAGCAGGGCCTGTCCCTGCAGGGCGTGGAGGAGAAGTCGAACGGGCGCTGGAAGGCGGTGGTGGTCGGCTCGTACGAGCGCGGCGACCGTGCCGTCACCGTGTCCCGCCTGGCCGAGCTGGCCGAGTTCTACCGCGTTCCCGTCTCGGAGTTGCTGCCCGACGGCAGCGGAGTGCGGCACGAGCCCACCAGCAAGATCGTGCTGGACCTGGAGCGGCTCTACGACGAGGCCAGCGAGGAGCTCGCCTACGTAGCCCGGTACGCCCGCGCCATCCAGCAGCAGCGGGGCGACTACAACGGTCGGGTGCTGTCGATCCGCGCCGACGACCTGCGCGCCCTCGCCATCGTCTACGACGCCTCCCCGTCGGGCCTGATCGAGCGCCTGACCGAGCACGGCGTGCTGGTCGCCGACCCGCGGGCGTTCTTCGCCTCCTGACCCCTGACGACAAAGGGGCCCTGCCATCCGGCATGGGCCCCTTTGTCGTAGTCCGGCAGGCCGACTCGGCTTCGCCGCCGCCCGGCCGGGGCGCTCAGCGCGTCGCGTACTCGGCGATCCGGCCGAGCAGGCCGTTGAGGAAGCGCGGCGAGTCGTCCGTCGACATCTGCCGGGCCAGCTCCACCGCCTCGCTGATCGCCACCGCGTCGTCGATCTCGTCGATGTAGAGCAGCTCGTAGACCGCGATCCGGGCCAGGTTCCGGTCGACCGTCGGCATCCGGTCCAGCGTCCAGCCCTCGGCGTAGCTGGCGATCAGCTCGTCGATCCGGTCCAGGTTCCCGGCCACGCCCTCGACCAGACCGACCGCGTACCCGAGGTGCTCGGGATGCGGCTTGTCGAGCCGCTCGATGTAACCGGCGAGCACCTCCACCGGCGGACGATCACGCAGGTCGGCCTCGAAGAGCACGTCCAGCGCCCGCTTGCGCGCCTTGCGGCGCGCCGGCATCTGCTGTTTGGGACCCTCGGCCATCAGGAGGCGCGGCCGAGGTAACGACCGTCGCGGGTGTCGACCTTGATCTTCTCACCGGTGGTGATGAAGAGCGGCACGTTCACGGTCGCGCCGGTCTCCACGGTCGCCGGCTTGTTGCCACCGGTCGAACGGTCGCCCTGCAGGCCGGGCTCGGTGTAGGTGACCTCGAGCACGACCGAGGTCGACAGCTCGATGTACAGCGGGACGCCCTCGTGCGTGGCCACGATCGCCTCGGCCTCGGGGAGCAGGTAGTTGGCGGCCTCGCCGACCGTCCCGCCGGGCACCGTGATCTGGTCGAACGTCTCCATGTCCATGAAGACGAAGTCCTCGCCGTCGGCGTAGAGATACTGCATGGTGCGCTTGTCCACGGTCGCGGTCTCGACCTTGGTGCCCGCGTTGAAGGTCTTGTCGACGACCTTGCCGGAGAGCACGTTCTTCAGCGTGGTACGCACGAACGCACCACCCTTACCGGGCTTGACGTGCTGGAACTCGACGACGGCCCAGAGCTCCCCGTCGAGGTTGAGTACCAGGCCGTTCTTCAGGTCGTTGGTGGTGGCCATTTCCTGCCTTGATCATCAGCTGGCGGACAGACCTGACAAGTCTACTAGCCGCCGGCCGACCCGCTGCCCGCCGCCGTCCCGCCCACCCCGCGACCCCCGGACCGCCGCCCGAGACGGTCACCCAGTGCGACCATCACTCGTGGTCATCGTCATGGTCCGCGCGTCAGCGCAAGGGCACCCTGGTGGGTCAGCCGTCCTGGTGTAGGTGGGTGGCCAGGTGGTGCAGAGCCAGGCGGTAGCCGTCCACGCCCAGCCCGCAGATGACCCCGGTGGCCACCGCGGAGACCACCGAGTGGTGCCGGAACTCCTCCCGAGCGTGGATGTTGGAGATGTGCACCTCGACCAGCGGGGCGCGCAGCAGCGCGCAGGCATCCCGGACCGCGATCGAGTAGTGCGACCACGCGGCCGGATTGAGCACCACGGCGGCGCCCTCGTCCGCGGCGTCGTGCAGCCAGCCGAGCAGTTCGTGCTCGGCGTCGGTCTGCCGGACGGTGACGCTGAGTCCGAGTTCCCGTCCGGTCGACTCGCAGAGTTCGACCAGGTCGGCGTAGCTGGTCACGCCGTAGACGTCGACCTGTCGGGTGCCCAGCCGGCCCAGGTTCGGCCCATTGAGCACATGGACCTTCATGCTGAGCCTGCCTTCGTTCGCGACTGCGGGGCTCGCAACCCCGGCTCACTCCTCGCACTCACTGGGACACCGCCTGGTATGCCTCGAAGAGCAGGTCGTCGTCGGGGCCTTCGAGGATGGCCGGGCGGGCCAGCCCGTCGAGGACCACGAAACGCAGTCGGCTGCCCCGCGCCTTCTTGTCCACCCGCATGGTGGCCAGCAGCCGGGGCCAGGCGTCGGCCGGGTAGTCGGTGGGCAGGCCGAGTGCGGTCACCACGTCGCGGTGCCGGCGGGCGGTGGGCTCGTCCAGGCGGCCGGCGAGCCGGGCCAGCTCGGCGGCGTACACCAGGCCGACCGCGACCGCGTGACCGTGCCGCCAGCGGTACTCCTCGACCTTCTCGATCGCGTGGGCGAGGGTGTGCCCGTAGTTGAGCACCTCGCGTACGCCCGACTCACGCAGGTCTCCGGCGACCACGTCGGCCTTCACGCGGATCGCGCGTTCGATGAGTTCCCGCACGACCGGGCCGGTCGGGTCGGTGGCCGCCGCCGGATCCCGCTCGACCAGGTCGAGGATGGCGGGGTCGGCGATGAAACCGCACTTGACCACCTCGGCCATGCCGGCGGCCAGCTCGACCCGGGGCAGGCTGTCCAGCGTGGTCAGGTCCGCGAGCACCCCGACCGGCGGGTGGAAGGCGCCCACCAGGTTCTTGCCGGCGGTGGTGTTGATACCGGTCTTGCCGCCGACCGCCGCGTCGACCATGCCGAGCAGCGAGGTGGCCACCGGCACCCAGCGGACCCCGCGCAGCCAGCAGGCGGCCACGAAGCCGGCCAGGTCGGTGACGGCGCCGCCGCCCAGCCCGACCACCGCGTCGGTACGCGTGAAGCCGGCCTCACCGAGCCGGTCCCAGCAGTGTGCCGCCACGTCGACATGCTTGCCGGCCTCGGCGTCCGGCACCTCGATCGCGAGCGGCGTCACGCCGGACGCGGCCAGCCGGGCGCCGATCGCGTCGGCCGACTCCTTGAGCGGCGCGGTGTGCAGCACCGCCACCCGGGTGGCGTCGGGCAGCAGGCCCGGCAGCGTGTCGAGCAGGTCCCGCCCGACGAGCACGTCGTACGGCCGTTCGCCGCCGACCGGGATCCGGGTCACCTCGTCCATCGCGGGAACCTAACCATCCGTGCGCAGTAGCTGCGCGATCTCGGCGACGATCTCCTCCGGCGTCCGGCCGTCGGTCACCACCGTGTGGGTGGCCACCTCGGTGTAGAGCGGCCGGCGCTGGTCCATCAGGTGTTTCAGGGTGGCGCGGGGGTTGATCGCCAGCAGCGGCCGCCCGGCGCCCAGGCCGACCCGCTTGACCGCGTCGGGCAGCTCGACGGAGAGGTGCACGACCCGGTGCCCGACCAGCGCGGCCCGGTTCTCCTCGGCCAGCACCGCGCCGCCGCCCAGGGCCAGCACACCGGGGCAGGAGGCCAGTGCCGCCGCCACCGCAGCCCGTTCCAGGGCGCGGAAGTGCGGCTCCCCCTCGTCGACGAAGATCTCCGGGATCGGCTTGCCGGCGAGGCGTTCGATGTCGGCGTCGGTGTCGCGGAACTCGACCCCGAGGGCCTCCGCCAGCCCCTGCCCGACGGTGGTCTTGCCCGAGCCGGGCGCGCCGACCAGGACGCAGACCGGGCGGGTCGAAGCGGTCACCGGATCACCAGTGCGTCGAGGTAACCGGCCAGGTTGCGCCGCATCTCGGCGACCGAGTCGCCGCCGAACTTCTCCACGGCCGCCTCGGCCAGCACCAGCGCCACCATCGCCTCGGCGACGACGGCGGCGGCGGGCACCGCGCAGACGTCGGAGCGCTGGTTGATCGCGGTGGCCGGCTCGCCGGTGGTCACGTCCACCGTGGCCAGGGCACGGTTCAACGAAGAGATCGGCTTCATCGCGGCCTTCACCCGCAGCGGCTCGCCGGTGGTGATGCCGCCCTCCAGACCACCGGCCCGGTCGGTGACCCGGCGGACGCCGGTGGCGGTGGGCATGATCTCGTCGTGCGCCTCGGAGCCCCGGGACCGGGCCTGCTGCCAGCCGTCGCCGATCTCCACACCCTTGATCGCCTGGATCGACATCAGCGCGGTGGCCAGTCGGGCGTCGAGCTTGCGGTCCCACTGCACGTGACTGCCCAAGCCCGGCGGTACGCCGTACGCCAGGACCTCGACCACACCGCCGAGGGTGTCGGCGGCCTTCTTCGCGGCGTCGACCTCGGCGACCATCCGGGCGCTGGCCTCGGGGTCGAGGCAGCGCAGCGGGTCGGCGTCGATGCGCTCGGCGTCCTCGGGGCGGGGGCGCAGCCCCGGCTTGACGGCGACCGGACCCAGCTCGACCACGTGCGAGACGATCTCGACGTCGATCCCCTGGCGGAGCAGCGCCTTGGCCACCGTGCCGACGGCCACCCGGGCGGCGGTCTCCCGCGCGCTGGCCCGCTCCAGGATCGGCCGGGCGTCGGTGTGGCCGTACTTCTGCATGCCGGCCAGGTCGGCGTGACCGGGCCGGGGCCGGGTCAGCGGCGCGTTGCGGGCCTGCCGGGCCAACTCCTCCGGGTCGACCGGGTCGGCGGCCATCACGGTGCGCCACTTGGGCCACTCGGAGTTGCCGACCCGCATCGCGACCGGGCTGCCCAGCGTCACGCCGTGCCGCAGACCGCCGATGATCTCGATCTCGTCCTGCTCGAAGGACATCCGCGCTCCTCGGCCGTAGCCGAGCCGGCGGCGCGCCAACTCCCCGGCGATCTCGGTGGAGGTCACCTCGATCCCGGCCGGCACCCCCTCCAGCAACGCGACGAGAGCGGGCCCGTGTGATTCCCCTGCGGTCAACCAGCGCAACACAGCGGCCAGTCTGTCACGCCGGGTGCCCGCCGACGCGCACCGCCCGCCGCGTCCCGCCCTGCGGACGCGGCGAACGGTGTGCGGGATGCCGGTCGGTCAGATGCCCCGGCCGCGCTTGTGCAGCGTGCGCAGCACGGCGTCGGCGCGGACCACCCGCCCGGCCACGGCCAGGGCCAGGTACGCCCGGGGTTCGCGCGGGTTGCGGCGGATGGTGCGCCGGGCCCAGCGCATGGCACCGCGACGGTCCCCCGAGGCGGCCCGGGCGAAGGCGATCTGCCCGGCGACCCGGGCCTCCCCCGCCGGCTGGGTGGCGAACTCGGGATAGCGCTCCAGCAGCCACTGCAACGCCTCGGAGATGGTGTCCCAGCGCTGGGCGAAGTACGACCGCTTGTGCCAGCGCACCGTCACGTACGGGGTGCGCAGGTTGACCAGCGGAGCGCTGCGGGCGGCCCGGAGCAGGAACTCGTAGTCCTCCGCGTAGCTGCCCGGGATCTCCTCGTCGACCAGCCCGAACCCGTCGCGCAGCGCCGCCGCGCGGATCACGAAGGTCGACGGGTGCAGCTCGGTCATCCGGTCCCGCAGCAGGTCGGCCAGGCTGATCGAGTCGCGGTCCAGCACCCGCTCGACGGTGTGCCCGTCGTAGGTGACCCGGATGCCGCAGCTCACGAACTCGGCGCCGGGCACCGCGTTCAACGCGTCGACCTGGGCCCGCAGTTTCCCGGGCAGCCACTCGTCGTCGTCGTCGCAGAACGCGATCAGCTCGCCGACGGCCGCCAGCGTGCCCGAGTTGCGGGCTCCGGCCAGTCCCGGCGTACGGGTGTTGGTCACCACGCGTACGGTCCGCTCCGGGCCGGACAGGTTGACCAGCGACGGGTCCGGCTCGGACTGGTCGTACACCACGACCACCTCGACCGGGCCGGGATAGTCCTGCGCCACGATCGCGCGGACCGCGGCCCGCAGCAGCTCGGGGCGGTCCCGGGTGGGCACCACGGCGCTCACGCTCGGGTAGGAGGTCATCGGTTCCGCCTTCCGTTCGGACCGGGCCCACGCCACGGCCGCCACCACGGCCGGTGACGCCGCTGCGCGGCCTCGGCCACCAACTCCTCGACGATCGTTCCCACCCGGCGGACCGCAGCCCGCTGCCCCTCGACGGCCTCGGCGTCGACCGTCACGGCGAACCGGGACCGGTCGGCCCGGCCGGCGGCGAGCGCGTCGAGCAACTCCTGCCGGGACTCGCAGAGCGCCACCAGCCCGGCCGCGCCGAGCCGGCGGGCGAACAGCAACTGGTGGTCGTCGACGTGCTCGCCCCGGGTCGGGTCGCGGGGCACCACGATCGGCAGGTGCCCGTGCCGGCGCGCCTCCAGGATGGTGGCCGGCCCGCCATGGCAGACCACCAGGTCGGCCTCGGCCATCGCGGTCTGCAACTCGGCGTGGCCGAGGAACGGCACCGCGTCGGGCAGCCCGTCGGCGCGGGTGTGCCCGTGCTGCACGGTCAGCACCATCTCGCCGGATACCTCGCCGTGCCAGTCCCGCAGCCAGTCGACCAGCCGGTCGAAGGGGTGCTTGTCGGTGCCGACCGCGACCAGGATGCGGGTGCGGCCGTCCGGGTGCGGCCCGCGCGGCGCGGGTACCCGGCCCAGCTCGACCCGGGTGGGGCGTGGGCGTACCGGCGCGATCCGGTGCGCGTCGCCGGCCGCGCTCATAGCAGCGTCCCGACGACGGTGGCCTCCGGATACTGGCGGCGCTGCTCCTCCCACTGCACGAGCATCGCCGACAGGAACGGGCGGCACAGCCGGGCGGTCAGCGTCGGCGTGTCGATCCGGTCGTAGACCTCGATGTAGACGGTCGGGATGCGGCGCAGCCGGGCGAGCACCACGAACGGGACGGCCACGCCCGCGCCGGTGGTGACCACCGCCGCCACGTTGCGTCGCCGCAGCACCCGGGCCGCCAGCACCGCGTTGCGCAGCAGGTTGCGCACGTTGCGGGTGGTCGGGTGGTGAGCGGGCACCACGTCCTCACCGGCGAGCAGCGACACCGCCTCCGGTGTGTCGAAGGTGACCCAGCACCGTCGCCATGTCTCGTACCAGGGCCGCAGGGCCAGCAACTGGGCGAGGTGCCCGCCGCTCGAACCGACCAGCAGCAGCACCGGCTGCTGGTCGGACCCGGGCTCGTCGATCTTCGCGTCCACGCGACTCCCCACAAGTTCGCTTGGCATTCTGGTCAAACTCGTCACCGTCCTCTGTCGACAGTCGTCGCGATGGACGGATCAAGAGCCATCTCGTTTCTCGATGGTCTCCAGCAGCGCGGGATGCAGCGCCGGATTCCACCCGGCCCCGGCGTCCGCCAGCCGCCAGGTACGCAGCCACATCTCCACCAGGTAGGCGTCGGCGACCAACCGCTGCCGGGCCTGGTCCAGCCCGAGGGCGGCACCGTGCCGGGCCAACCCTGCGTCGACCTGCCCGGCGGCCTGGGCGGCCGGTTCGCCGCGCAGCACCACCGAGCGCTGGAACGCGTCGTGGGCCAGGTCGAACCCGACGGGCACCTCCGGCCCGCTGTGCTCCCAGTCCCAGGCGATCAACTCGCCGTCGTGCCGACCGAGGTTCCACGGCACCCAGTCGCCGTGCCAGTGGCCGAACTCCACCGCCACGTCACCGTGCCGACGGGCCAACGCGGCGACGGCGGTCACCGCACGCTCACCGACTCCTTCGGTCGCGGCGGACCGCTGTGCCTGCTCGGTCAGCCGGGCCAGGAACGCCGAACCGGCCAGCGGCCGCGACGCGGTCGCCGGCCCGCCCCGGCGGGCCACCGCGAGCAGCGCGCCGATCTCCGGCGGCCCGTCGACCGGTACGCCCCGGATCCGTGCCGGCAGCGGCTCGACCACCGCCACCACCTGCCCGGCGAAGCTCAGCTCGGTGAGCAGCCGAGGAGTCCCCGGGTGCCCGCCGACCCCGGCTGCGGCGGCCACCTCCCGCAGCGCCGCCGCCTCGGTGGTGACCAGTGCCCGGGTGGCGTCGTTCCAGCCGATCTTCGCGTAGCCGCGCGGCGCACCGGTGCCGTCGAACAGTTGCAGGGTCGGCTTGTGGTTCGGATCCGGTGGGCGTACCCCGCACGCCGCGTACAGCGGCTCGTCGCCGAGCGCGGCGGCGACCCGGACGGCCAGCAGCGCCTCGGCCGGGTCCAGCCCGGTCGGTACCGCGACGGCGAGCACCGGAAAGGAGGCCCGGTCGACGATGCCGACCCGGGCCGCCGCACCCAGCGCGGCCCGCACCGCCCGCACCTTCGCCGGCCGCAACGCGTTGTACGCCAGCAGCGCCGCCGCGGTGACCCGGGGCGCGCCCAGCGGCAGCAGGAACCGGGCCCGGGCGATCGACGGGACGACCGCGTACCGGGCCACCACGGTGTGCCCGGCGGGCGGCTCGGCGTCCACCGAGAGGGCGATCCGCTCGTCACCGAAGACCGCCCGGGTGACCCAGCCCAGCCCGTCGCCGCGCGAACGGGGGTCGGCGGTCGCGGTGGCGGCCGTGGTCACGCGACCCGGTCCGGCCAGTCGAGCGACAGCCCCAGCCGGTGCCGCAGCGCCTCGTTGTGCGGGCGGTAGTACTCGGTCAGCTCGGCGCGCAGGTCCGCCTCCAGCGGTGCCGACCGCCGGTCGTTGTAGACCTTGAAGTCGGGCAGGTCGAACGCGGGCAGGCCGAGGAAGTCCAGGGTCCGGCGGTAGGTGGCCCGCGCGTCGCGGTAGAGGTCCTCGCTGGGCAGGAAGAGCACCTGCGAGCGGTCGAACCGCTCCAGCCACGGCTCCAGGTGCTCCAGGTAGCGGCCCCGCGCCCGATAGGTGTGCCAGTCGTACGCCTCGCTGAAGTACTCCGGTTCGGCGATCAGCCGCTCCCGCTCCCCCGCCGTACGCTCCGGCTCGGCGGCCAGCGCGGCGGCGAAGTCCAGCGGCTCCACTCCGTTGGTCCGCCGCTCCTTCCAGTGCGAGTACGCCCGCTCGACCGGGTCCCGCAGCAGCACGATCAGCTTCACCGTGGGCATCAGCGCGGCGACCCGCTCGGCGGCCAGCGGGTGGAACATGTACAGCGGTGCCGCCTCACCGACACGGACCGGGCCGCCGTGGCGGCTCTCCAGCGCCTCCCGCTGGCGCAGCGTCGGGAAGTGCGAGCGGTACCACGCCTCACCGCGACCCCAGTGCTCCTCGAAGTAGTGCGAGGACTTCGTGTTCCAGGCCGGAAAGAGCCGGGGCACCAGCGGATGCTGGATGAGGTAGTTCCACAGCGAGGTGGTCCCGCCCCGCTTGGTGCCGATGATGAGGAAGTCCGGCAACGGACGCCGGTCGCTGGTGCGGACCCCGTAGTCGACGAGGCTCTCCCGCACCCGGTTCGTCACCTGGGTCGGCACCAGTTGCTTCACCCGGTCCCGGATGGACGACACGACGACCTCACCTGCCCTTCGACGGCGGGGGCGGGGTGCCCTGCGGCGACCCGCCCCGAATCTGCACCATGGTCGCCCGGATGCCACGTCGCACCCGGGGTAACGTCAACAAGCCGACGCAGCCGGCGGCCAGCACGGCCACCGCCACCAGCAGGCCGGGAATGCCCCGCCCGCCCACCACCAGGCCGGCGACCGAGGCCAGCCCGACGCCGCCGACGGTGGCCGCCGCCGCGCGCAGCATCCCCGCGTCGACCAACGGCTGGCCCACCACCAGCCGGGCACAGGTGACCGCCGTGAGGTTCTCGGTGGCGATACCGGCCGCCCAGGCCAGGGCCGCGCCGGTGGCGCCGTACGCCGGGATCAGCAGCAGGCCGAGACCGACGGTGACCACCAGTCCAGCCAGCGCGCCGGCCAGGTGCAGACCGCTGCGCCCGCCCATCAGCAGCAGGCTCTGCACGTTGCCGACACCGGTGTTGATCAGCATCGCCAGGGCGAGCACGGTCAACGCGGCGGCACCGGCGGTGAACTCGGGACCGAACAGCGCCAGGAAGGCCGGCCCGAACACGGCCAGCAGCAGATAGACCGGCCAGGACAGCACCAGCCCCCAGGTGGTCAACTGCCGGTGCACCGCCGCCGCGGCGACTCGGTCGCCCCGCCCGAGCAACCGCGACAGTTGCGGCGAGACCGCCACCCGTAGGCCCTGCATCGCCAACTGCCCGGCGAGCACGTACCGGCCGACCGCGCCGAAGACACCGGCGTCGGCCTGGGTGGCCAGGGCCGAGGTGAGCAGGACACCGACCCACATGCTGCCGGCGTCGATCGCCGCGGAGGCGGCCCGGGGCAACGCGAACCGCCAGAACGTGGCCCAGTCGGTCCGTTCCGGGCGCAGCCGGGCGCCGTGGCCCACGCCGAGCGGCCGGGCGACCATCATCAGGCAGATCAGCAACCCGACGGCGGCCGGCACCAGCCAGCCGGTCATGCCGGCGACCAGGCCGCCGCCGACCAGCAGCGCCGCGCCGACCAGCGCCGGTCGGGCCACCGGCAGCAGCAGGAACTGCACCGCCACGTACGAGCGGATCGGGCGGACGCACCGCACCACGGCCAGCAGCAGGTTCATCGCGACCACCACCGGCACCGCGACGAACGTGACCACCAGCAGCGGCTCTCCCTCCGGCCCGAGCAACCGCCCGGCCAGCGGACCGGCGAGCAACGCACCACCGATCGCGATCAGCACCGCGAACAGCAGCGGCGGCACCAGTGCCACCGGCAGCACCCGGGCGGCGTCGCCGCTCGCTCCGGCCCGCCGCCGGGGCAGCGCCCACATCAGCCCGGTCTCCGCGCCCAGGGTGCAGACCGCGGCGGCGACGGTCACCACGCCGATCGCGGCGAAGAACGCGCCGGACCCGGTCGTGCCGTACCCCCGGGTGATGACGACCGCCAGCACGAAGCCGAACAGCCCGCTGGTGGCGGCGCCGACCAGCCCGGCGACGCCACTGCGGACGCTGCGCCGGGTCTCGGTCGCGCCGTCGTCCCGGCCCGGGTCCGCCCCGGCGGGCCGGTCCTCGGCCGGGGAACTGGTGGTGACGGTCATGTCGGCTGCACCGCCGGTCGTGGTCGTGGTCGGGACCGCCCACCCGCACGGTGCACTTCCCGCTCGGTGAGCGCCATCGCGAAGCCGACCGCGAAGAAGGCGACGGCGAGGTTCTGGTTGGCCATCCCGTAGAACGGCACCTGCACCAGGCAGACCACCGGGACGATGGAGAGCCACTGCCCGGCCGCCGAGGTCGCCCGGGCACAGACGAACGCGGCGACGACGAACCAGGCGAGGAAGCAGAGCAGCGCGGGGATGCCGTGGCTGAACAGCACCATCCAGAGCTGGCCCTGGGTGCCGATCGGCGCGTCGGCGGAGACGGTGTCGACGTTCACCGGGGCGCCGTAGCCCAGCCACGGTGAGTCGCCCACCCGACGGAGCACCTCCGAGTAGAGCGAGAACCGGTCGGTGTTGGTGTCGCTGGACTCGACCCGGTTCCCGATCAACTCCGTGACCGGGATGAAGAGCGTGACCAGACCACCGACCAGCACCACACCGACGATCGAGGCCGCCACCCGGACGTTGCCGCGCAGCGCGGCACGCAGGCCGAGCACGGCCAGGCCGGCGCCGAGGCTGAGGAACATCGCGCGGTTGAGCGTGAGGAAGGCCGGCACCAGCGACAGCGGCAGCGACGCGAGCAGCGCCCAGCGCAGCAGCCCCTGTCGGCGCAGCATGGTGAAGGCGACCACGCAGGGCAGCGTGATCGCGTACGCGCTGCCGTAGTTGTTGGTGTACGCGAAGGGTGCCGCCGGCCGGAAGATCGGGTTGAGCGACCGGGCACTGTACTCGGCGGTGGCCAGGTGCACCATGTCGTTGATGAACGGCGTGCCGGAGACCCCGCCCGGCAGCAGCACCTCGACCGGCGTGGTCATCTCGAATCTCGGCACCAGCACGCCCAGCCAGCCCAGCACGACCAGCCCGAACCAGAACGCGCAGAGCGGGACCAGCACGGCCGTCTGGTCGGGGCGTTCCCGGGCGACCGCGTAGACGTAGACGCCGACCACCACCGCAGTGAGGTAGAAACCCAGCCGCAGGGCGAAGGTCAGCAGCGACACCGGCGACTGCAACTGGGTGACGCTGACCAGCACGATGGCCAGGAACAGCAGCCAGATGCCGGTCGCGGGCGGCAGCGGCACCCGGCCCCGGGTGACCAGCAGCACGAACAGCAGCGCGCCCAGCAGCGGCCAGCCGAGATAGAAGAAGCCGGCCAGCCACCAGATCGGCACCAGTCCGAACATGGCGATCAGCGGCCACAGCGGCAGCCGTGGTGGCGGGGCGATCACCGACGGGGTACCGCCGGCGGCCGGCGGCGCCGGCTCGGTGGCCGGCGGAGCCTGGATCACCGGCACCGCCTCAGCCTCGGCCGCTGCGCGAGAGCACGAAGCCGAGCGGATTCACCCCGGCCGCCCGCAGTCGCTCGGCGAGCCGACGCAGGTCGGTCTGCCGGGTCCGGTCACGCTCGACCACCACCACCGCGGTGCCCTGCCGGGCCACCGCGACACCACGCTCGTCGGCCTCGGCCGGCGGGGCGTTGTAGAGCACCAGACGCTGGTCGGCGCCCTGCCGCCAGGTGCCGAACCGGACGCTGCCGGCACCCACGGTCACCTTGTCGCCGCCGTTCACCTGGCCGTTCGCGGTCGGGCTGACGCTCGCCTTGGCCGAGGTGACCCGGGGAATCGTGATCGTCGCTTCCGGGTCGGTCGAGGGACGCGCGCCGGGCGGGTGCGGCGAGGGACGGCGGATGATCTCGGTGGGCGAGTCGTCCGGCCCCTCCATGCTGACCGGCCGGGCCGGCGCGGTCCGCGGCTTGGGCACGGTGGGCCGGCTCGGGTCGATGCTGGGCGGCAGTCGGTCCCGGTCGGCCTGCACGGCGGCGCGCAGCCGGTCGATGCGGCCGCTGTCGTCGGCGACGAACACCTCGCGACCGGCCACCGCCAGCGCCACGGCCAGGCCGGCGGTGATCGCGCTGGCGTCCTCCCGCGCGGTGACCACGGCGACCCGGGCCGGGTGGCGTACCCGCTCGGCGATGGCCATCGCGACGTAGCGCACGTCCGCGTCGACGGCCCGGCCGCGCAGACCGGTGTACCGGATCGTGCCGAGCAACGGCAGGCCGGTGTTGTCCTTGGCGTCGACGACGGTCCGCACCCGCCGGTCGAAGGACTCCCAGGCGAACGCGAGCACCAGGCCGATCAGGGCACCACCGAGCAGCCCGGCGGCCATCAGCATGGGCGCGTTGCCGGCCGCCGAGGTCAGCGCCCGCTCGGCGGACTGGGTGACCCACCCCGGGTTCACGTCGACGGCGGCGATCTCGGTGCGGGCGGAGTTGAGCTGGGTGAGCTGGTTGTTGATCGCGCTCAGTTCGGCGACCGCCACGTTGCTGGCGGCGGTGTCCCGGGAGTTGTTCACCCGTCGCTGCGCCGCTGCCTGCTGCGTGGCGACCTTCTCGATGCTCTCGTCGTAGGAGCGGAGCATCTCCTCGCGCTGCCGCTCGTACATGGCGCGCCGGACGTTGAGGTAGCTCTCTGCGGCGAGGTTGGCGCCGAGCACCGCGTCGTCGGCGCTGCGGGCCTGGTAGACGAAGCGCAGGATCTGCCCACCGGTGGGCACCTCGACCTCGAGGGCGTCGCGGACCGAACGCTGGTCCGAACTGAACTCGTCGGCCAGCTTGCCGACCACCTCGGTGCCGGTGGCGATGCGGCTCTCCACGTTCATGTTCACCGCGCGGTCGGCGTTGGCGCCGCTGGGCGTGAACGCGTCGGTGACCACCGGACGGACCGCCACGACCGCGTTGGCGGACACCGCCGACGGGGCCAGGAACGCGTAGCCTGCGGCGGCCACCAGCCCGAACACCGCCACTGCGGCGACCTGCCGGATCCGGTGCAGCGGCACGCGCAGCACGTCGGTGATGGTGACGGACCGAGGCGACGTCTCGGCGTTCGCACCGTCGTTGGCCCAGGGGCTGGGAGCGGCATCAGTCATTGAACTTCTTCACCGTTTGTTGTGGGTTGCCGATGACCACGACCCCGGGCGGTACGTCCGTCCGCACCACTGTCGCAGCCCCCACCACGCTGTCCCGGCCGATCCGTACGCCCTTCATGACCAGCGCGTGAGCGCCGATCCAGACGTTGTCCTCGACCGTGATCGGCGCACGCGTGGCCGGAGTGGGCGGATCGTGCCGCTGAGCCGGTGGCAGGTTGTGGAAGTCATTGTCCAGCAACTCGCAGTCGGACAACAGGCACCGATTCCCGATCGTCACCGACGTCCACGTGCCCACCCATGTCGCGTTGAGCAGGCAGTCGGCTCCGACGCGTACCTCACCGGGCCCGGCGAAGCGGACCAACTTGTTCACTCTGGTCCGGTCACCGATGGTCACCCGCACCCCGCGCCGCAGGCGGATCCGGCCACGGATCTCGACATCCCGACCGAGGGTCAGGCGCGGATAGCGCAGGGCGTACCAGCGACGCTTGATCGCGAAGACCATGCGCACCACGAAGCCACGCCGGATGCCGGTCAACGGTCCTCCCCACGTTCCGTGGGCCGGCGACGGTGGATCCGCCGCCGGCCCAACGTGAACAATTTACCGAGGTTACATTACGAACAGTGAACGCTACTGCACGGAGAAGAACATCGACGGAGTTGACCAGGTCAATTCCGTGGTAGCGGTGGCGATCACCGTAGCCTCGGCGCCGGTGACCGCCGCAGCGGGGGCCAGGGTCGGGTCGAACGGCACGCTGCGCAGCGAACCGTTCGTCGCCCCGAAGACGATCTTCCCGTTCACCCAGGCCATGCCGCGCACGGTGGACCAGGTGACGCCCGTGGTCGGCACGGTGAACTCGGTGGCACCCAGGTAGTTGCCATCGATCTCGAAGAACCGGTAGTACAGGTTGTTCTGCCCGGTCCGGGTGTAGTAGAGCCGGCCGTCGAGGAAGAACGCCCCGGTCAACTGCGCCGGGTTGAACCAGTCGTTGTAGCCGGACGCCTCCCACGGCGCACCGATGGTGGTGCCGTTGAACATCGAGATGTCGATCCGGCTACCCGTACGCGACCCGGAGACCAACCGCGACCAGTAGATCCGGTCGTCCACCCGCCAGGTCGCCCCGGCACCGGTGTAGTTGGCCTGGCTCACCGTGGTGGCGGTGCCGAGGGTGCTGCCGTCGAACGGCACCTTCGCCACCGAACCGCTACCGACGTTCAGGTACAGGTGACCGCTGGCGGCCGTCGGAGGGTTGCGCGGGGTGATGGTACGACCACCGCTGACCGGGAACATGCCCAGCCGACCGTGGTACTCGTTGCCCATGCCGTCGGAGTTGTGTCCGAAGTACAGGCCGTCCGGGCCACGCCAGAGCACCGGCACGGTCGAGCCCCACGAGGTGGCGCCCGACGGCAGCGCCGAACCGCCGCTGCGACGCGGGTTCCAGTTCACCGGCATGCCGGTGGCCGGGTTGACCGCACCGATACCGAGCCGGTCGATCGCGCCGTTGCCGGCGCTGTCACTGGCGTTCGGGTTGTTCAGCCAGCGGAAGTGCCCGCCGAGGTAGATGACGTTGTCGGCCACCTCGACCGAGGTGATGGTGTCGTTGCCGGTGAAGTTGGCCCAGGTGGCGTTCTGGCCGCTGCCCCGGGCGGCGGTCTCGAAGCGCACCAGCACGTCGCAGTACGCCGCCGGCCAGCCCGAGCCGCCGTTGGTGCCGACGACGAACCAGCTTCCGTCCGCACCGAACCGCACGTCCTGCACGTAGTGCACGAAGGTGGTGGGTGCCGCACACGGCGCCACGAACCGCTCACTGCTCCAGTCGATCACGCTCGGCGTACCGGTCAGGTCGATCAGCGCGATCTGGTTGCGCGGCAGGTCGTTGACGAACATGAAGTTGCCACCGACCACGAGCGTGCTGCCGTCCGGCGACACGTCGATGGTCCACGCGTACATGCTGGTGTCGTGCCGACCGACCGAGGTGTTGATGTTGAAGGTCGGGTCGATCGCACCGGTGGTCGCGTTCAGCCGCCCGAGCCCGGCGTGCGCCGTGCCGTTGAGCCAGTTGAACGCCCCGGCCACGTACAGCCAGTTGTCGTGCAGCACCATGTCGCGCACGGTGCCGCCGTCGGACCGGCCCACCCAGCTGTCGATGATCATGCCGGTGGAGGGGTCGAGCGCCACCAGGTTGCGGCGGGCCACCCCGTTGACGTTCTTGAAGACGCCGCCGACGATCAGCGTCCCGCCGGGACCGGCGATGAGCGAGTTGACCGCCCCGTCGAGCACCGGCAGGAAGGTGGTGGAGATCGTGCCGGTGGTGCGGTTGTAGGCGAAGAGATAGCGCTGGGTGATCCACGGCGTACTGACGGTCTGCCGGATCTGGGTGAAACTGCCTCCCACGAACACCGTGTTGCCGACCTGTGCGAAGGCACGGGCCTCACCGTCCCGCGCGTGCGGGGTCTCGTCGGCGGGGTTCGCGGACACCAGAGTCGCCGGTTCGGGAACCGGCACCACGGCGGCGGATGTCGCGCTGGGCACGGCCAGGACGGCCGCGACGGTTGCTAATGCGACAGCCCCTGCCCGTACGCGCTTTCGGCGGGTGTTCCGCCACGGGAAGGAGATTATGGGCACGCTGCGCCTCCAGGGTGGACGGGAATGTGCGTTGCGTAGCTTCTCCCGTTCGCCCCAGAGGCGATATCCGCCGATTGGGCGGTCAGTTCATCCAGTTGCGGACATCACCGCGGGCGGTCGTATGTCGGACAGCACCTGTGCGGCATCCGACCGCCCGCGGGTTACCTGAGGTCAGCGGCTCCCTCCGGTGGGTTGCCGAAGGTAGCTGTCCCGTCCGGCGGCGGCGAAACCGGCCACTGCCGAGGCGTCCTGGTTCATTGTCATGTTGCAGACGTTCGTCGTCTTCGTCATGCCCGGGGAGTTGAAGTAGATCGCGGCCTTGATCTTCGGGTGGGCCTTCAGCGCCGCCGGGAACTCCTCGAACCAGCGCCGCTTCGCGTTCGGGTCGGCGCTGTCGAAGTTCGTGCCGAACTCGGCCAGCATCCGGGGCTTGCCCTTGCCGATGCCGGTGTCGTCCAGCCAGCGGTAGAACGAACCGATGGTGGTGCTCGGGCTCTTCCAGGTCGTGCTGCCGTTGCAGACGTGGAAGTTGTACGGGTCCCAGGCCACCCAGTCGACGTAGTTGTCACCCGGGTACAGGCCGGCGTACCGGTCGTAGTGGCCGGACCAGCCCATCATCGTCCAGACCCACACCGCGTTGCGGACCTCCGCCGCGGCGAACCGGTCGTACACGTACCGCCAGGCGCGGACGAACTCCGCGTCGCTGCCCTTCTCCGGCTCGTCCTCCGGCTCGTGGTCGAAGCCCATGAACACCGGCACCCCGGCCGCCTTGATCCGGCCGGCCACGTCGTCGATCGTCTGGTCGTACCGGCCGCTGTAGACGTCCCGCCAGGTGAGCACCGTGCCGGACGAGAAGACCCGGCTCTCCCAGGCGAAGAACATCAGCCGACCCTCGCGCATCTGCTGCTGCTGGTACGCGTCGGGGAAGGCACCGTTGCTGCCGCTGTTGGAGAAGTCGTGGTAGCGGTGCACGATGTCGAACGTCCGCCCGACCTGCTTCTCCACGTCGCTGATCGCCTTACCGTGGTCCCACCCGCTGTCCGCGCCGGAGGGTGAGTACATCCCCCACCAGGCACCGCAGGAGGGCACCAGCTTCGCCGACACCTGACCGCACGCACCGGAGTCCGCCGGTGGTTTGGTCGGCGTCGGGCTCGGCCGGGTCGGGGTCGGGCTGGGTGACGCGCTCGGCGAGGCGGGCGGGCGGGTCGGCAACGCGGCCGACGGGGTCGGCGAGGCGCTGGACGGCGCGGGCGTCGGACGCGTACCCGTGTCGTAGCTCAACACCAGCCGGGGACGGACGTCCGGGTTGCGGTTCTCCCCCGACGCCCAGTAGATCCGGCTGCCGAGGCCGGTCTGCGCCAGCGACACCGTCCAGGTGCCGTTGCCGGTGACCAGCTTCGAGACGTCCCACTCGTTGAAGCCCTTACCGACTCCGGCCACCACGTCCAGGGCGCTGCCGACCTGACCGAGAGCCGGCCGGGCGGCCCGGGCGTCGAGCCCGGACTCGTGCGCGGTCACCGTCGCCTCGAACGCCTGCCAGGCGTGTACCCGCAGCGTCGCGCGGACGTTCACCGCGTTGGCGGGCAGCGAGGTCACCGAGAAGGCGAGGACCGCGTCCCGGGCCCCACGGGGGTTGCCGTCGCACGGGGCGGCGCAGGTGGCCAGCGTCGTCTTGACGCTGTTGTCGCCGTCCTGGGGGACGGCCGTGGCGGTGGTGTCGAACACCACCGGAATGGAGAGGTCGTCGTCGGCGATCAGGGGCACCATGGTCGCGCCGAGACCCAGCACGACCGTGGAGCCGAGGACACCGAGGACCACGGCCTTACGCCGGGGGCCACGGTGCCGGATGAGGCGGTGCAGTCCGCGCCTGGTCACTCAGACTCCTTGTGAATTCGGCGATAACGCTGTGGAGCGTAGCGGCGTACACAACAGAGCGTGCGAATGACCGGGGGACCTAAGCGGGTCTTAAAGTTCACCTAAGCCGACGCTGCGACACAGCGCCCGGCCGGAGCTGCCACAGGCTGTCGGCGGTGCTGCGGCTGCACACCCACCGAGCCGCAGGTCAGCGCCGCAGCGGGTACCACATCTCAGCGCCGGACCGGCGCCGCACCTCAGCGGCGATCGATGACCTACCCCAGTGACGACCTATGCGCAAGTCCGCACCGATCGATGCCGCGACCCAGCGGCACGGGCAGAACCCAGCGACACGGGCACGACGAAGGCCCCCGACGTGGTCGGGGGCCTTCGGTGCCGCACGTGCGGCTCAGTTCGGGGCGGTCTGCTTCGCCAGCGTGACGAACGACTGCCAGGCGGCCGGCGCGAACCGCAGGGTGCCGCCGTCCCGGTCCTTGGTGTCGCGCACCAGCACGACGCCGGAGAGGTTGTCGGCGACCTCCACGCACGACCCGCCGTTGGTCCCCGAGTAGGTCGACGTGCGCCACCTGGCACCGGTCATGTCCATGTCTGCGCCACTTCCTTGATCAGTTCGAGTGACTGCCTGCGCGGGAGCGCCTCACCCCGGACCGCCTCCCACGTCCGTTGGAGCGTAACAAGGTCGTCGGTCTGGCTGACCACCTGCGCACGCACCTGATGATCGAGATGTCCCACCACCGAGCCGTCACCGGCGGTCGCCAGGATGAACCCGCCTTGCAGGCCAGGGTAGATTCCCGCGTCCTCCGGCACCACGAGTATTTGCACGTGTAGCAGCTCGGACATCTTGACCAGGTGTTCGAGCTGTTCCCGCATGATCTCGGGGCGCCCGTCGACCTGCCGCCGGAGCACCATCACGTCGATCACCGCTACCAATGGCACCGGCGCGTCGCGGGTGAGGACCGGCTGCCGGTCGAGTCGGGAGGCCACCCGCTGGTCGATCTCGTCGGGCAGGAGCAGGCCGTTGTTCATCATGCCTCGGGCGTATGCCTCCGTCTGGAGAAGGCCGGGCAGGAACGCGGGCTCGTACCAGCGTAATAACGTCGCGTCGCGCTCCAGCTCGATCCACTCCCGCAGCCAGGACGGCGTCTGCTCCAGCTTCGACAACTCCCGCAGCATCCGGGTGAACCTGCCCTCCCCCGCCTGCGGGTCGAAGGCCGGATCGTGCGCCCGGTCGACCGCGAACATGTACTCCTTCGTCGGCGGTCGACCACCGGTCTCCACCGAGCTGACATGCGAGCCGGAATAGCCGATGCCCCGCCCGAAATCATCCTGGCTCAGCTTGACCTGGACACGCAGTAGTCGCAGTTCCTCGCGTACGTAGTCGATAGCGGTCCCCATCAATTCCCCACCTCTGCCCAATCTCGCTCGCGGATTCGCCAAGCCCACCCGCTTGCGCCGATGACGTGCGCGGATGCCACGCGCACGTATCGACGGTAGTGCGGTCCTATCCAGACTGTCACCCGGCGAATCCGCTCCCATCCAGGAAGGGACGGGGTGGTTTCGCATACCGGGGCCGCCCGTGGATCCCCCACACCCGGGCGGCCCCGTCCACCGCAGAAAATGGAGGACGACATGCGTACGCCGATCGCATGGTATCAATGCCCGACGACAGTTCTGCCGACTCTGTCGCTGCCACGACGCCGACGCGGCACCCACCCGCCCGAGTGGATGCGTCAGCCGACCCGGCCGCTGCCCCGGCACCGCCCCGGGCGCCCCGGCTGGCTGACGCCGGGGCAACAGTGGCGGGCGAACGGGGGCCGCCCATGATCGGCACACGACTCTTCGCCCCGGGTGGTGGCCCACCTCCGGTACGCCCGCACGCCCGCGCCGCCGACGTCCCGCACACCCCGCTGCGGCCGATGTGGTGCTGCCGCGCCGACGGGCAACCCTGGCCCTGCGGCGAGGCCCGACTCCTGCTCCGCGTCGAGTACGACGGCAACGCCACCGGCCTGTCGATCTATCTCGCCGGCCTGATGTACGAGGCGATGCGCGACCTCTACCACCTCAACCCGCACGACGGCCCCGACCCGGCCACCCTCTTCACCCGGTTCCTCGCCTGGGCAGCCCCACGCCGCCACCCCGGTCCCCCCACGCCTACCCCAGAGACGCAATAGACCTCGGTGCACAAACCCCCAAGGGCACTTCCGCACCAAGATCGCGAAGCCCCGAGCCGAAAGCGCCGAGCGCCGAGCGCCGAGCGCCGAAGGCACTCGATCCGGGATCGAGTGCCTTCGCAGCCGCGTGGATGCCACTCGATCCGGGATGGAGTGGCATCCACGCGCAAGCAAACGCCCCTGCCCTGCCCTGCCCCGCTCGCCGGGCCTGCTCACCCCCGCCGATCATGGAGTTGTGGCGGTGCTTCTGTCACACCTTGGGGCTATTCGAGGCAGCCACAAGTCCATGATCGGCGGGCCAGGGCAGGACGGGGTGGGGACGTGGGTGGGGTGGCGCGGGCCGTGCCTGTGGTGGCGAGATACGGGGTCTGGGGTGCGGTGGGAGCTTGGGCAGGCTGGCTGGCGGTAACTCCTGCGGCAGTCAGTCGACCCGCGCGGCGACCCGAGCAGCGGTCAGGGCGGCGGCCATCGCGGCGCGGGGGGCGGGGACGCCGGTGAACTGCACGAACTGGCCGACGGCCTGGGCCAACAACAGGTCCAGGCCGGAGACGACCGGGCAGCCGGCGGCAGCGGCCGAGGCGGCCAGCGGGGTCGGCCACGGATCGTAGATGGCGTCGAAGAGCACCGTGGTGGGACGCCAGCGCACCACACCGGCAAGCTCGTCGGCAGCGCCCTTCGGCACCGTGGAGATCAGCAGGTCGACGTCGGCCAGCGCGACCGCGTCCGCCCAGGGGGCGGCGGTCAGCGTCAGTCCCAGGGCGGTGGCCACCGGCACCAACTCCTCGACCGCTGCCGTGCGGCGGGCCACCACGGTCACCCCGGTCGCGCCCAGCCGAGCCGCTGCCGCCAGCGCCGCCCGCGCGGTGCCACCCGCACCCAGCACCGTGACGGTCGGCACCACGCGAGGGGCATTCGCGCCCACGCCTGCGGACGTCAGCACGTCGACCATGCCGGTGACGTCGGTGTTGTCCGCGTACCAGGTGCCGTCGGGACGGCGTACCAGCGTGTTGGCCGCGCCGACGGCGGCGGCGACCGGCGAGACCTCGGCGGCGACGGTCAGCGCCGCCTCCTTGCCGGGCATGGTCACCGACAGCCCGGCCCACTCCGGGCCCAGCCCGGCGACCAGGTCCGGCAACTCCGCCGCCGCGCACTCGATCCGGGTGTACGACCACCCGGCGAGCCCGGCGGCGGCGTACCCGGCGTTGTGGATCACCGGGGAGAGCGAATGGGCGATCGGCTTGCCCAGCACTGCCGCCCGCCGTGGCGCCACCGTCACAGGACGCCGTTCTCCTTGGCCTTCTCGATGTTGCGCTCGTGCTGGCTGTAGTCCTTGGTGAAGGCGGAGTTGCCCTGCTTGTCGATCGCCACGAAGAAGAGCCAGTCGCCGGCCGGCGGGTCCATCGCGCCTTCCAGCGCTTCCTTGCCCGGGTTGTTGATCGGCGTCGGGATCATGCCCGGCAACTTGCGGTTGTACGGGTTCTTCGGGTTGTCGAGGTCGCTCCGCGTCATCTGGCCGGAGGTCTTGCCCTCCTGCCCGATCGACTCGAAGTAGTAGTTGACCGTGACGTCCATCTCCAGGCAACTGCAGTCGAACGTGCCCGAGTAGACCCGGTTGTAGGCGACCCGGGCGACCCGACCCAGGTCCTTCTTGGTGCCGGCCTCGGCCTGGGCCAGCGACGCCACGATCAACGCCTCGTACGGGCTGATCCCGCCGCGTTCCTTCTGCACCCGGTCGGCGAAGTCCATCTGCCCGGTGACGGAGAGGAAGTGGTCGACCATCTGCCCCAGGATCACCTCGGCGGTGGCGTTCGGCGGGATCTCGTAGGTGTCCGGGAAGAGGAAGCCCTCGATGGACTTGGTGACCTTCTTCCCGTCCTCGCGCTTGAACCACCAGTCCGGTACGCCGAGCTTCTCCGGGTCCTTCGCGGCGGCCTCGAACTCCTTGACCGGGATGTCGGTCTGCTCGCTGAGCAGTTTGAAGACGCTCTTGGCGGTGCGCCCCTCGGGAATGGTGAGCCCGTTGACGATCCGGTTCTGCGGGTCGAGCATCGCGGCCAGGGCGTTCGCGCCGCTCATCTCCTTGCGCAGCTTGTACGTACCGGGCTGGATGTTGCGACTGCGGGAGTTGTCCTGCGCCGCCTCGATGAACGCCTTGGTGCTCTTGATCACGCCGGCGTCGCGGAGCACCACGGCCATGTCGGCCAGGAACGCGCCCTGCGGGATCTGGATCGTCACGTCCTCGGTGCCGTCGCCGTCGAAGTCCGGTGTGACGAAGTAGCTCTGGATCCGGTCGAAGCCGTAGAAGGCGCCGCCGCCGATGCCGCCGAGCAGCACCAGCGCCAGCATCAGGGCAAGGACTGTCTTGCCCTTACCGCTACCGGAACGGCCACCGCGCCGCCGTCCCCGACGGTGCTTGCCCTTCTCCCCCCGGTCCTGCTCGTCGAACCCGAGGTCCAGATCGTCCATCATTCGGTCCGCCTCCGCTGCGCGTCCAGCCAGCTCTGCAGAATCTCCACCGCGGCGGCCTGGTCGACCACCGCCCGTTGTCTCTTCCCCCGGACACCGCGCTCGGCAAGCCTACGACTCGCCACGACCGTGGACATCCTCTCGTCAGTCAGCGTCACCGGAACAGGCGCTATCACATCGGCCAGTTGTCGAGAGTACGCCTTCACGTGTTCCGCTGCGGGGCCGTGTTTACCCGCCAGGTTCACCGGTAGGCCCACCACCACCTCGACCGCCTCGTGCTCGGCGACCAGTGCGGCCACCTCCGCGAGGTCCGTCGGCACCGCGTCTGGCCTGGGATTCTGCTCCCGCGAGAGGGTGACCAGAGGGGTGGCGAGAACCCCGTGCGGATCCGACCGGGAGACCCCGATCCGCACCTGTCCGACGTCCACGCCCAACCGCACACCCCGGGACAACCCGGTCACGCTTCGTCACCTCGCCCGATATACACGGCAGGGCGGACCTGCGCGGCCCGCCCTGCCCTGAGGTTCTGAGGACTCACGCCTCGGCGACCGCCTTCTCCACCGTGAGCAACAGTGTGGGGACCTCCGACGCCGGTTGCCCACCGCCCTGGGCCAGGTCCGGACTGCCACCACCGCGCCCGGAGAACGCCGCCTTGACCAGGTCGTTCGCGGCGAGGCCACGGTTGCGGGCGGCCGAGTTCACCGCCACCACCAGGGACGCCTTCCCGTTCGCGCGGGCCGCCACCGCGACCACGCCCGGCCGGGCCGCGTCGATCCGGCCCCGGATCTCCTGGGCCAGCGTGCGGACGTCGTTGCCGGCCGCCCCCTCGGGCGCCTCGATGCCGACGTAGGCCACCCCGCGCACGTCCCGGGCCTGCGCGGCGAACGCCGCCGCACCGCCGAGTACGAGCTGGGCGCGCAGCTTCTCCAGCTCCTTCTCCGCGTCGCGGAGCTGGGTCACCGTCTGCTCGACCCGGTCCGCCACCTGCTCGGAGGGGACTCGGTACAGCTCGGCGAGCCGGGCCACCAGCAGGTGCTCACGGGCCAGGAAGTTGAACGCGTCCATGCCGACCAGCGCCTCGACCCGGCGTACGCCGGAACCGATGGACGACTCCGAGAGGATCTTGACCAGGCCGAGCTGGCCGGAGCGGGCCACGTGGGTGCCGCCGCACAGCTCCCGGGCGTAGTCGCCGACCTCGACCACCCGGACCTGGTCGCCGTACTTCTCGCCGAACAACGCCATGGCGCCGATCCGGCGCGCCTCCTCCAGCGAGGTGACGAAGGCGTGCACCTCAAGGTCCGCCAGGAGCACCTCGTTGACCTGCTGCTCCACGTCGCGCAGCACGCTCGGCGCCACGCCGGTGGCGGTGTTGAAGTCGAACCGCAGCCGACCCGGGGCGTTCAGCGAACCGGCCTGGGTGGCGGACTCACCGAGGAAGTTACGCATGGTCTGGTGCACCAGGTGGGTCGCGGTGTGCGACCGGGAGATGGCCCGCCGACGACTGGTGTCGATCTCGGCGTACCCGGTCTCCCCGGCCCGGACCTCGCCCCGGACCACCCGGGCCCGGTGCACGATCAGCCCCGGCACCGGCTGCTGCACGTCGAGGACCTCGACCTGCCCGCCACCGACGGTGATCATGCCGACGTCGGGCTGCTGTCCGCCGCCCTCGGCGTAGAACGGCGTGGTGTCCAGGACCAGTTCGACCAGGTCGCCCTCGACCGCCGCCGCACGCGGCCCGTCGGTGCCGAGCACCGCCCGCACCGTCGACTCGCGGGAGACCTCGGTGTACCCGGTGAAGGTCACCGGTCCACCGGCGTCGAGCACCGGCCGGTACGCCGACAGGTCGGTGTGCCCGGTCTTGCGCGCCAGCGCGTCGGCCTTGGCCCGGGACCGCTGGTCGGCCATCAGCCGCCGGAAGCCCTCCTGGTCGACGCTGAGGCCCTGCTCGGCCGCGATCTCCAGGGTCAGGTCGATCGGGAAGCCGTACGTGTCGTGTAGCTGGAACGCCTTGTCACCGGTGAGCGCCGGCCGACCCGCCGACTTCGTCTCGGTGATCGCGGTGTCCAGGATCGTGGTGCCCGCGCGCAGCGTCGCCAGGAAGGCGTCCTCCTCGGCGTACGCGTACGCGGCGATCCGGTCGAAGTCGGCGGCCAGTTCCGGGTACGACGGGGCCATGCAGTCCCGGGCCACCGGCAGCAGCTCGGGCAGCGCCCGCTCCTGCCAGCCGAGCAGCCGCACCGCGCGGATCGCCCGACGCATGATCCGCCGCAGCACGTAGCCACGGCCCTCGTTGGACGGGGTCACCCCGTCACCGATCAGCATCAACGCGGTACGCACGTGGTCGGCGACCACCCGCAGCCGGACGTCGTCGGGGTGCGACTGGTTCGCCGCGTGCCCGGAGTGCGCGCCGTACCGCTTGCCGGTCAGCTCGGCGGCGCGGTCCAGGATCGGCCGGACCTCGTCGATCTCGTACAGGTTGTCGACGCCCTGCAGGATGGAGGCCATCCGCTCCAGGCCCATGCCGGTGTCGATGTTCTTCTTCGGCAGCTCACCGACGATCCGGAACTGCTCCTTGTTGAGCACGTCCGCGATCTCGTACTGCATGAAGACGAGGTTCCAGAACTCCAGGTACCGGTCCTCGTCGACCTCCGGGCCGCCCTCGGCGCCGTACTCCGGCCCCCGGTCGTAGTACAGCTCGGAGCAGGGCCCGGCCGGGCCGGGAATGCCCATCGACCAGAAGTTGTCCTTCTTGCCCCGGCGCACGATCCGCTCCGCCGGCACCCCGGTGCGCAGCCAGATGTCCCGCGCCTCGTCGTCGTCGAGGTAGACCGTCGCCCAGATCCGCTCCGGATCCAGCCCGAAGCCACCGGCCTCGACCGACTTGGTCGCCAGCTCCCAGGCGAACGGGATCGCCCCGTCCTTGAAGTAGTCGCCGAAAGAGAAATTGCCGTTCATCTGGAAGAACGTGCCGTGCCGGCTGGTCTTGCCGACCTCGTCGATGTCCGGCGTACGGATGCACTTCTGCACGCTCACCGCGCGGGAGAACGGCGGCGTCTGCTGCCCCAAGAAGTAAGGGACGAACTGCACCATGCCGGCGTTGACGAACAGCAGGTTCGGGTCGTTGATGGCGGGCAGCGGAGCGGACGGCACCACGGCATGGCCGTTCGCCTCGAAGTGGGCGAGATACCGCCGCTTGATCTCCGCCGTCTTCATCGCTGGGGTTCCTCCGGAAAGATGTCTCTGTCACCGATACGCGGCTCGTCGCGCACCTCGGCGAACTGGTCGTCGAACGCCTCGCCCTGGGCGAACGCCTCGTGGATCTCGTGTTCCCGCTCGGCCATCCCGGCGCGTACGTCCGCCACGAAGCTACGCAGTTCCTCGACCAGACCGCCAGCGGATTGCGACAGGTTGTCGGCGATGCCCGCCGGGGTGTACGCGTGCGCGGCACGGGTCGCCTGGCGGACCACCACCACGCCGACGGCCAGACCGATGCCCAGCCAGAACAGCCGCTTCATGCTCGTACCTCCGCCGTCGATCAGCGGTTGCCGCGCCGGGCGGCGCGCCGCTGGGACTTGATGGTGTCGCGGACCTCGCGTTCGGTCTCGGCGCTGCGTCGGGCGGCGGCGGCCTTGCGCACGCCGTAGCCGAAGGCGGCCACCTTGACCAGCGGGTTCGCCGCCGCGGCCGAGACGACGGTGACCAGGTTGGCGACGTTGGCGCTGATGTTCTGCGCGTGGCTGGTCATGGTGTCGACCTTGGCGAGTTGGAGGTTCACGCCGTCGAGTGACGTCTGCACCTGTTCGAGGGTGACGTTGACGTTCCGCACGGTGGTGTTGACGTCACCGAGCAACGGACCGGTCCGGTCGTTGAGGTCGTTGATCATTTGGGTGGTCGCATCCACGGTGTGCCGCAGCCGCAGGATGGGCAGCGTCAGGATCAGCACCAGCATCGCGAACGCGATAGCCGCGATCAATGCCGCGACCTCCAAAAAGCCCACGCCTGTCCTCCTCAACACGGTCCCGGGACATCACGGCCCACGAGACGTACGACCTTCTCGCCCACGCCGTCACCGGTGGCCCGCCCCGCGCCTTCGGCAGCGGGCGGGCCGCCAGATGCAGACCCTACCGTCCGTGATGACGATCGGCTCAGGACGGTGGTGACGGCGTCAACTCGCCCAGCGGATCCTCGGTCAGCGTCGGGAAGGGATCCTCACCGGTCAGTGACGGATCGGTGTCCGGCTGTGGCCTGGTCCGCTCGTCGTCGATCGCATTGCGGACCTTCACCGACACCAACGAACCGGAGCACTCTTCGGCTGCGGTCGACGGGTCGAGCGAGGGTACGACCGCCGGCTCACCGTCCACCGGCGGCGGTACGCAGGTCGGCTCCCGGACCCACAGGTCCAGCGTCAACTCGTCCCGCCGCCAGCAGGTGTAGCTGCCGTTCTCCTCCTGCTCCGGGCAGTACGCGGGCCGCCAGGGCTGCCAACCGTCGCGGCTGAGCGCGGCCTCGTACACCTGGGCGGTCTCATCCGGCGCCCGCTCGGAGGTGACGGTCCGCTCGCGCAGACGGCAGTCGAGCAGGCACCAGCGGCTGCCGCTGGCGTAGTCCTCCGGCTGCACCGCGGCCCACTCCGGCACCTCCAGTTCGTCGAGCGAGACGAAGACCGGGTCCCGGTTCATCGCCTGCACGCCGAAGAAGGCCGGTACGCCAGCCAGCAGGAGCACGCTGACCAGGGCCAGCAGCAGCGTACGGCGACGCTGACCGGCACCGATCTGCCGACGCGTCTCCGGGTCGGCGTCCGCTGCCTCGTCGTCGGGGCGGTCACCGTCGGAGTCGTCCGGGTCGGTGGGTCGCCGTACCGCCGGCTCGGGTGCGGGCCGGGGCCCGGTCGGGTCGGCGGACGGCACCACGGCGGCGGCCCGGGCCACCGCTGGCGCCTCCCCGGCGCGGGGTGGCGGGGGCACCGGTGCGGCACCGGACGGTTCCGGGCGGGCCGGGTCCCGTTGGGGTGGGGCGGCCCGACCGGCCAGCCGGTCGTCGGGGCGTGGAGCCGACGCGGTGGCGCGGGCCACCGCGGCCGGCGGTTCGCCGGGACCTGCGGCCGGCGGCGACGGGTGGCCGGGAACAGCACCGCCCGCCGGGCCGGCGTCCGGCCTCCCGTGTCCACCGTCAGGTCGTCCCGGACCGCCCTCGGGCCGTCCCGGACCAGCGTCAGGTCGTTGCGGACCACCATCGGGCCGTCCCGGACCAGCGTCAGGCCGTCCCGGACCGCCCTCGGGCCGGGCCGGACCACCGTCGGGGCGACGAGGACCCGCGTCGGGGCGCACCGGGCCGCCGTCGGGGCGGCGCGGTCCCCCCTCCGGAAGGGTCGGGCCGGCGGGCCGGGCGGCACCGCGAGCGGGTCCCGGCGGCATGCCGCCGGGACGGACCGGCCCCGCGCCGGGACCTGCCGCCATCGTGTCGGGGCCCGCCGCACCACGCGGCGGCGCGCCGTCCGGAGGCACCGGACCACGCGGCGCACCGGCGTCCGGGGGCAGCGGTCCACGCGACGGCGGACCGACCTCGGGGCGGGCGGTCCCGCGCGGCGGACCGGGCGGCATGCCGTCCGTCGGCGCGGTGCCGCGCGGCGGACCGGCCGGACCACCGTCCGGGTGACCGGTCGGCCGGGAACGGCCGGTGGGCGCCTCGGGTCCGGGTCGGCCGGTTGCCGCCCCTGGGCCCGCCGGGCCAGGCCCGCCGGGCGGTTCGGCCCGGCCCCGCCCGGCCGGCGGTCCGTCGGGTCGGCCACGTTCGGTCGGTGGCCCATCGGGTCGGCCACGTTCGGTCGGTGGCCCATCGGGTCGACCACGTTCGGCAGGTGGCCCATCGGGTCGACCACGTTCGGCAGGTGGCCCGTCGGGTCGACCGCGATCGGTGGGCGCACCGTCAGGTCGACCACGGTCGGTCGGCGGTGCGTCGGGGCGGCCGCCACCGGGGCGTACCGGCGCGGCGCTGCCGGCTCCGGGGATGGCCGCAGCGGGCCAGCCGGGGATGCCGCCCGTTTCGGTCTGGTCGTCCGGCATCGCGCGGGCGGAGCCGTCCGCGTCACGACGACCACCGAGCATCGCCGTACCGCCGGACGGGGTGCCGCCTGCGTGCCCGGCCGGACCACCGGGCGGGGTGCCGGGCCGCCGCTTGACCGTCGGCAGTGCCGGATCGGTGTGGTGTCCGCGCCCGGCCTGCCGCAGCCAGTCGGCCGGCCGTTCCGGACGCCCGGCCCGACCGTCACCGGGCCGGGCCGCGAACGGCCGCTCACCCGTGTCGCCGGGCCGCGACGCCAAGGGCCGCTCACCGGTGTCACCCGACCGTGCGGCGAACGGTCGTTCGCCGGTGTCGCCGGGCCGGGCCGTGAACGGTCGCTCGCCGGTGTCGCCGGTCGCGGCAGCGCGTCCGGATTCGTCGGCGGCCCGCCGGCCCTGGGGCGGCGCCTCTTCGGTGTCGGCCGCGCGGCGGCTGCGTACCGGCGTCTCGGTCGGCTCGGCGGACCGGCGGCCGGCCGGTGGCGTCGCCGGTTCCTCCGGCGCGGCGCGACGGCCCCGGACCGAGCCGTCGGCACGCTCGGGCGTCGCGGTGCGAACCTCCGGCGGGGTGGCAGGCATCGCCGACGGATCGCCGGACGGCACTCCGGGGATGGCCGGCGCGTTGCCAGACAGCGGGACGATCGGTTGTTCTTCCTCGGGCTCGGCGGCGCGGCGCCGTCCGCCCCGACGGCCGCCCGCCGGCTCGGCCGAGGGCCCACCGGGGACGGCGGGACCACCGGTCGGCCCCGCCACGCCCGATGGCGACGGGCGGGTACCGGCGTCGGTGTCCTGCCCGCTCTCGTCCGCCGCTCGGCGGCCCCGGCGGGGCACCGGGCCAGTGGTGTCGGGCGCAGGCGCGCCGACATGGTGCGGCACGGCCGGGTGGGTGGGACCGTCGGCCGGGTGCGGCGCGGTCGGGCGGGGCCCGGCGGGGCCACCGAAGCGTCCCGCCCGGCCGCCGGCGGTCACGTCGGGGTCGGTGCGGTCAGCGGTACGCGGACCGGCGCCCGACTCCGGCGGCGTCGTGCCCCGTTGGGGACCGCGCGGGACGGTCCGGCGCGCGCTGGCCGGAATCCCGCCGGGCCGACCGGAGGGGTTCCGGCGTGGCGTGGGCTGGTTCGGCGCGGGGCCGGTCGGTCCACCGGTCCCGCCGGGCCCACCCGGGACGTGGCCGGTCGGCCCACCCGGGACCTGGCCGGTCGGCGCACCGGAGACCGGGCCGGACGGCATGGCGGAGACCGGGCCGCCCGGCGCTCCCGAGACCGGCTCGGCGGGCCCGGGACGCCCTCGCCAGCCGGGCGGACCGCCCGCGTCGGCGGCCGACCAACCACCGGTCGGCTCGCCCGTCGGGCCGGCTTCCCGTCGCCCGCCGGGCGGCGGCGGATTCGGAGCACGGTCGCCGGGACCTGCTGGCGACGGACCGGCGGCGAACGGTGGACCGCTCGGAGCACGGTCGCCGGGCCCCGTAGCCGACGGACCGGCGGCGAACGGCGGCCCCCCGCCTGGCCCCGGGGCCGACGGACCGCTCGCGAAGGGCGGCCCACCTGGCGCACGGTCGCCGGGTCCAGCGGGCGGCCGGGGGCCGGGGGCGGGGGGCGCGGCGGCGGGCGGCCGGGGCCCGGCAGCGGGCGGCGCAGCGTGAGGCGGCGGACCAGCGGGCGGCGCAGCGTGAGGCGGCGGACCAGCGGGCGGCGCAGCGTGAGGCGGCGGACCAGCGGGCGGCGCAGCGTGAGGCGGCGGACCGGCGGGCGGCCGGGGGGCCGGTGCGCCCGGCCACGGCCCGTCGACCGGGCGGGAGCGTGGTGGTTCGGCCGGCAGCCGGCGGGGCGGCGCGGCCGGGGGGCCGACGGCCGGATCCGGCCCACCGGGGCCGGACGGCATCGGGGCCCGGCCACCGGGGGCCGGCGGCGGGACGGGCCCGGACGGTGGCGCCGGGGCAGAGCCGGACGGTGGCGCCGGGCGACCGGCGGGCGGCTGGCCCGGACGGACCGGAGGCACCTGCCCGGGCCGGTCGGTGACCGGCGGCGCGGACGGGCCGGGGCGGGCGCCGGGGCCGTCCGGAACCGGGGCTACCCCGTCCGGGCCCAGTTCGCCGCGCTGCTGCTTGGCCGAGCGTAGGTCGTCGATCCAGCCGAAGTCCTCACCGGCGCCCGGCTCCTCCGGAGCAGCCTCGGGTTTGCTCCGGCCCCAGCGGCGGGCCTTGGGACGCCGTTCGTCCGGGCCGTCCTCCGGTCGCTCCGACGATTTCACTGTTGACCCTTCCCGTCGGCGCTGCGGCCGACCTCATCCGCCGCGTGGGCGTCCGTGACCGTGGACGGGCCGCCGTCGACTCCGGACGGCGGCGTCTCGGCCCGGCCCGTCGTCGCTACCCGGTCGCCCGTGGTCTCCGCCGGTACGCGGGCGGGCGCGGGCAGCCCGCGGACGATCCGGCGCAGCAGTGGCAGCCGGGTGGCCACCGATCGTTCCGCACCGTGTTGGCTCGGCTGGTAGTAGTCGGTGCCGACCAGGTCGTCCGGCGCGTACTGCTGGGTGAGCACGCCCCGCTGGTCGTCGTGCGGGTAGCGGTATCCGATGCCGTGGCCGAGCCCTCGGGCACCGGCGTAGTGGCCGTCGCGCAGACCGCGCGGGACCGGGCCGCCCCGACCGGCCCGCACGTCGGCGATCGCCGCGCCGATCGCGGTGGTGGCCGAGTTCGACTTGGGGGCGGTGGCCAGGTGGATCACCGCCTGGGCAAGGTTGAGCTGGACCTCGGGCAGCCCGACGTACTCGACGGCGTGGGCGGCGGCGGTGGCGACGCCGAGGGCACTCGGATCGGCCATGCCGACGTCCTCGCTGGCGAAGATGACCAGCCGACGGGCGATGAACCGGGCGTCCTCACCGGCGACCAGCATCCGGGCCAGCCAGTGCAGCGCGGCGTCCACGTCCGACCCCCGCATGCTCTTGATGAACGCGCTGGTCACGTCGTAGTGGGCGTCACCGGCCCGGTCGTAGCGCACGGCCGCGGTGTCCACCGCCCGCTCGGCGGTGGCCAGGTCGATCCGGCCGGTGCCCAGTGCGGTCGCCGACCCGGCCGCCGCCTCCAGCGCGGTGAGCGCCTTGCGGACGTCCCCACCGGCCAGCCGGACCAGGTGGTCCTCCGCCTCCGGTTCGCAGTCGAGCGCGCCGCCGAGGCCACGCTCGTCGGTCAGGGCGCGACGCAGCAGTGCGCGGACCGCCGCGTCGTCGAGGGGCTGGAGGGTGAGCAGCACGCACCGGGACAGCAGCGGGGAGATCACCGAGAAGTACGGGTTCTCCGTGGTGGCGGCGAGCAGCGTGACCGTACGGTCCTCGACGGCGGCGAGTAGGGAGTCCTGCTGGGTCTTGCTGAACCGGTGCACCTCGTCGATGAAGAGGACGGTCGGCGGGCCACCGGTACGCCGCTGGCGCCGGGCGGTGTCGATCACGGCCCGGACGTCCTTGACCCCGGCCGAGAGCGCCGACATGGCCACGAACCGCCGGTCGGTGGCGGCGGCCACCAGGTGGGCGATGGTCGTCTTGCCGCTTCCCGGCGGCCCCCACAGGATGACCGACATCGGCGCGCTGCCGGCGACGAGTTGCCGCAGGGGCGCTCCCGGGGCGAGCAGGTGGTCCTGACCGACGAGTTCGTCCAGGGTGGCCGGGCGCATCCGGACCGGAAGCGGCGCGTCCGGACCGACCGGGGTGAAGCCGCCGACGCCGTCGGAACCCGTCGGCGCACCGGGTGCTGCCGTGGGTTCACTGAGGGTGAACAGGGCGTCGGACTCCATCACCCGAACAGTACCGGGCTCGGCCGACAACGCCGGAATCGCGCTGCCGGCCGAGCCCGGGATGATCGTTCTCGGTCAGCCACGCCCGGGACGGCGACCCCGGTACCAGCGGCCACCACCGCCGCCCCGGCTGCCGAAGCCGGCCAGGTGGAGCGCGAGCAGCAGCAGGCCGATCAGCACGAGGGTGTTCCAGTTGAACAGATCCGGTGCTCCCAGTTTGCTGTCCAGCAGGTCGAGCAACAGGGCGAAGCCGAAGACCGCGGCGGCGGCGATGGCGAGCATGTCGTTCCTCCGGTGGGGGTTCCAGTAGGTTCGGCGCGGGATGTACCCGATCGGTCGGCTCGCCAATCTCCACCGTGGATGCCGGCCGCCCCGCAGCGTCCCCACCTAGGCTGTTCCCGTGCTCATCGCTGCCGAGGTGCTGGTCGGCCGGGAGGCGATCCTGGCCGCCGTGGACCACCACCCCTTCTTTCGGCACACGGTGCCGCGCCACGCCCCGGTGCGCGGTTGGCGACACGACGGGGCGGTGTGCTGGCTGCTGTCGTCGGCCCAGTCGACGATCTGCGCCGCCGTCGGGACGCCGGGCGCGGCCGTCGAGTTGGTCGGCGCGCTGGCCGAGGAGCGGACGCTCGACCCGGGCCAGTGGGTGCACCTGCCCCGGCTGGATCCGGCCACCGACCGCGCCGGTGCGGCCGTGGCGGCGTACCAGGACTGGGATTTCCTCTGGACGACCGGCGCGCCGCCGCCGCAGCCCGGCGAGGAGCGGGTGGTCCGCCTGCGCGCGGCGGACCACCCGGCCCTGGCCGAGCTGGTCGACGAGGCGTTCCCCACCAGTACGGCTCGGCCCGGCGGCACCGGGATCGTCGACTGGTACGGCGTCCGCGACGGCGACCGGCTGATCGCACCCGCGAGGAAGTCGGTTTCCTGGCCGGGCTGGCGGTCTCCCCGACGCACCGCAACCGGGGGTTGGGCGCGGCGTTGACCGCCGGCATGACGCGGGCGTTGTCGTCCCGGTACGACACGGTGGCGCTGGGCGTCTATCCGGACAACGTCGGCGCGATCCGGCTGTACCGGCGGCTCGGCTACACCGGCGCCTTCCCGCTCACCTCGGTCCGCCTCGCCGGCGGGGCGGACCCCCCGCCGGACGCCTGGGCGGTCCGCCAGGCCGGCAGGTAGAGCGGCGCGGCCACGGCCAGCACCACCGCGCCGACCAGCATCGCCGTGCCCACCCCGGCCCGGTCGCCGACGAAGCCGAGCACCACCCCGCCCAACGCCCCCGCCGGCATGGCCACCATCGAGTTCACCGAGATCACGCTGTTGCGGTAGGGACCGTCCACCTGCCGGTGCAGCAGTCCCATGTGCAGCGGATTGGACGCGCCGTGCACGGCGTAGCAGGCGAAGAAGGCGATCAGCACGCCGACCGGACCGGCGAACAGGGCCATGCCGACGACCGTGACTCCCTGCACGATCCGCAGCAGGGCGGCACCGGGTGCGGCCCCCAGCCAGCGGATCAGCAGCGGGGTGAGCGCCGCACCGCCGGCCGAGGCCAGCCAGGCCACGGTGCTGGCCGGGCCGAGCAGGGCGGCGGCCCGGTCGGGGTCACCCACCACCTCGGCCAGCCGAACCGGCAGCAGACCCTCGAAGGTCATCATGCCGAAGCCCCAGAACAGCTCGACCGCGACCAACGCGAGCAGTACCCGGGAGCGGCGCAGCAGACCGAACGCCTCACCCACCATGCGCGGCGCCGCGCGGACCGAGGACCGCAGCGCACCCGCGCCGGCCGCCGGACGCTGTTCCACCAGCAGCGCCAGCAACGCCACCAGCGCGACCACCTGCAACAGGACCGCGACCACGATCGGCGTGGTGAGCGCGCTGACCGGACCCACCGGGCCCAGGGCCACCAGCCCACCGCTGAGCAGGGCGCCGGCCGCCATGGACAGGCCGAGGACCGTGCCACCCTGACCGAGCCCCTTCTCGTACGCGGCGTCCGGGTCGGCGGCGAGCGTGCTGTTGACGTACCAGGACTCCAGCGGCCCGCTGTCCAGGGCACGGAACACGCCCTGCAACGCCCAGACGGCGGCCAGCAGGGCGAAGGAGTCGGCGACCACCAGCAGGGCCAGCGACACCAGGCCGACCACGTTCGCCACCACCAGCACCGGCCTGCTGCCCAGCGCGTCGGCGAACCCTCCGGTCGGCAGTTCCAGGGCGAGCACCACCGCCCCCTGGGCGGCGACGGCCAGGCCGATCTGGGTCAGGGTCAGACCCCGCTCCTGCATGAGCAGGATGGTCACCGGGATCATCAGACCGACCGGTAACCACCGGAGCGCGTGCAGCACCAGGAAACGACGGCGGATCTGCAGCGCGGAGAGACCGCTCGTCATCGTTTCTGCCCCATCAGCAACGGGTGGCTGGCCAGGACGACCTGCACCTGCTCGGCGTCGGGCGCGTCGGGGTCCGCCTCGGCGTGGTAGCGCTGGAGGATCTGCAACAGCTCGGCCTGGAGTTCCTTGAGCCGGGTCGCCGGGATGGTCAGGAAGACGTCGCTCATGCCGAAGGCGTCACGCCACTCCGTCGACCACTGGTCGCGGACGGCGAACCACCGCTCCGCGTGCTCGACGAAGAGGCGTACCTGCTCGGTCTGGAGCCACTCGACGGCGGCCCGCGCGTCCGGGTCGTCGTCGAAGTCGGTGTTCTCCCAGCTCGTGACGTCGTGCGCGGCCCGCCACCAGCGTTGCCGCCCGCTACCCCGGTCGGGCTCCTCGACGACCAGGCCGACCTCGGCCAACTGACGCAGGTGGTAGCTGGTCGCGCCGGTGTTGGTGTCCAGCAGCTCGGCGAGGGTGGTCGCGGTCGACGCCCCCGTCACCCGCAGCGCACCGAGCAGTCGGGTACGCAGCGGGTGCGCCAACGCCCGGACCTGCCGATGATCGATCCGCACCCGGCGCGGTGCGGGCTTCTGCACGTCTTCCATGACCGCACGATAGCTCTGCACAATCTCTATGCACAAGTTCTGTGCATAGAGATTGTGCATGCTGCCGAAGCGTTGTTGATCGAGTTCGGGCTCAGGCGGCGAGAAGCTCGGCGACACCGCGCAGCCGCGTCCGCAGGAGCACGGCGGCGCGGGCGGAGTCCAGGCGTACCTCGGTGGAGCGGCGCACCCCGACTGCGGGCCCGGTGGTGATCCGCAGGGCGCTCGGGTCCAGTCTGTCCCGCCGGGCCACCAGCAGACCCAGCTCGGCCCGGCTGACCGCGTCGGCACCTGCCACCTCGACGGCCGCGCAGGCGACATGGGCCGCCCCGTCGGCGGTGACCGCCCAGTCGGCGTACCGGTAGGGGGTGCCGACCACGGCGTCCGGGCGTACCCGTGTGACCAGCTCGCGCACCGCGGCCCGGTCGGTCACGTCGACCCGGTGTGACGCCACACCGGGGACCTCGACCCGCCCCGAATAGTGCGTGCCGACCACGTCCCACCCGGTAGCGACCGCCCGGCGGCACACCTCACGGCCGAGGAACCCGCTGCCACCCACCACCAGCAACCTCACCGGCCTGCTCCCCCTGGACCGCTCCGCGACGCGTCGCGAGGTCGGCGGGGTGCTGCCCCGCCGACCTCACGCGACGTCGGTCAGGTGGGGTCGGCGACCGGGGCGGCCGGGCCGGCGGTGCCGGTGTGCGGGACCTGGGCGGGCTTGGGCTTGGCGTCGATGCCGGCCTCGGCACGCTGCTGCCCGGTGATCGGGGTGGGCGCGCCGGTCAGCGGGTCGAAACCGCCCCGCGTCTTCGGGAAGGCGATGACCTCGCGGATCGAGTCGACACCGGCGAGCAGCATGCAGACCCGGTCCCAGCCGAACGCGATTCCTCCGTGCGGGGGCGGGCCGTAGCTGAACGCCTCCAGCAGGAAGCCGAACTTGTCCTGCGCCTCCTCGGGCGTGATGCCGAGCAGCTCGAAGACCCGCTGCTGCACGTCGCGGCGGTGGATACGGATCGAGCCGCCGCCGATCTCGTTGCCGTTGCAGACGATGTCGTACGCGTAGGCCAGCGCCCGGTCCGGCGCCTCCTCGAAGCGGTCCATCCACTCGGCGTTCGGCGAGGTGAACGGGTGGTGCACGGCCGTCCAGCCACCATCGTCCGTCTTCTCGAACATGGGGGCGTCCACCACCCAGCAGAACGCCCAGGCGCTCTCGTCGACCAGGCCGGCCCGCTTGGCGATCTCGATCCGGGCCGCGCCGAGCAGTTCCTGGGCCTCACGGGCCTCCGGGCCGGCCGCGAAGAAGACGGCGTCGCCCGGCTTGGCGCCGACCGCGTCGGCCAGCCCGGCCAGGTGCTCGGCGGAGAGGTTCTTGGCCACCGGCCCGCGCGGCTCGCCGGTCTCGGCGTCCAGCACCACGTACGCCAGCCCCTTGGCGCCGCGCGCCTTGGCCCAGTCCTGCCAGCCGTCCAGCTCCTTGCGGGTCTGGCCGGCGCCGCCGGGCATCACCACCGCGCCGACGTAGCCGCCCGCGTCGATCGCCCCGGCGAAGACCCGGAACTGGGTGCCGCGCAGGTAGTCGGTCAGCTCGGTCAGCTCCACGCCGTAGCGCAGGTCCGGCTTGTCCGAGCCGTACCGGGCCATGGCGTCGTGCCAGGTGATCCGCGGGATCGGCCGGGGGATCTCGTACCCGGCCAGGTCGGACCAGAGGGCGGCGGCGATCTCCTCACCGAGGTCGATCACGTCGTCCTCGGTGACGAAGGACATCTCGATGTCGAGCTGGGTGAACTCCGGCTGCCGGTCGGCCCGGAAGTCCTCGTCGCGGTAGCAGCGGGCGATCTGGTAATACCGCTCCATGCCGCCGACCATGAGCAGTTGCTTGAACAGCTGCGGGGACTGCGGCAGCGCGTACCAGCTGCCGGGTTGCAGGCGGACCGGGACCAGGAAGTCGCGGGCGCCCTCCGGGGTGGACCGGGTCAGCGTCGGCGTCTCGATCTCCAGGAAGTCCCGCTCGTGCAGCACGCCACGGGCGAGCTGGTTGGCCCGGGACCGCAGGCGCATCGCGTGGGCCGGGCCGCCCCGGCGCAGGTCGAGGTAGCGGTACTTCAGGCGGACGTCGTCACCGGCCACCACCTGGTCGTCGATCGGCAGCGGCAACGGGGCGGCCTCGGAGAGCACGTCCAGCTCGGCAGCGGTCACCTCGATCTCGCCGGTGGGCAGCTCCGGGTTCTCGTTGCCCTCAGGGCGGCGGGTGACCTCACCGACGACCTTGACGCAGTACTCGTTGCGCAGCGCGTGCGCGTCCTCCTCGCGGAAGACCACCTGGACCACGCCGGAGGCGTCGCGCAGGTCGACGAAGATGACACCGCCGTGGTCGCGCCGGCGGGCCACCCACCCGGCGAGCGTCACCGTGGTGCCGGCGTCCGTCGCGCGCAGGCTGCCGGCGTCATGGGTACGGATCACGACGTGCGTCTCCCTCGTCTGGCTCTACGTCCGTTGCTCCCGGCATTCTGTCAGCCCGCACCCGCCCTCGTTCCCCCGGTGTAAGGAAGGGCCCCCTATTAACGCCTCGTGCATAGCAGGGGTCCCCTGCTAACAGCAGCGCGCCGGGCAGCGTTAGCAGGGGACCCTTCCTATACCGCAGGCGTTAGCAGGGGTCCCCTCCTTACAAAGCCGGGCGGGCCGCCGGAGGAGGAATCCGGCGGCCCGCTGGCGGAGGAGAAGGTTCGCGGGAGGAGATCAGTAGACGCTGACGCCGTACCGGCTCAGCACCGGCCCGATGGGCTGGAAGAAGGTGGTGCCGCCGATGCTGCAGTTGCCGCTGCCGCCGGAGGTGAGGCCGAGCGCGATGGTGCCACTGAACAGCGAGCCGCCGCTGTCACCCGGCTGGGCGCAGATGTTGGTCCGGATCAGGCCGCGCACCTGGCCCTCGGCGTAGTTGACGGTGGCGTTGAGGGCAGTCACCGAGCCGCCGCGGACACCGGTGGTGCTGCCGGAACGCTGCGCCGACTGGCCGACGTACGCGTTACCGGAAGCGGTGATCTCCTGGTAGGTGCCGTTGTAGAGGTAGACGTTGCCCGGCTGCACGACGCTCTGGTTGGCGTAGCGGACGATGCCGTAGTCGCTGCCCGGGAAGACGCTGCCGGTACGCGAACCGAGCAGCGCGGTCTGCGCCGAGTTGCTGTACCAGTTCGCGGCGATGTTGGTGCAGTGGCCGGCGGTCACGAAGTAGTAGGTGCTGCCGGCCCGCACGTTGAAGCCGAGCGAGCAGCGTCCGCCGCCCTGCGCGTAGATCGCCTCGCCACCGGAGATACGGGTGCTCAGCACACCGGCCTGGGCCTCGATGCGGACGGCGCCGTTGGTGCGCGCGGCGGCGGCCTTGACCCGCTCCAGCTTGGCGCCGGTGACGGTGCTGTCGACGGAGACGACGACCTGGTTGGTGGCCGGGTCGGTCCACCAGGCGGTGCCCGGGATCGCGGCGGAGCGCTCCAGCACGGCGGTGGCCCGGTTCAGCTCGGTGGCACCACGCGTGACCAGCTTCGGGGTGGCGCCGGCGGCGGCCACCTGGCGGGCCGCGACGGCGTCGGTCACCGCGACGACCATGGCGCCGCTGGCGTCGGCGTAGGCGCCGGCCGCGCGGTCACCGAGGCGGTCGGCGAGGGCGGCCGCGGCGTCGGGTGTGGCGGACGCGGGCGCCGCCTGGGCCGGGGCGCCGGCCAGTACGCCGGCGACCAGAGTTCCGGCGGCGGCGACGGAGACGACGCGGCGAAGCATTGACCTTGTGGGTCGCATGTAACAGCCTCCCGGTAGGGGGTTTCATGCCCTGTCACGTCGACAGGGGCGGGGGCAACTCAGCCACCTGGGGAAATGACCAAGCGAGGGAAAGTATTCACACATTTAAGATCGTCAACAACCCCCGAGTCCGGCCGAATCGACCAACCACCCCCAAGTAATCGCTGCGCAACATTGTGGACACAGACGGTCATCTATACGCTCTGGTCACCGCCGCCACCCGGCAACCGTGAACCGGAGGCCACCATGACCCTCGTCCGACGCGCGCTGGCCACCCTCGCCGGCGTCACCGCCCTCGTCCTACTCACCACCGCCCCCGCCCTGGCCGCACCCGGCCCGCCACCGACCTCGATGGCCAGCCTCGGCGACTCGATCACCCGGGGCTTCAACGCCTGCGGGTGGTACGTCGACTGCACCAGCCGGTCGTTCAGCACCGGCGACGACGCCACGGTCAACAGCCACTACCTGCGGATCCGCCGGGCCGAACCGGCGATCAACGGCCGCAACCACAACGCCGCCCGCACCGGCGCGAAGTCCGCCGACCTCAGCGGCCAGGCCGGCACCGCGGTCAGCCAGGGAGCCGGGTACGTGACCATCCTGATCGGCGCGAACGACGCCTGCACCGGCTCGGAGTCGGGCATGACCTCGGTGGCCACCTTCCGGGCCAACATCGACTCCGCGCTGAACCGACTCAGGACCGGCCTACCCAACGCGCGTGTCTTCGTGATCAGCATTCCGGACGTGCACCGGCTCTGGACGGTCGGCAAGGACAGCGGCAGCGCGCGTACCGCCTGGTCGTTGTTCGGGATCTGCCAGTCGTTGCTGGCCAACCCGACCTCCACCGCGCAGGCCGACGTGGACCGCCGCAACCGGGTCCGGCAGCGGGTGGTCGACTTCAACGGCCAGCTCGCCGCGGCCTGCGCCGCGTACGGGTCGAACTGCCGGTACGACGGCAACGCCGTCTTCGGCTACCCGTTCACCCTCTCCCAGCTCTCCGGCTGGGACTACTTCCACCCGAACGCCAGCGGCCAGCAGGTCCTGGCGAACGTCTCCTACCCCGCCGGTTTCGCCTGGTAGCCACCGGAGACCGGCCCGGCGACAGCACCGGGCCGGACCTCGGAAACCGGCCGGGCGTCATCGTCGGCAAGCGGCCGGGCGTCACCGTCGACGGGCGCCCGGCCCCGGACGCGGCATCACGTCACGCGGCTCGGTGACGTGGTGCCCGTCCGCGCAGTGCAGTTCCGCCCGAATCTCGGCGCCGCAGTCGCGGT
This sequence comes from Micromonospora sp. NPDC002389, assembly GCF_040296095.1. Taxonomy (NCBI): domain Bacteria; kingdom Bacillati; phylum Actinomycetota; class Actinomycetes; order Micromonosporales; family Micromonosporaceae; genus Micromonospora; species Micromonospora sp. NPDC002389. Next base: position 55,847 of record NZ_JBEOWP010000004.1, read on the forward strand.
GTCCGACGCTGAGCGGCGGCCCCTCCGGGTCGGCGAGATAGCGGTCCCCCCAGGCCAGCACGGCGACCAGTACCGGCCACAGGTCCATCCCCTTGGCGGTGAGCCGGTACTCGTGCCGCAGCCGGCTGCCCGGCTCACGGTACGGCTCGCGCCGGAGCACTCCCTGCGCGACCAGTGTGGCCAGCCGGTTGGTCAGCACCTGCCGGGGTACGCCGGTGCGTACCCGCATGTCGTCGAAGCGGCGGACCCCGCTGAACACCTCGCGGAGCACCACCAGGGTCCACTTCTCGCCGAGGATCTCCATGGCGCGGGCGACCGTGCAGTTGTCGATCGACCAGTCCAGTGCCACGGGTCTCATGCCCGCCAGGCTAGGTCTGATTGACAGACCCAGCAAGCACTGACAGGCTGCGTCCATGACGCAGACGCAGGGTGCGACGCGCAGCCGCACCTTCTCCTGGTCCGACCCGGGTCTCAACGCCGCCCAGGTCGGCCAGCGCAGCGGACTGGAGCTGCTCCGCGCGATGATCGCCGGAGAACTGGCCGCCCCACCGGTGATGCACCTGATCGACATGTCCCGGATGGAGGCCGAGGAGGGCCGGGTCGTCGTCGAGCTGGAACCGCAGGAGTTCCACTACAACCCGCTCGGCACCGTGCACGGCGGCGTGCTCTCCACGCTGCTGGACACCGCCGCCGCCTGCGCCGTGCACACCACGCTGCCGATCGGCGTGGGCTACACCTCGCTGGACCTGAACGTGAAGTTCCTCCGCCCGGTGACCGTCCGCTCCGGGACGCTGCGCTGCGAGGGCACCGTGCTGCAACGCGGTCGGCGGACCGCCCTGGCCGAGGCCCGGCTCACCGACGGGCAGTCCCGCCTCGTCGCGCACGCCACGTCGAGCTGTCTGCTGCTCCCCCTGGAGCGAGGTTAGGAAGGGACCCTTCCTATACACGAGGCGTTAATAGGGGGCCCTTCCTTACACCCAGGCCGCCCGGGGTGCGGACGTCGTCGAGAGAGCCAGCGACGTCCGCGCCCGGGGCCTCAGCTCACCAGCGGCCGCAGGTCCGCCGCAGGTGGCGTCCACTCCCCCGCCACCGCGACGATCTGCTCACCGGAGCGGATGTCCTTCACCTCGTCGGGGGCACCCTCCGCGCCCGGGAACCAGACGTACGGGATGCCGCGCCGCTGCGCGTACCGGATCTGCTTGCCGAACTTCGCCGCGCTCGGCGACACCTCGGTGGGTACGCCCCGCGCCCGCAGCGCCTCGGCGACCCGGTTGCTGGCGGGCCGCAGCTCCTCGGTGGTGACCGCCACCAGCACGCAGGTCGGCACGGACCGGGACACGGTCAGCGCCTCGGCGCCGAAGAGCAGCCCGAGCAGCCGGGTCACCCCGATCGAGATGCCCACCCCGGGGAAGCGGGTGGTCCCGGCGCTGGCCAGGTTGTCGTACCGGCCGCCGGAGCAGATCGAGCCGAACCGCTCGTACCCGATCATCTGCGTCTCGTAGACGGTGCCGGTGTAGTAGTCCAGGCCCCGGGCGATGCGCAGGTCGGCCACGCAGAGGCCGGGCGAGTGCGCGGCGGCGGTCTCCACCACGGCGGTCAGCTCGGCGACGCCCTCGTCCAGCAACGGGTCACTGACCCCGAGCGCGCGGACCGCGTCGGCGAACGAGGCGTCCGGCGCGGAGATCTCGGCCAGCGCCAGGCACGCCTTGGCCTGCGCCTCGCTCGCCCCGGCCGTGGTCGCCAGCAGCTCCGTCACACCGGCCGGGCCGATCTTGTCGAGCTTGTCGACCGCGCGCAGCGTCGCCTCCGGGTCGGTCAGCCCGATGCCCCGGTAGAAACCCTCGCAGATCTTGCGGTTGTTGACCTGGATGCGGACCGGCGGGATCGGCAGCGCCCGCAGCGCGTCGCCGATGACCAGCGGCATCTCCGCCTCGTGGTGCGGGGCCAGGGTGTCCCGGTCGACGATGTCGATGTCGGCCTGGAGGAACTCGCGGTATCGCCCCTCCTGCGGACGCTCGCCCCGCCACACCTTCTGGACCTGGTAGCGGCGGAACGGGAACTGGAGCTTGCCGGCGTTCTCCAGCACGTACCGGGCGAACGGCACGGTCAGGTCGAAGTGCAGCCCGAGGGCGTCGTCACCGGCCGGACCCTCCGCATCGCCCTGGAGGCGCCGGATCACGTAGACCTCCTTCGAGGTCTCCCCCTTGCGCAGCAACTGGTCCAGCGGCTCGACGGCGCGGGTCTCCAGCGGCGCGAAGCCGTACAGCTCGAAGGTGGACCGGATCCGGTCCAGGACGTACTGCTCGATCATCCGCTGGGCGGGCGTCCACTCCGGGAAGCCGGAGATGGGCGTGGGCTTGCTCATGATGCTCCTTCGGCACCCGCGCGGCAGGCGCGGGGAGGTCCTGGTCCGCGGCGACTACAGGCCGCGGGTGGGGGCCGCCGGTCGTCCGCCGCCCGTCCCGGCCACCTCGACGAGGTACGGGTTGGTGGCGCGCTCGCGGCCGATGGTGGTCGTCGGGCCGTGGCCGGGCAGCACGACGGTGTCGTCGGCGAGCGGGAGGATCTTGTCCCGCAGGCTGGTGATCATCGTCGGCATGTCGCCGCCGGCCAGGTCGGTGCGGCCGATCGAGCCGGCGAACAGCACGTCACCGGAGAGGCAGATCTGCTCCGCCTCCCAGGGCGAGCCGGCGCCGGGCAGCCGGAACAGCACCGACCCGCCGGTATGGCCCGGTGCGTGGTCGACGGTGATCTCCAACCCGGCGAGGCTGAGCGTCGTGCCGTCGGCCAGTTCGGCGACGTCCTCCGGCTCGGCGTACGGCAGCCGGCCACCGAAGAGCTGGGTGAGGTCCATCGACAGGGCCTTCGTCGGGTCGGCCAGCAGTTCCCGGTCGGCCGGGTGCACGTACGCGGTGATGCCCCGCGCCCCGCACACCGGTGCCACGGAGAAGGTGTGGTCCAGGTGCCCGTGGGTGAGCAGCACGGCCGCCGGGTGCAGGCGGTGCTCGGCGAGCAGCGCGTCGAGCCGGTCGATCACCCCGATGCCGGGGTCGACCACCACGCACTGCTCCCCCGGCGCGGCGGCGACCACATAGCAGTTGGTGCCGAAGGCGTCCGCGGGAAAGCCGGCCACGAGCACGTCCGCTCCCCTTCCGTCGAGTCGTCCTCGCCAGCAGCCTACCGGCGTTCCGGGCGGGCCCGGACCGCTCGGTCCCACCGGCGCACAGGGGCAGTGACGGATTCCGATGCGGATGTGCACCGACCTCGTACACGACTTTCCCAGCCGGTACCCGTACACTCTGGCGGGCGTGTGGCGTGGCGCACCTGCCGCCCGACGGGTACGCGACCACCAGGTGACGACCAGGGTAGAGGAAAGGGGAGCACGGGTGGCTTCCAGCAGGGACCGGCAGCGCAAACTGGCGCGGGCCAAGCTCGACCGGCAACAGGCCCGCCGGGCCGCCACCGTCAGGCGCCGTCGGCGCATTCGAGCCGGTGTCGGCACCGCCCTGATCCTCGTGCTGGTCGTCGCCGGTTCGGCGTGGGCGCTGGGCGCCTTCGACAGCGAGCCGACGCGGGACACCGCGAACGACGAGGTCTGCCTCTGGACCCCGCAGAACACCGAGGGCAACCCGAACCTCCGCCAGGTCGGCGAGCCGGCCGCCACCGGCCTGCCGGTGACCGGCACCCGGCCGATGACCATCACCACCAACCAGGGCGACCCGATCTCGGTCGAGCTGGACCTGGCGAACGCCCCGTGCGCCGCCGCGAGCATCGCCCACCTGGCCGGGCAGGGCTTCTACAACGACACCAAGTGCCACGAGATCACCGCCGACGGCGCGGTGCGCTGCGGCGACCCGAGCGGCACCGGCCTCGGCGGCCCGTCGTACTCGTTCTACAACGAGAACGTGCCGACCGCGCCGGAGGCGTCGCCCAGCCCGTCGCCGGACTCACCGCCCACGTACCCCAAGGGGACGGTGGCGATGATCAGCAACCCGCCGGGCGCCAACGGCAGCCAGTTCCTGATCTTCTTCGAGGACTTCACCACCGCCGAGCCGGCCTTCCCGGTCATCGGCCGGGTCACCGGCGGGTTGGACGTGGTGGAGAAGATCGGCGCGCTGCCGACCGTGGAGAATGAGGCTGGCGAGAAGGTCAAGCCGAAGGACGACGACGTGGTCATCCAGAGCCTGACCGTCGGCGAGCCGGGGCTCGACCCGGCGTCCCCGCCCGAGCCGACGCCGGCGGGCGCGGCAAGCCCGGCGGCCTCCGGCTCACCCGAGGCCAGCGCGAGCGCCGGCTGACCCGAACTCGGCGGTCTCACCCACCGCAGCGGGATCCACATACAGTCCAGGAGGATCGAGGCGTGACGTCCACCAGAGAGCGGCAGCGCGCGGCGGCCCGCGCCCGGCTCGAGAAGGAGATGGCCGAGCGGTCGACGCGGGCGCGCAAGCGCCGCCAGACCCAGGCGGTGGTCGGGGCCGGAGTGGTCCTGCTGCTGGTGGTCGCCGGCACGGCCTGGCTCGCCACCAACCTGATCGGCGACGACAGTGGCGGCGACACCGCGGCCCAGGGCGGCAGCACCGCGGAGTGCGGCTGGGTGGAGATCCCGGCGGGTGAACGGACCCCGACGACCAAGGACGTCGGGCTGCCGGACACCCAGCAGAGCCGGGTCGGTACCCAGACCATGACGATCACCACCAACCTCGGCCCGATCACCGCCCGTATCGACCGGGCTGCCGTGCCCTGCACCGCGGGCAGCTTCACCCACCTGGCCGAGCAGAACTTCTTCGACAACACCAAGTGCCACCGCCTGGTGACCGAGGGCATCAAGGTGCTCCAGTGCGGCGACCCGAGCTCCACCGGTGACGGCTGGCGGGAGACCGACGGCACCGGCGGCCCGGCGTACCGCATGCCGGAGGAGAACCTGCCCACCGACAAGCGCCCGCCGTACGAGGCCGGCGTCATCGCGATGGCCAACTCGGGCCAGCCGGCCAGCACCGGCAGCCAGTTCTTCATCGTCTACGGCGACTCGCCGCTGGACCCGAACTACACCGTGCTCGGCACGATCACCGACGGCATGGACATCGTCAACGACGTCGCCAAAGCCGGTGACGACGGCGCGTTCGCCCAGCAGGCCGGTGGCGGTCACCCGAAGAAGGAGATCGTCATCACCGACCTCACCATGAGCGCGGCGGCGGGCTGAGCCCCGCGCGTACGACGAAGCGCCCGCCGGCTGAGCCGGCGGGCGCTTTCCGTTGTCCGTGCGTACGCCTCAGGCGCCGGAGGTGACCCGGTAGGCGTCGAAGACCCCGTCGACCTTGCGGACGGCGGCCAGCAGGTGCCCCAGGTGCTTCGGGTCGGCCATCTCGAAGCTGAACCGGCTCACCGCCACCCGGTCCCGGGTGGTGGTGACGGTGGCGGAGAGGATGTTGACCCGCTCCTCGGAGAGCACCCGGGTGACGTCCGCGAGCAGCTTGTGCCGGTCCAGCGCCTCCACCTGTATGGCCACCAGGAACGTCGAGGCGGAGGTCAGCTTCCAGCTCACCTCGACCACCCGTTCGCCCTGGGCGCGCAGGTCCTCGGCGTTGGCGCAGTCGTCACGGTGCACGCTGACCCCGCCGGAACGGGTGACGAAGCCGAACACCGTGTCCGGCGGCACCGGGGTGCAGCAGCGGGCCAGCTTGATCCAGACGTCGCTGACGCCCCGCACGACCACACCCGGGTCATGGCTGGAGGCCCGGCTGCGCGGCGGCCGGGTGGCCACCGCGGTCTCCGCGATGTCCTCGGCCGCACCCTCCTCGCCGCCGTAGGTGGCCATCAACTTCTGGACCACCGACTGCGCGGAGACCTGGCTGTCCCCCACCGCCGCGTACAGCGACGCCACGTCGGCCAGGTGCAGGTCCCGGGCGATCGCCATCAACGCGTCCGAGGTGAGCATCCGCTGCAAGGGCATGCCCTGCTTGCGCATGGCCTTGACGATCGCGTCCTTGCCCTCCTCGATCGCCTCCTCGCGGCGCTCCTTGTTGAAGTACTGCCGGATCTTCGTCCGCGCCCGGGGGCTCTTGACGAAGCCCAACCAGTCCTGCGTCGGGCCGGCCGTCTCCGACTTCGACGTGAAGATCTCGATCACGTCGCCGTTGGACAGCGTGGACTCCAACGGCACCAACTTGCCGTTGACCCGCGCCCCGATGCACTTGTGCCCCACCTCGGTGTGCACCGCGTACGCAAAGTCCACCGGCGTCGACCCCGTCGGCAACGGGATCACGTCGCCCTTCGGGGTGAAGACGTACACCTCCTGGCTGGACAGGTCGAACCGCAACGCGTCCAGGAACTCGCTCGGGTCCGCCGCCTCCCGCTGCCAGTCCAGCAACTGCCGCAGCCAGGTCATCTCGTCGATGTGCGCCGGCGGCCCGACGATCTGGGTGCCCTTCTCCTTGTACTTCCAGTGCGCCGCGATACCGAACTCCGCCGTACGGTGCATCGCGTACGTGCGGATCTGCATCTCCACCGGCTTGCCGGTCGGCCCGATCACCGTGGTGTGCAGCGACTGGTACATGTTGAACTTGGGCATCGCGATGTAGTCCTTGAACCGCCCCGGCACCGGCTGCCAGTTCGCGTGGATCACACCCAACGCCGCGTAGCAGTCCCGCACCGTGTCGACCAGGATCCGCACACCCACCAGGTCGTAGATGTCGTTGAAGTCCCGACCCCGCACGATCATCTTCTGGTAGATCGAGTACAGGTGCTTCGGCCGACCCGTCGTCTCCGCCTTGATCTTGGCGGCCTTCAGGTCCACCTGCACCTTCTGCGTCACCTGCCGCAGCAACGCCTCGCGCTGCGGCTGATGCTCCCCGATCAGCCGGTTGATCTCCTCGAACCGCTTCGGGAACAGCGTCCCGAACGCGAGGTCCTCCAGCTCCCACTTGATGGTGTTCATACCCAGGCGGTGGGCCAGCGGGGCGAGGATCTCCAGCGTCTCCTTGGCCTTCTGCTCCCGCTTCGGCGCGGGCAGGAAGGAGAGCGTCCGCATGTTGTGCAGCCGGTCGGCCAGCTTGATCACCAGGACGCGCGGGTCCTTGGCCATGGCGACGACCATCTTGCGGATCGTCTCGGCCTTCGCCGCGTCGCCGAGCTTGACCTTGTCGAGCTTGGTGACGCCGTCGACCAGCAGCGCGACCTCGCCACCGAAGTCCGTGCGCATCTGGTCCAGCGAGTATTCGGTGTCCTCGATGGTGTCGTGCAGCAGCGCGGCGACCAGCGTGGTGGTGTCCATGCCCAGGTTGGCCAGGATGGTGGCCACCGCCAGCGGGTGGGTGATGTACGGGTCGCCGGACTTGCGGTACTGACCCGAGTGCCACCGTGCGGCGGTGTCGAAGGCACGTTGCAGCAGCCGGGCATCCGCCTTGGGGTGATTCTCCCGGTGTGACGAGATCAGCGGCTCCAACACCTCGCTGACCTGCGAGGACTGCCACGGCGCGTTGAACCGCGCCAGCCGCGCCCGGACCCGTCGGCCGGTGGGCGCGTTGGAGAGCCCGAATCCGCTGCTCGGCAACGGGTCACCGGTGGCCGCGACGGAGCCGCCGTCGGCCGCGCTGGGGACCGCCACGTCGCCGCTGGGGCGTACCGCACCGGGCGCCCCGGCCACGGCCGGTGTGGCACCGTCGGGGTCGGTCAGCGAGCCGTTCGCGTCACCTGTCGGGTGCACCGTGCCCTCCACCGGAGGGACGACATCGTGGGACACCGGCCTCCTCACCGCTCGCCGGGGAACCACCGACCGTGCGTCGGCCGGTGGGTCTCGCGCCTCTCGGACGGCTCACCGTCCGGTCAGCAATGGGCAATGCTACCCGTACCGACGGTGCCCTGCCGCTCCGCCGGACGTACCGTGCCGCCTCGGTCGCCGGGGGCGGGTCGGTTCAAACGGTCAGCAGGGCATGGACGGGACGCGGCGCCAGTTTCGCCCGCCCACCGAGGAAGGAGAGCTCCAGCAGCACGGTGAATCCGGCGACCGTGCCACCGGCCCGTTCCACCAGGTCGAGCGTTGCCGCGGCGGTGCCGCCGGTGGCGAGTACGTCGTCGACCACCAGCACCCGGTGCCCGGCGGTGAACGCGTCCTGGTGCACCTCCAGCGTCGCCTCGCCGTACTCCAGCTCGTACGAGGCCGCGTACGCGGGACGGGGCAGCTTGCCGGCCTTACGCACCGGCACCACACCGACCCCGGTCGCGTACGCGATCGCGGCGGCGACCACGAAGCCGCGCGCCTCGATGCCGACCACGGTGTCGAAGGAGTCCCGCCCGTGGTGGGCGACGATCCCGTCGATCACCGTCCGGAAGGTCTCACCGTCGGCGAACAGCGGCATCAGGTCCTTGAACATGACGCCCGGCTTCGGAAAGTCGGGCACGTCCAGCACCCGGCTGGCCACCAGCCGGGCGGTCTCCGGGCCGCTGTCGCCGCGTACCGCGGTGCTGTGGGTCTCCGTCACGACGCTTCCGTTCCCTTCCACCAGACAACGGCGCCCTGCACGCTGTTCGCACAGCATGCAGGACGCCGTCGTGTTCGTCCCTACCGGGTCGGTCCCGGCCCGGTCAGCGCCGTTTGCCGCCACCCGGGCGGTTACCGCCCCCGCCGCCGGGGCGGCCACCACGGGCACCACCGGAGCGCTTACCGGCCGGACGCGCGCCCACCTTCGGCGCGGCGGCACCGGCCAGCGCGGCACCCGTCTCGGCGGCCACCGGCTCCTCGTCCGTCTCGACCGCCTCGGTCGACTCCGCCTTGCGGGAGCCCTTGGCGGCCGAGGTGTCCCGGGACGTCCCGGCCCGACGGGCCTGGACCCGCTTGTTGTGCGCGTCGATCCGCGGGTCACGGTTCTTGAGCACCACCAGCAGCGGCGTGGCCAGGGTGATCGAGGTGACGAAGGCCATCGCCATACCGACGAACAGCACCAGGCCGAGGTCCTTCAGGGTGCCCGCGCCGAGCAGGCCGGCACCGATGAAGAGGATGCCGCCGACCGGGAGCAGGGCGACCACCGAGGTGTTGATCGACCGCATCAGGCTCTGGTTGACGGCCAGGTTGGCCGCCTCGCCGTACGTCTGGGTGTTGCTCGCGGTGATCCCTCGGGTGTTCTCCTGCACCTTGTCGAAGACCACCACCACGTCGTACAGGGCGAAGCCCAGGATGGTGAGGAATCCGACGATCGTCGACGGCGTGACCTCGAAGCCGACGATCGAGTAGAGGCCGGCGGTGAGGACCAGGTTCATCACCAGCGAGAAGATCGCCGCGATGGCCATCTTCAACTCGAAGCGCAGCACCAGGTAGACGGTGACCAGCGCGATGAAGATGACCAGACCGAGCAGCGCCCGGTTGGTCACCTGACTGCCCCACGCCTCGCTGACCCGGTTACTGCTGATCGACTCGGGATCGATGTTGAACTGCTGGCCCAGGGTGGTCTTGACCGCCTGGACCTGCTCGCCGTTCAGCTCGGTGGTCCGCAGCTCGTAGAAGTTGCCGCTGCCACCGCCGACCTGCTGCGCGGTGACCACGGTGCCGCCCTGGGCCGACAGCGCGTTCTGCGTGGCCGCCTCGGCGTCCTGCAGCGTGCCGACGCTGGTCGGGATCTGGAACGAGTTGCCGCCGGCGAACTCGATGCCGAGCTTGAACCCGTTGAAGATGACGCTGGCCAGCGCGATCGTCGCCAGCACCGCGGCGATGGTGAACCACATCTTGCGCTTGCCGACGATGTTGAGGCCGGCCTCGCCCCGATAGAGGCGAGCTGCCAGACCGTTCTCAGCGGACATGTCACGCCTCCTTGGCGCGCTGGTTGCGAGGCTGGGTCGGCGCCGAGCGGGCGGGCAGCACCCGGCCGAGCCCGCTGACCCGCGGGGACAGGAACGCCTTGGTGCTGGCGAGCATCGTCATGATCGGGTGTCGGAACAGGAACACCACGAGCAGGTCGAGCACCGTGGCCAGGCCGAGGGCGAAGGCGAAGCCCTTCACCGTGCCGACCGAGACGATGTAGAGCACCACCGCCGACAGGATCGTGATGGCGTTCGCCGAGATGATCGTCCGGCGGGCCCGGATCCAGGCTCGCGGCACCGCGCTGCGCGGGCTGCGCCCGTCGCGGATCTCGTCCTTGAGTCGTTCGAAGTAGATGACGAACGAGTCCGCCGCCACACCGAGCGAGACGATGATGCCGGCGATGCCGGCGAGGGTGAGCGTGAAGCCGATCTGCCGGCCGAGGAACACCAGCGAGCCGAAGAGCAGCAGCGCCGACGCGATCAGGCTCAGGAAGATGACCGAGCCGAGCAGACGGTAGTAGAAGAACGAGTAGATGATGACCAGCAGCATGCCGATGCCGGCCGCGAGCAGACCGGCCCGCAGGTGGCTGGCGCCCAGCGTGGCGGTGACGTTCTGCTGCTCCTGCGGCTCGAAGGTCACCGGCAGGGCACCGTAGCTGAGGTAGCCGGCCAGCTCGCTGGCCTCGGCGTTGGTGAAGTTGCCGGTGATCTGCGAGCTGCCGACGAGCACGCCCTGGATCTGCGGCGACGAGATGATCTGGTTGTCCAGCACCACGGCGACGCGGCAGCGACCCTCGTCACCGAGCGCGGAGGCGTCGCAGGCCTGGCCCTCGTTGTTGAACGCCTCGCGGGTCAGCGCGGTCCACTTGTCCCCGCCGCTGCGGGTGAAGTCCAGGCTGACCACCCACTGGCTGGTCTGGTCGCGGACCGCGGTGGCGCTGCTGACGTCGGTGCCGAGCACCTTCGCCACGTCCAGCAGGTTCTTGATGGAACCGGCCTCGCAGGAGACCGCCTGCTGCTCCGGGTCGGAGATCGAGGCCGGCGGCCGGTCGTCGAGCTGGAGGCAGCTGATGGTCGGCACGTTGAACTGCATCTGCGTCGGCAGCACCGCGACCTCGCGGCCGGACAGCTCGGCGAAGGGCGCGAGCTTCTCGGCCAGCGACGGGTCGGCGGCCAGGTCCGCCGGGGCCTGGAGACCGGTGGCGGCGGCCCATGCCTCGGCGCCGACCTTCTGCTCGACGGCCTGCCGCTGCTCCTCGACGCTCTGCGGCACGTCCTCCTCCGCGCTCGGCGAGGGCGAGGGGGTCGCGGCGGGCGACTCGGTGGGCGTCGGAGTCGGCGCGCCACCGCCCTGGCCGCCGGCCGACGGCGAGGAGGTGACCGCGGCCTCGGGCGTGGGCGACGGGCTCGCGGCGGCGTCGCCGGACGGCGTCGGTTCGACGGACCCGGTCGGGGTCGGCGCCGGCGTGCGGACCGTGCCGCTGCCGTCGGCGATCTTCAGCACCTTGCGGAAGCGCAGCTCGGCGGCGCTGCCGACCTCGGTGAGGTCGCGGTTCTCGCCGGGCAGGGAGATGACGATGTTGCGGTCGCCCTCGGTGATCACCTCGGCCTCGGCCACGCCGTACGCGTTGACCCGGTTCTCGATGATCTGGCGGGCCTTCTCGAGGTTCTCCGCCGTCGGGGCCCGACCGTCGAGGGTGTTGGTGGCCTCCAGCGTCAGCCGGGTACCACCAACCAGGTCAAGACCGAGACGAGGCTCGAGCCGATCCTTCCAGCCCCCGCTGGCGCCGGCCGAGAAGAACACCAAAAGATAGAGGACGACGAAGATGGCCCCGAGTACGGCCAACTGCCGTCCCGGGCGCATCTGTCCCTGAGGTGGTGCCACGGCTGTCCTGTCTCCCTGTACGGTCGCGCCGCCGCGGGCGCGGCGGCGGGTCGGCCGGCTGCCCGGCCCACGGTCTGCCTTCCGACGGCGCCCGGGCCGGTGCCGCCGCCTCGGGTGGCCGACGCGGGCGCGTGGACCGGCCGAGCCGGAGCACCGACGCCCGGCGTCGGCCATCTATCCAGTTGTCGCACTCGCGCCACGTGCGGCGACCGCCCGCTCGGGGACGCGTGCGGGCGGCTCCCACCCGGGCATGATGACCGCCCTGCGGCGGCCGGCCCGGGTGGACGCGGTGCTCAGTCCTTGACGGTGTCGCTCTCCTCGACGGGCGACTCGACGGGTCGCTCCGCCTTGGTGACCACCCGGGCGATCGCCGGGCGGGCGTAGCGGGTCTGCACTCCGGGAGCGATCTCGAGCAGGACGCTGTCGTCCTCGACGCCGGTCACCGTGCCGTAGAGCCCGCCGATGGTGACCACCTCGTCGCCGGCGGAGAGGCCAGTCTGCATCGCCTCGGCCTCACGGCGGCGCTTCTGCTGCGGGCGGATCATCATGAAGTACATGACGCCGAAGAGCAGCGCGATCATGAGGATCGGCGTGAAGCCCGCCGCTCCTCCGCCTTCTGCTGCGTAGAGCACGGTTGTAGACCTTCCCATTGGCCCCCGTCACGGTGCTGGCACCGAGCGGAGGCGGATTTTCACATCCTGTGCGGACCGCGGCGAGTCTAGTCGCTCTATCTGGGAACGCCGAATGCGGCACAGATCACGAACAGATCACGGCTGGTCGCTGTCCACGGAGAACAAGTCGGGCACGGCAGGAGCCTCGCCCCCAAATGTACCATTCGGCGGGTTACGTCCCAGGTGGTGCCAGGCGGCATCGGTCGCCACCCGGCCGCGCGGCGTGCGGGCCAGCAGGCCGGCCCGCACCAGGAACGGCTCGCAGACCTCCTCCACCGTGTCCGGCTGCTCCCCCACCGCCACGGCCAGGGTCGACAGGCCGACCGGGCCGCCCCGGAACGAGTCCACCAGGGCGGTCAGCACCGCCCGGTCGAGCCGGTCCAGGCCGAGCGCGTCCACGTCGTACACGGTCAGCGCCGCGCGGGCGGTCTCGACGGTGACCACCCCGTCGGCGCGTACCTCGGCGAAGTCGCGCACCCGGCGCAGCAGGCGGTTGGCGATCCGGGGGGTCCCCCGCGACCGGCCGGCGATCTCCACCGCCCCGTCGTCGGTGATCGGCACGCCGAGGATCCGGGCCGAGCGGTGCAGCAGCAGCTCCAGCTCGGCGGGGGCGTAGAAGTCGAGGTGGGCGACGAACCCGAAGCGGTCCCGCATCGGGCTGGTCAGTAGCCCGGCCCGGGTGGTCGCGCCGACCAGGGTGAACGGCTCGACGTCGAGCGGGATGGCGGTGGCGCCGGGCCCCTTGCCGACCACCACGTCGACCCGGAAGTCCTCCATCGCGCTGTAGAGCAACTCCTCGGCCGGCCGCGCGATCCGGTGCACCTCGTCGATGAAGAGCACGTCGCCCTCGGCGAGGCTGGTCAGGATCGCGGCCAGGTCGCCGGAACGCTCGATCGCCGGGCCGCTGGTCACCCGGATGCCGGTGCCCAGCTCTGCGGCGACGATGTTGGCCAGGGTGGTCTTGCCGAGGCCGGGCGGCCCGGAGAGCAGGATGTGGTCCGGTGGCGAGCCGCGCCGCATCGCACCCTGCAACAGCAGGTCGAGCTGGTCGCGGACGCGGTGCTGGGCGATGAACTCGTCCAGCCGCTTCGGCCGGACGCTGACCTCCGCGTCCCGCTCCGCCTCGCTGACGTACGCCGAGACCAGCCCGCCGTCGGGCGCGGTCACCGGGACCGGCCCAGCAGCCGGATCGCCTGCTTGAGCAGCACCGGCACCGGCGGCGTGGGCCCGTCGACGGTCTCCGCGACGGCGGTGACCGCCTGGTCGGCCTGACCGGCCGTCCAGCCGAGCCCGATCAGCGCCTGGCGGACCTGCTCCGGCCAGGCCCCGCCGGTCACCCCGGCCGCGCCGTCGGCACCGACGGCCACCGGGCCGATCCGGTCGCGCAACTCCAGCACCAGGCGCTCGGCGCCCTTCTTGCCGATCCCGGGTACGCGGGTCAGCGCGCCTGTGTCGGCGTTGGCGATCGCCTTGCGCACCGCGTCCGGGGTGTGCACGGCGAGCACCGCCTGGGCCAGGCGCGGCCCCACCCCGCTCGCGGTCTGGAGCAGCTCGAACAGCGCCCTCGCGTCGTCGTCGGCGAAGCCGTAGAGGGTGAGCGAGTCCTCCCGCACCACCAGGCTGGTGGCCAACCGGGCCGACTGGCCCACCCGCAGGTCGGCGATGGTGCCGGGGGCGCACTGCACGGCCAGACCGACCCCGCCCACCTCGATCACCGCGTGGGCCGGGCCGGTCGCGGTCACCACGCCGCGCACACTGGCGATCATCTCGCTCCTCCTCGTCTCGCCCGGTCCGCCGCGACGGCCAGTTTGGACCGGGTGCCGCCCCGCCACACGTGGCAGATGGCCAGCGCGAGGGCGTCCGCGGCGTCGGCCGGGCGCGGCGGCTCGGGCAGCCGCAACAGTCGGGTGACCATCGCCGTGATCTGCGCCTTGTCCGCCTTCCCGGAGCCGGTCACCGCCGCCTTCACCTCGCTCGGGGTGTACGTCTGCACCGGCAGCCCGGCGCGCGCACCGGCGAGCACGGCGATCCCGCTGGCCTGCGCGGTGCCCATCACCGTACGCACGTTGTGCTGGCTGAACACCCGCTCCACGGCCACACTGTCCGGCCGGTGCTCGGCGACCAGGTCGGTCAGCGAACGGTCCAGGTGCAGCAGGCGCGCCGGCAGCTCGTCACCGGGATCGGTGTAGACGACGTAGTAGGCGATCAGCGTGCAGGGCTTGCCGGGCACCCCCTCGACCACGCCGACCCCACATCGGGTCAACCCCGGGTCGACGCCGAGCACCCGCACGCCGCCTCCTCCCCCGGCCACCGGCCAGTACGTGTGTTCGACACCCTACCGATGCCGTCTGCGAGCCGTGCTCCGGGACACGCCCGGCACCCGCTCGCCTCGCCGCGCCACCTGGGCTGCCGTGTGCGCCTGAACCGGTCTCAGCCCCACCAGAACAGCGAGCCGAGCACGGTGTAGAGCGCCACCAGCGCCAGTCCTTCCAGGTGGTTGACCGTGCCGTCGATGGTCACGAAGACGACGAGCAGGGCCGCCACGATGACCGCGACGATCTGCAACGGCGGGAAGATCAGCGTGAACTCACCGGCGCCGAGCAGCGGGGCGATCAGCATCAGCACCGGGGCCAGCATCAACGCGACCTGGAGCGCGCCCTCCATGGTGATCGCGGTGGCGGTGTCGGCGTCGCCGCGCAGGCTGAGCTGCACCGCCGGGGCGAGCTGCGACAGGTTGCCGACGGTGGCCACCAGGAAGAGGCCGACGAAGGCGGCGTTGAGGTTCATCGCCTCGGTGGCCGGCAGCAGGGCGTCCATCAGCCAGTCCGCCTCGAACGCGATGAGCAGTCCGGCCACGGCCACCAGCAGCAGTACGCGCGGCAGCGGCCAGGTGCCCACCTTGGCCTCGCCGGCCCCGTTGTGCACCGGCGGCGGCGCGTCGGCGTCCTTGCCGAGGCGGAACGGCAGGGACACCACGAACACGGTGAGCAGGGCGATCGCCACCACGTAGGAGACCGCACTCGTGTGTTCGGCGGCGGGAGTGCCGAGGTTGACCGCGATCGCCGGGGTGATCAAAGTGGCCATCAGCAGCACGAGCATGACCCGGGTGACCTTGGCGTGCCGCCCGTCGATGCTCATCGTGCCGTTGCGCAGCCCACCGGCCAGATAGGACAGTCCGTTGCCCAGCAACAGCAGGTTGAGCACCGACCCGATCAACGCGGCCTGCACCACGGCCACCAGGCCGGCGCGAAGCGCGAAGATGCAGATGATCAGCTCGGGCAGGTTGCCGACCACGGCCTGGAAGGTGCCGATGGCGGCCGGACGCATCCGGCCACCGAGCTGGTCCAGCGACCGCCCGAGCACCGCCGAGGCCAGGGTGATCGCGGCCAGCGCGACGAAGAAGCGCAGGACCGGCGCCGCACCGGTGAGATGTGCCAGCGCGGCGAGCATCGCGCCGAGTGCGGTCGCACCCCACAGGAGCATGTCCACGATGCGCCCGACGTCCCGGCGGGGCTGGTCGATCTCGGCCGCCGACGTCTGCATGATCGAACCCTATGGGGCGGGGCCACCGGGACCAACTCCTCCGGTGGCCGGTGTGACCCGGACGACGGCGCCCGGGTCACCGCTCGCGGTCGCGGGCGTGCGCGCGCCGACGACCGCGAGCCACGATCAGTGCTTGCCGTAGTGCTCCCGGGTCTCGCGGATCGCCTCCTCGGCCGCTGCGCGCTCCTGCGGGGTGACGCCCCGCTTGGCGGCCATCCGCGCCCGCAGCAGCTCGATCGCGATCGGCAGCACCGAGAGCGCCACGATGGCGATCAGGATGTACTCGATGTTCGTCTTGACGAACGGGATCTGGCCCAGGAAGTAGCCGAGCACCGTCACGCCGGTGCCCCAGAGGACGCCGCCCACCACGTTGTAGATGACGAAGGTGCGGTAGTTCATCCGGCTCACCCCGGCGACGATCGGGGTGAACGTCCGCACGATCGGCACGAAGCGCGCCAGCACCACCGACCGGGCACCGTACTTCTCGAAGAACTCGTGCGCCTTGAGCAGGTTCTCCTGCTTGAACAGACGCGAGTTCGGGCGGCGGAACAGCGCCGGGCCGACCTTGCGGCCGAACAGGTATCCCACCTGGTCGCCGACGATGGCGGCGATGGTGATGAGCAGGCACACCAGCCACAGCGGATACTTGATGTACTGGCCGTCGGCGACCAGCAGGCCGGTGGTGAACAGCAGCGAGTCACCCGGCAGGAAGAACCCGATCAGCAGGCCCGACTCGGCGAAGACGATCACCAGGATGCCGATCAACCCGAAGGTCGAGATCAACCACTCCGGATCGAGCCAGTCCGGGCCGAGAGCCAGGGTGGTGGTGATGGGCGTCGACAAGGAGACCTCCGAATACCGCGGCAGTCGTCCCGACCGCCGCGGGACGCCCGTAGTCTAGGCCGCTCCCGAAGGCCCCGGTGCCCGACATCAGCTCACACCGATCCGCGCAGGTCACGGGTGTTTCGGCGGGTCGTGAACCCGTCTCTCGTACCGCCGTGCCGTGCTCTTGCGCGTCCCGCCCGCGCCGGGCGCGTCCGTCCCGACACCGTGCCGTGGTCGGCGGTCGTGTGCCGTCCGACTCAACGGGCGGTGATGCCCTCCAGCACCTGGTCGACGACCTTCACCGGGAGAGTCGTCGTGTCGAGGTCCGGGTTCCAGTTCATCACCCGCTGGATGAGCATCGGGCCGGTGAGCATCGCCATGGTCACCTCGACGTCGAGGTCGGCGCGGAGTTCACCGTCGCGTACGCCCCGCCGCAGCACCTCCCGCATCACCGCCCGGCGCGGCTCGATGATGTTCTGGTAGAGCGCGTACTGCTCGGGGTCTCGTTTCACCACCGGCACCAGACACGGCATGATCTTCGCGGCCCGCGGGTCGATGTGGTCCCCGATGGCGCTGACCAGGGTGATCAGGTCGTCCCGGACGGACCGACCGGTCGGCTGCGGCGGGTCGCCCTTGAGCGTGCGCAGCGCGTCGCTCAGCAACGCGTTCTTGCCCGGCCACCGGCGGTAGATGGTGGCCTTGCCGACGCCGGCACGGGCGGCGATCGCCTCCACCGAGATCGTCTCGATCGTGCTGCCCTCCGCCAGCAGATCCAGGGTCGCCTCGACGATGGCCTCGTCCGCGCGGACGCTCCGCGGCCGCCCGGGCGGTCGCGGGGCGTCCGTGCTGCTCGTCATGCCGGCATTGTTCCTGACATCAGGGCGTACCGGCCAACTCGGGCTCGCCGACCGGTGCCGGCGTCGCGGCGTCGGCCCGGCCCGGCATCCACCGCAGCGCCACCGCGACACCGGCCGCCGCGACCAGCGCAGCCAGCACCGCCGACAGGTGCATGGCCGAGACGAAGGCGTCGTCGGCCGCCGCGATCACCTGCGGCGCCGCCGGTCCGAGTTGACCCGCCACGCCGTACGCGCCGGAGATCGACTCGCCGGCCGCCGCCCGCGCCTCCGCCGGCAGGTCGGCCACCGCCGGGGCGATGCCGGTGCGGTACCCGGCGGCCAGCACCGAGCCGATCACCGCGACCCCGAGCGCGGCGGCCACCTGGCGGATGGTGTTGCTGACGGCGGAGCCGACGCCCGCCTTCTCCCGGGGCAGCGCCGACATGATCGACTCGGTGGCCGGCGGCATGATGTTCGCCATCCCGGTGCCCTGGAGAAAGAAGACGACCAGCACCACCCAGATCGGCGTGGTGGCGTCGACGAAGGCGAACGCGCCCAGCGACACCGTCGTCAACAGCAGTCCCACCGCCGACACGGCCCGCGCGCCGTACCGGCGGACCATGGTGGCGCTGCGGGGCGCGAAGACCAGTTGGGCCACCGCGAACGGCAGGAAGAGCAGGCCGGTCTGCAACGGGCTGTAGCCGCGTACCAGTTGCAGATAGAACGAGCTGAAGAACATCACGCCCATGGCGGCGAAGAAGACCAGCCCGATCATCGCCACCGGCGCGGCGAACCGCGGCACCCGGAACAGGCGTACGTCCAGGGACGGGTGGCTGCTGCGCCGCTCGTACGCGACGAACCAGGCCAGCACCGCCAGGCCGCCGAGGATCGTGGCCCAGACCAGTGGGCGACCGAAGCCGTGCTCCCCGCCGTCGATGATGCCGTACGTCAGGGTCACCAGACCGACCACCGAGAGCAGGACACCGACCACGTCGACGCGGCCCGGCGCCGGATCCCGCGACTCGGGCACCAGCAGCGCCACCAGGACCACGCCGAACGCCGTGACCGGCACGTTGATCAGGAAGACCGAGCCCCACCAGAAGTGCTCCAGCAGCAGCCCGCCGAGCACCGGGCCGATCGCCACCGCCAGCCCCACCGCACCGGCCCAGATGCCGATGGCCCGTCCCCGCTCCCTCGGGTCGAAGACGTTGGAGATGATCGACAGCGTCGCCGGCATGATGGCCGCGCCACCGACCCCCATCAGCGCGCGGGCCGCGATCAACTGGCCCGGGTTCTGCGCGTACGCGGAGAGCAGCGAGGCCAGTCCGAAGAGGACCAGCCCGATCAGCAGCATCCGTCGTCGACCGGCCCGGTCACCCCACACGCCGAAGGTGAACAGCAACCCGGCGAAGACCAGCGTGTACGAGTTGATCGACCACTCCAGTTCGCCCTGGGTGGCCCCGAGCCCGTGCACCGGGTCAGCCAGCGTACGCAGGGCGACGTTGAGGATCGTGTTGTCCAGGACGACGACGAGCAGGCTGATGACCAGCACTGCGAGGATCGCCCACCGCCTCGGGTGTCCGGTGTTCTCGTTCGGCTGCATCCCCCGACACCCTTCACATTTCGATACGGCCGAGTACCGTAATCACCCCGAGCCTAGGCCCACCCATTCCGATACGGAACCGGTCCGTATTCATTGTGACCCCCGTCACCGCGCCACTCCAGCAGCTCGCGGCCCGCATGCAAGGAAGGGACCCTTCCTATACACCAGGCGTTAGTAGGGGACCCCTCCTTGCACCCACCCCCCGCGCCGCCCGGGCCGGCATGCAAGGAGGGGTCCCCTCTTAACATCTCGACGCGCGGCCCCGGGGAGAAGTGAGGAGGTGGGTGGATTTGTTGTCGCTATGGCAGCAACAAATCCACCCACCTCCGGCGAGCCCGCCTGGATCCGTTCCACCAGATGCCAGATATGGGCTATTTGTCCGCCCTGAACATGGCGGTGCCGGAATTCTCGGCGGCCGGGTGTCGTTGTAACGAAGACCGGCCGCCTCCAGCGCGCCCGCCCGCCCCTGAAAGCGTCGCCTCCCCCACCGGGAATGACCCACCCCGGCCGGTCGTTACACCCGGACCCGGCACCGCGAGCGGCCACCACACCCCACCAACCCGGGCCGGATCCCTCCCCCGAGAACCACCCCAGCGCCAGACGGCGTCGGCACCGCATCCCCCGCGGCGCCCCACCCCCGAATGGAGCTACCCCCATGAACACCATGCTGCGCAACAGCGTCCTGACCATCGCCGGACTCACCGTCGCAGGCGGCCTCGCCGCCGGACCCCTCCACCACACCGACACCACACCGACCAACCCCATCACCGCCGCCATCCAGGCCGACAACCCCGACACCAACACACTCATCCCCCACGGCGTCCAGGGCACCCAATCCCGCATCCACCTCAACGACGAACAGATCGACAACGCCAAGGCCATCATCGCCGCCACCAAGAAGGCAGACATGGACGAACGTGCCGCCGTCATCGCCATCGGCACCGCGTTCCAGGAGTCCAAGCTGGAGAACCTCGGCCACCTCGGCGCCCGCAACGACCACGACTCCCAAGGCCTGTTCCAGCAACGCCCGTCCTCGGGTTGGGGCACCGTCGAGCAGATCACCAACCCCGAGTACTCCACCCTCGCCTTCCTCAAGGGCCTCAAGCAGGTCGACGGGTGGCAGGACATGCCGCTGACCGTGGCCGCCCAGACGGTGCAGGTATCGGCGTTCCCGGACCACTACGCCCAGTGGGAGCAGCAGGCCGCCGACCTCGTCGCCGAGCACTGGAACAACTGACCCACCAACACCACCACCAGCAACAACAACACCCCACACCACCACGACGGCCGGCACCCCACCCGGGGCGCCGGCCGTCAACGCACCACCAACCCCCGCCCGCAAGCACCGCGACGCCCGCAAGCACCGCGACGCCCGCAAGCACCGCGACGCCCGGAAGCGACGCGATGCCCGCAAGCGACGCGACGCCCGGAAGCGACGCGACGCCCGGAAGCACCGCACGTTAGAAAGGGACCCCTGCTATGCACCAGGCGATAGCAGGGGACCCTTCCTTACATCAAGGCGTGGAGGGCGAGGTCTACGTCCTCGGGGGTGGTGTAGAGGTGGAAGGAGGCGCGGACCCGGCCGGCCCGGACGGCTGCCCGCACCCCGGCCCGTTCCAGCCTGTGCTGCGCGTCGGGCACCTCGACGGTGACGATCGCGCTGTCGCCGGGCGGTCGCCCCAGGCCGGTGAGGAACCGGTTGGCCAGCGCCACGTTGTGCGCGTGCACGGTCGGCACCCCGATCTCCAGCAGCAGTTCCAGCGCCGGAGCCGCCCCGACCCAGTTGAACCAGGACGGAGAGATGTCGAACCGGCGGGCGTCGTCGGCGAGCCGCAGCGGCGGTCCGTAGTACGACGCGTGCGGGTCACTGCCCGCGTACCAACCGGCGGCGTCGGGCCGCAGCCGCTCCCGTAGGGCCGGATCGAGGTACGCGAACCCGGTGCCCCGGGGACCCATCAGCCACTTGTATCCGCCGACCACGACCACGTCGGCCCGGCTCGCGTCGAACGGCAGCCAGCCGCACGCCTGGGTGGCGTCCACCGCGACGAGCGCGCCGTGGGCCCGGGCCGCCGCGACGATCTCGTCGTACGCGGCCACCGTCCCGTCGGCGGACTGCACCAGGCTGAACGCCACCAGGTCGGTGTCGGAGTCGATCGCGTCGACCAGCCCGTCCAGCGGCACGGTGCGTACCCGCACGCCCCGCTCCTCCTGCACCAGCCACGGGAAGAGGTTGGAGGTGAACTCGAACTCGGGGACGACCACCCGCGCCCCGGCGGGGAGTGCGGCGGCGACCGGGGCCAACATCTGGGAGACGACCGCACCGACCGACACGTCGGCCACCGGTACGCCGACCAGCTTGGCGAACGCGGCCCGGGACCGGTCGGTCGTCTCGCTCCAGCCCTCCCAGGAGCCGCGTCCGGCCCGCCACGCCGCGAGCGCGTCCTGCAACGCCTCCCAGGCCGGGTCCGGCGGCAGCCCGTAGCTGGCGGTGTTCAGCCAACCGGGCTGTGGTTGCCACAGTTTCTGCGCCTGTTCCAGTTCCACGCCCCGACGCTAACCCTGCTCACGCCCGCTCCCCAGCGCCAATCCGCGCACCCTGGCTCCCGACCCGCAGCCCGGACGCTCCGACCTGCTCCGAACACTCCGGGCCCGCGCCCCGAACGCTCCTGACCTGCATCCGAACGCTCCGGGCCCGCGTTCCGAGGGCCGCTCTGGCACCCGCGTCGTGCAGGCTGACCCGGGTCAGCTCACGTTGGCGGGACCGAGGACGCTCTTGAGGTCACCCATCAGGGCGGTGGTCGGGGCGACGCGGAACAGGCCCAGTCGCCAGGTCTCCACGCGCCCGCTGCGGTGCAGCTTCACGTGCACCTCGGTGTCGCCGGGATGCAGCAGCAGGGTCTCCTTGAGCCGGTCGGCGAGCGGTGGCGTGAGCCGGTTGACCGGGATCGTCAGGGTGACCGGTTTGCTCGCCGGGTTGCTGCTGACGTCCGGCAACTGCATGTCCATCGCCATGATGCGGGGGGTGTCGTCGCGCCGGTCGATCCGGCCCTTGACCACCACGATGGCGTCCTCGGCGATGTACTGCCCGATCACCTCGTAGGTATTCGGGAAGAACAGCGCCTCCACCCCACCGGCGAGGTCCTCCAGGGTCGCCGAGGCCCACGCCCGCCCCTGCTTGGTGACCCGACGCTGCACGCCGGAGAGGATGCCGGCGAGGGTGACCACCGCGCCGTCGGGCACGGTGCCCTCCTCGGACAGGGTGGCGATGGTGCAGTCGGCCGCCGCGTTCAGCACGTGCTCCAGACCGAACAGCGGGTGGTCGGAGACGTACAGGCCGAGCATCTCGCGTTCGAATGCGAGCTTGTCGCGCTTGTCCCACTCGCCGTCGCTGATGACGGGCATGACCGTGGTGGTGGTCGCCGTCTCGGTGTCGCCGAAGCCCGAACCGAAGAGGTCGTACTGGCCGACGGCCTCCTTGCGCTTGACGTCGGCGTACGCGTCGATGGCGTCGGCGTGCACGGTGAGCAGCGCCTTGCGCGAATGCTTGAGCGAGTCGAACGCCCCGGCCTTGATCAGCGATTCGATGGTCTTCTTGTTGCAGACCACCGCGTCCACCTTGGACAGGAAGTCGTAGAAGTCGGCGTACTCGCCCTTCTCGTCGCGGCACCGCATGATCGCCGCCACCACGTTGGCGCCGACGTTGCGGATCGCGCCGAGGCCGAAGCGGATCTCCTTGCCGACCGGGGTGAACGGCCCGGCGGAGGTGTTCACGTCCGGCGGCAGCACCTGGATGCCCATCCGGCGGCACTCCGACAGGTACATGGCCATCTTGTCCTTGTCGTCGCCGACGGAGGTCAGCAACGCCGCCATGTACTCGGCCGGGTAGTGCGCCTTCAGGTACGCCGTCCAGTACGACACCAGCCCGTACGCGGCCGAGTGCGCCTTGTTGAAGGCGTACCCGGCGAACGGGACCAGCACGTCCCAGACCTTCTGGACGGCCTCGTCGGAGTAGCCGTGTTCACGGCAGCCGTCCCGGAACGGGCCGAACTCCTTGTCGAGGATCTCCTTCTTCTTCTTGCCCATCGCCCGGCGCAGCAGGTCGGCCTGTCCGAGCGTGTAGCCGGCGAGGATCTGCGCGGCGCGCTGCACCTGCTCCTGATAGACGATCAGGCCGTAGGTGGGGGCGAGGATCTCCCGCAGCGGCTCCTCCAGCTCCGGGTGGATCGGGGTGATCTCCTGGAGGCCGTTCTTGCGCAGCGCGTAGTTGGTGTGCGAGTCGACGCCCATCGGGCCGGGACGGTAGAGCGCCAGGACGGCGGAGATGTCCTCGAAGTTGTCCGGCTTCATCATCCGCAGCAGCGACCGCATCGGCCCGCCGTCGAGCTGGAACACGCCCAGGGTGTCGCCCCGGGCCAGCAGCTCGTACGCGCCCTTGTCGTCCAACGGCAGGCCCAGCAGGTCCAGTTCCTTGCCGTGGTTGAGCTCGATGTTCTTGACCGCGTCGTCGATGATGGTCAGGTTGCGCAGGCCGAGGAAGTCCATCTTCAACAGCCCGAGCGACTCGCACGTCGGGTAGTCGAACTGGGTGATGATGACCCCGTCGGAGTCCCGGCGCATCAGCGGAATGTGCTCGATGATCGGCTCGGCGGACATGATCACGCCGGCGGCGTGCACACCGGTCTGCCGGATCAGCCCCTCGATGCCCCGGGCGGTGTCGATGACCTTCTTGACGTCGGCCTCGGACTCGTACATGCCGCGGATCTCGCCGGCCTCGGCGTACCGGGGGTGCTTCGGGTCGAAGATGCCCTCGAGCGGGATGTCCTTGCCCATCACGGCCGGCGGCATGGCCTTGGTGATCCGGTCGCCGACCGCGTACGGGTAGCCGAGCACCCGCGCCGAGTCCTTGATCGCAGCCTTCGCCTTGATGGTGCCGAAGGTGGCGATCTGGGCGACCTTGTCCTCACCCCACTTGTCGGTGACGTACTTGATCACCTCACCGCGCCGACGCTCGTCGAAGTCGATGTCGACATCGGGCATGGAGACGCGCTCGGGGTTGAGGAACCGTTCGAAGATCAGCCCGTGCGGGATCGGGTCCAGGTCGGTGATGCCCAACGCGTACGCGACCAGCGAACCGGCCGCCGAACCACGGCCGGGGCCGACCGCGATGCCCTGGTTCTTGGCCCACTGGATGAAGTCGGCGACCACGAGGAAGTACGACGGGAAGCCCATCTGGATGATGACGCCCAGCTCGTACTCGGCCTGCACCACGTGGCCCTCGGGGATGCCCTGCGGGTAGCGGCGGCCCAGGCCGGCGAAGGTCTCCTTGCGGAACCAGGACTCCTCGGTCTCGCCCTCGGGCACCGGGAAGCGCGGCATCAGGTTGTGGAACTCGAACATCCCGGTCGGGTCGACCCGCTCGGCCACCAGCAGCGTGTTGCGGCAGCCCTCCAGCCAGACGTCGGAGCCGTCCACGCCGCGCATCTCGTCGGCGGACTTGATGTAGTAGCCGCTGCCACCGAACTTGAACCGGTTCGGGTCGGCGACGTTGCTGCCGGTCTGCACGCAGAGCAGCACGTCGTGCGCCTCGGACTGCGCCTCGTGGGTGTAGTGCGAGTCGTTCGTGACCACCGGCGGGATGCCCAGCTTGCGGCCGATCTCGACCAGCCCGTCCCGGACCCTCTTCTCGATGTCCAGGCCGTGATCCATCAGCTCCAGGAAGTAGTTCTCCTTGCCGAAGATGTCCTGGTACTTCGCGGCGGCTTCGAGGGCCTGCGCGTCGTGGCCCAGCCGCAGCCGGGTCTGCACCTCACCGGAGGGGCAACCGGTGGTGGCCATCAGCCCGTCGGCGCACTCGGCCAGTAGCTCGGCGTCCATCCGGGGCCACTTGACGAAGTAGCCCTCGGTGTACGCCTTGCTGGTCAAGGTGAAGAGGTTGTGCAGGCCGGTCTTGTTGCGTGCCCAGATCGTCTTGTGCGTGTAACCGCCGCTGCCGGAGACGTCGTCGCTCTTCTGCTCCGGCCGACCCCAGCGCACCCGCTTCTTGTGATAGCGCGACTCCGGCGCGACGTACGCCTCGATGCCCAGGATCGGGGTGACCCCGGCGGCCATGGCCTGCTTGTAGAAGTCGTTCGCGCCGTGCATGTTGCCGTGGTCGGTCATCGCCACGGCGGGCATCCCCTGCCGCTTGACCTCGGCGAACAGGTCCTTGAGGCGGGCCGCACCGTCGAGCATCGAATACTCCGTGTGCACGTGCAGATGCGCGAACGAATCGCCCACGGAGCCCCCCGGGTCGGATGATCGAGACGGTCGGGGCTAACCCTAACCCCGCCGCCGGAGGCCGTTCCAGCGCGCCGCGCGCCCCCGGTCCGTCGGGGTGTCGTGGATCATGCCGGGCCGGTCGTCGGCCGACCGCTCCGGCGTGACGAGGCGCAGGCAACCGGTCACGGAACGGCACGACCAGGTCGAGACGGCAGGCCGCAGCGCGGGCACGGCGGCGCCCCGGCACGGTCGCGGGGTAGTCACGTTGGCGCGGCGGCAGCCCGGCACGATCGCGCGGCGGTCACGTTGGCACGGCGGCAGCCCGGCACGATCACGCGGCGGTCACGTTGGCACGGCGGCGGCCCGGCACGATTGCGCGGCGGTCACGGGCGGCGCGGCAGCGGCCCGGCACGATCGCGCGGCGGTCACGGGCGGCGCGGCAGCGCCCCGGCACGGTCGCGGGGCGGCGCGGCGGCGGCCGGGCGGCGTACCCTGGAGCGAGACCAGCACGGGACGGCGCGATGACCCTGGCGGACGGGATCGACGACCTGGCCGGCGCGGCGGCGCGCGGCGACGCGGCGGCGCTCGACGCGCTGCTGACGGCGATCCGCCCCGAGGTGCTGCGGCTGTGCGGCCGACTGCTGCCCAACCGGGAGGACGCCGAGGAAGCCTGCCAGGACGCCCTGCTCGCGGTGGCCCGGGGCATCGGCCGCTTCGAGGGGCGGGCGTCGTTCCACACCTGGCTCTACCGGATCACCGCCAACCGGGCCCGCTCGACCTACCGCATGCTGCGGCGGCGGTGGCTCGTCGAGGCCGGCGGGGTGCCGCTGCCCGACCCGCCCGACCCGCGCCGCACCAGCGTGGTCGCCGGCACCCGGTTGGACCTGCTGGAGGCGTTGGACGCCCTTCGCCCCGAGTTGGCCGAGGCGCTCACCCTGCGCGATGTGCTCGACCTGGCTTACCGCGAGATCGCCGACCTGCTCGGCCTCCCCGAGGGCACGGTGAAGTCCCGCATCCACGAGGCCCGCCGACAGGTCCGGCAGAGGCTCACCGATGCGGGCGGCTGACCGGCCGTCGGCGGCCGGTGGGACCGGCGACCAGCGGGCCGGGCTCCGGCAGGTCCGGCTCAGGCTGATCCGGTTCCGGCAGGTCTGGCTCCGGCTGATCCGCTTCCGGTGGGCCATCCCGCTGGCCGCCGTGCTCGTGATCGCCGCCGGTTGCGCCGACAAGCCGGTGTCGCCGCTGCCCGTCCGCCCTCCTGACCCGACCCCGCCGTCGTCGGCCGCGTCGTCGTCGCCGACTCCACCCATCACGGGCGCGCCACCGCTGGCCGGGCCGCCCACCATCGACGCCCGGCCGTCGACCAGCCGAGCCACGCGGAGCCCGTCGCCGCCCTCGCCGGTCCCGACCACCCGCAGGGGTACGCCCCACCCACCGTCCCCCACCCCGACCGACGCCTGCCTCGGCGCGGTCCGGTACGACCTGGTGCTCGCCGACATCGGCCCGATGCCGTCGTCGCTCTGCTTCGCCACCGGCGGCGTGCTGCGGATCCAGGGCATCGGGCCCGGGCAGGTGACCGTGGACCGGCCGGAGCTGGCCGACAGTCACTACGAGGCCGGGGTGGTCGACGTCCGCTTCCTGCGTAGCGGCACCGTGGACGTCACCATCCCGCACGAGGGCATGGTCCACGTGGTCACCGTGGTGGTGCGTTAATCGACCCGTACCCCGTCCAGCAGGCTGTCGACGAACGCGTCGGCAGTGTCGGGTGGTGGCACCACCTGCGCGTAGAGCAGACCGGCCGGGGCGCGGGCCGCCGCCTCCACCAGCACCGGCCGGTCCCGGGCACAGTCGAACCGGGCGACCACCCAGTCCAGCCCGCCGCGACGTACCCGCCGCACCGGTGCCGGGGCGCAGTCGGCGTGCGGCTGCTCGGCGACGAACCCGGCCGGGTCGGTACGCCGCCCGGCCGACGCGGACAATCCCAGGAACGCCCCCGGCACCCTCGGGTCGACGGCCCAGCGGTCCGGCTCGGGCGAGATCACCAGGGCCGGTTCGAGCCGCCCGTCCCCGCCGTACCGGCCGGCCCAGCCGGTGCCCGCCGCCCGCCAACCGGCCGGCAGGTCCACGCGCAGCGCTCCGCTCGTCGCGGTACGCGTCACCGCCGTCGCGTCGGACGCCACCACACCCGCCGTCGCGGTCAACACCAGGACCAGCCCGACCCCACCCCACCGCCAACGCCCCGACCGCACTCGCCCGCCGTCGTGCCCACGATGCTGCCTGGCGGTCCCAGCGATTCGGGTGGCTCCGGTGGCTCCGGTGGTTCCGGCGGCTCGGGTGGTTCCGGCCGTTCCGGCGGCTCGGGTGGTCCCGGCCGTTCCGGCGGTCCCGGCGGTTCCGGTGGTTCCGGCGGCTCCGGCGGCTCCGGCGGCTCGGGTGGTTCCGGCGGCTCCGGCGGCTCGGGTGGTTCCGGCGGCTCCGGCGGTCCCGGCGGTTCCGGCGGCTCCGGCGGTCCCGGCGGTTCCGGCGGCTCCGGCGGTCCCGGCGGCTCCGGCGGCTCGGGTGGTTCCGGCGGCTCCGGCGGTCCCGGCGGTTCCGGCGGCTCCGGCGGTCCCGGCGGTTCCGGCGGCTCGGGTGGTTCCGGCGGCTCCGGCGGTCCCGGCGGTTCCGGCGGCTCCGGCGGTCCCGGCGGTTCCGGCGGCTCCGGCGGCTCGGGTGGTTCCGGCGACGGCCCTGTCGCGGGCGTCGGCCGTCGCCCCGCCGATGGTGGTCCCGGTGACGCCCGGGGGCGCAGTGGCAGTGTCGACGGCGGCCAGCAGTGCGGCCCGGAAGGCGGCGGCGTCGGGATAGCGGTCGTCCGGGCGCGTCGCCCCGGCCCGGCGCAGCACCTGCGCCACGCCGGGTGGGACGCCCGGCCGCAGCCGCGTCCCGTCGACGTCCGGACGGCCAGCACGTCCGCCCGGCACGCCCGACGACATGGTCACGCCCTCCGGTCGAGGGTGGTCGGGCAATGCCATCCCGGCCTCGGGTCGACCCTGGTCGGGCACAGAGGGCACGCCCTCGGGTCGAGGGTGGCAGTGCGGTGGGGCCGTGTCCTCGGGTCGACGGTGTTCGGACGGTGGGGCCGTGTCCTCGGGTCGAGAGTGTTCGGACGGTGAGGTCTCGTCCTCGGGGCGAGAGTGTTCGGACGGTGGGGGCACGTCCTTGGGGCGACGGTGCTCGGGCGGTGGGTTGCCGAGTAGGCGCAGGCCGAGGCGGCCCAGCGCGTACACGTCGGCGCGCTCGTCCACGACCGCGAGCGGGTCGTCCTGCTCCGGCGCCATGTAGCCGGGGGTGCCGGCGCGCACGGTGAGCCCAGAGGCGACGGCGAGCGCCTTGGCCAGACCGAGGTCGGCGATGAGGACCCGTTCTCCGGCCGGTGTGCGGCGGAACAGGATGTTGCCGGGCGTGAGGTCACGGTGCACCACCCGATGCCGGTGCAGCACGGCCACTCCGGCGGCGATCTCGCCGAGCACCGTCAGGGCGGTCGGCACCGGCAGCGGCCCGTCGGCGAGCCGGTCCCGCAGGCTGCCCCCGTCGGCCCAGTCCATCACCGTGTACGGCCGCCCGTCCGGCAGCTCGCCGACGGCGCGTACCCGCACCAGCCGGTCGTCCTCCATCCGCCGCAGCAGCCGGGCCTCGTCCAGGAAGCGTTCCCGGACGCGTACGTCGTGATGCCAGTTCTCGGCCAGCACCTTGATCGCCACGTGGGCGTCCGGTCCCGGGTCGTGGGCCAGCCACACGGTCGCGAACGACCCGACTCCTAGTAGCCGCTCCACCCGGTACACCCCGAACCCCGCAGGCATCCCCACCGCCCCACCCTGCCCCTCCCCCACCACCCCGGCAACCACCCCGTCCCGCCCGCCCCCCACGCCCCACCCGCCGCCCACGCCCACGCCCACTCCCGCCCCACCACGCCCGACCCGCCCCGCCCCGACCAGCCCCGCCGCGCACCGCCCCGCCGATCATGGAGTTAGGGCAGTTCCATAACGCCCATATCAGCACAAAACCAGAACCTCAACTCCATGATCGACGGAGCCTGACGATCGAGTTCCCGACTGGTGCGGCCAACCCCTCGCCCCACCGTCCACATCAGAACGCGTCTTGCCGAGGACTGGGCGCGCGCAGCGGATGACCAAGGAGTTTGTGCCCTCAACACTCTTCTAAAGTGACCAAAACTTCTTGATCAACCCGGGCCAGGCGGGGTGCGGGCCAGGCGGGGTGCGGGGCGCCAGGCGGAGCCCGGACCAAGCGGGGCCCGGCCAGGCGGGGCCGGGGCGGGCGCGGTGTAGGGCTGGGGAAGAAAGGTGGGTGGGGTGGCGAACCGGGTGGGCGGGGGTGGAGACGAACGGGGTAGGAACTCGATGCCGAGGAGGCGATCTCCGTGCACCGTCTCGTGTATGTCGCTGTCGCGACCGTCCTGGCCCTCGTCGGGGCCACTCCGGCCCAGGCCGGGTCCGTATCCCGATCCGCCGCCCCGCCTGCGGCTTCTACCGGTGTCGCCGCTGGCCGGGCGGCGGGTACCGATCTGTTGAGTGTCCAGGGGGCCGGTCCGTTCCGGATCGGGGCGTCCCTGGACCGGCTGACCGCCGCCGGGCTCATCGACTGGAGCGTCCCGGGCTGCGGGGGCGTGGTGGACGCCGGGGTGACCGGCGAGTGGTCGGGTGTCGTCCTGCTGACGTTCCAGCACGGGCGGCTGGTCCAGGTGTTCACCGCCACCGCGCCGCCGTACTCCCCGGCCGGGGCGGGCGTGGGGATGAGCTTCGACCGGTTGGAGGCGATCTACGGCCCGCGCGGCGAGTTGATCCGCAACGATGCCGACACCGCCAGCGCGTACCTGGTGCGGGTCGGCTCGCGGGTGGAGTTGTTCACCGGGCACCCGATCCGGCCCGGAGTGGGTGGCTTCCAGGTGGGCCCGGCGGCCTACGTGGAGCGCACCTTCCGGCAGGGCACCGCCTGCTGACCGACCACAACGAGCCGCCCGACCACACGAACGGCCCGACTACACCAGCGGCCCGACCACACCAGCGGCCCGACTACACCAGCGGCCCGACCACACCAGCGGCCCGACCACACCAACGGCCCGACCACACCAACGGCCCGACTGCACCAACGGTCCGACCACACAAGCGGCCCGACCACACCAACGGCCCAACCACACCAAAACGGCCCGACTGCACCAACGGCCCGACCGCAGGATGACCGATCGCCCCGGGCGACAGTGCCCGGGGCGATCGGCGGTCGGTGGAGATCAGTGCATCGGCAGGCCGGCCTCCTGGCGGGCCCGCTCGTCGCCGCTGACGGTGTGCAGTGCCTTCTCGCGGATGAAGAGCACCGCGACCAGGGCGAGGAACGCGATCGGCGCGCCGATGAGGAACAGCTCGGAGGTGGCGGTGGCGTACGCGTCGCGCACGATCACCAGCACCGGCTCGGGCAGCGCGGACAGGTCGGGTACCTCGGTGGTGCCGCCGTCTGCGGCGCCTGCAGCCGGGCCGAGCTGTGCGGTCATCAGGCCGGTGACCCGGTTGGCCAGGACCGCGCCGAGGGCGCTCACCCCGATCGCACCGCCCATGCTGCGGAAGAAGGTCAGCACGGAGGTGGCCGCACCCAGCTCGTGGGCGGGTACGTCGTTCTGCGCCGCCAGCACCAGGTTCTGCATGAGCATGCCGACGCCGGTGCCGAGGATCGCCATGTAGGTGAAGAGCAGCGGCAGCGGGGTCTCGGTGCCGATGGTGGAGAGCAGGAGCATGCCGACGACCATCACGGCGGCGCCGGCCACCAGGTACGCCTTCCACCGGCCGTACTTGGTGATGAGCTGCCCGGCGACCGTGGAGGAGACCAGCAGGCCGAGGATCATCGGCAGGCTCATCAGGCCGGCGATGGTCGGTGACTTGCCCAGCGAGGTCTGGAAGTACTGGGACAGGAAGACGGTGCCGCCGAAGAGGGCGACGCCGACCAGCATGCTCGCGATGGTGGTCAGCGCGACGGTCCGGCTGCGGAAGATCTTCAGGGGGATGATCGGCTCGGGGACCCGGGCCTCGACCCAGATCGCCGCGCCGAGCAGCGCCAGGCCGCCGACGACCATAAGCGCGGTCCAGCCGGAGGCCCAGGCGAACTTGTGCCCGGCCAGCGAGGACCAGATCAGCAGCGTGGACACCCCGGCGGTGATCAGGGCCGCGCCGGCCCAGTCGATGCGTACCCGCCGTCGGGTGACCGGCAGGTGCAGGGTGCGCTGGAGCAGCACGATGGAGACGATGCTGAACGGCACGCCGATCAGGAAGCACCAGCGCCAGCCCAGCCAGGAGGTGTCGACCAGGACGCCGCCGATCAGCGGGCCGGCGATGGTGCCGACGCCGAAGACGGCGCCGAAGATGCCGGCGTAGCGACCCAGTTCGCGCGGCGGGATCATGGCCGCCATCACGATCATCGCCAGCGCGGTCATGCCGCCTGCACCGATGCCCTGCACCACCCGGCTGAACAGCAGCACCTCGACGGTGCGGGAGAGGCCGGCGATCAGCGAGCCGACCACGAACAGGCCGAGGGAGAGCTGGATGAGCAGCTTCTTGCTGTAGAGGTCGGCCATCTTGCCCCAGAGCGGCACGGTGGCGGTCATCGCCAGCAGCTCGCTGGTCACGATCCAGGTGTAGACGGTCTGGCTGCCCTGCAGGTCGGCGATGATGCGGGGCAGCGCGTTCGCCACCACCGTCGAGGCGAGAATCGCCACGAACATGCCGACCATCAGCCCGGAGAGGGCCTGGAGGACCTCCCGGCGGGACATCGTGCCGCTGCCCGCCTCGGGGGCGCCGATCGGCTCGGTTGTTGCGGTCATGGACGCTTCCTCACGCGTGGTTCTGCCCGGGGCGCGGTCGCACCCAGGGGTGGTGGCAGGTCGGTGTGCGGCGGCGGTCAGCCGGTACGCGGGTCGGGCAGTCCCGCCGCGACGGCGGCGAACGCCTCGTCGAGCAGCACGGCGAGGGAGCCGGCGCCGTCGCAGGTCGCCCAGCGGATCATCGCGGTACGCAGTGCGGCCCCGGCGACCGCGACGACGAGCGCCGGGTACGCGTCGGTGGCCGGGCACCCGGTCCGGGCGGCGACCGCCTCGACCAGCGCCCGTTCGGTGACCGCGTTGCCGGAGATCAGGCGGGCCAGCAGCACCGGGTGCTGGCTGACCACCCGCATCCGCAGCAGCGACAGTTCGGCGTTGCCCTGCACCTCGTCGACGACCTCGGCGAAGGCGCGCCGGAGCGCCTCCAGCGTCGGCAGGTGCGCGGGGACGGCGGCGAGCGCGCCCAGCACCACCTCCCGGTCGGCCTCGGTGTCGCCGATCAGGGCGTCGTCCTTGGTCGGGAAGTAGTTGAAGAAGGTGCGCGAGGAGACGTCGGCCGCCTCGCTGATCTCCTCGACGGTGACCTGGTCGAGTCCGCGTTCGGCGACCAGGCGCAGCGCGGCGGTGGCGAGGGCGGCGCGGGTCTGCCGCTTCTTGCGGTCGCGCCGACCCAGCGGCGTGGAGTGTTCCGAGGTCACGGCAGAACTCTAGGACCAAAAGTGCAGCCTCTGCAAAGTTTTATTCTGTGACGTGAAACGCCTCGCTCTGACACCATGTCGTGCGGCAGACACTATTGCGCGCTGGACAATGGTGTGTGACGCACACTATCGTGTGACGCATGGTCAGCGACGACGTCCTGCGGACACACCTCCAGGAGCTACGCCGGGGAACGGTGGTGGTGGCCAGCCTGGTCGCGCTGCGCCGACCCGACTACGGCTACGCGCTCCTGCAACGGCTCACCGGGCACGGTTTCCCGGTGGACGCCAACACGCTCTATCCCCTGCTGCGACGGCTTGAGGAGCAGGGGCTCCTGAGCAGCGAGTGGAACACCGAGGAGAGCCGGCCACGGAAGTTCTATCGCACCAGCGAGTCCGGCGAGCAGGTGCTGCGCCGACTGCTCGACGACCTCTCCGCCGTGCAGACCTCCCTCACCGACCTGATCGAAGGAGCCCCGAGATGACGACCTCCCTGACCGACCGGTATCTCGCCGCGACGCTGCGTTCCGTGCCGACCGGGCGGCGTGCGGAGATCGCCGACGAGCTGCGCGCGTCGATCGCCGACATGGTCGACGGCCGGACCGCCGCCGGGCTCGACGCCACCACCGCCGAGCGCGAGGTGCTCACCGAGCTGGGCAACCCGGCGCAGTTGGCGGCCCGCTACAGCGACCGGAGACTCCAGCTCATCGGCCCGGAGTACTACCCGGCCTGGCAACGCCTGATGGTCGTGCTGTTGAGCACCGTGCCCGCCGTCGTCGGCGTGCTGATGGGCGTGCTGGAGGCCACCACCGCCGAGAACCCGGCCGGCGCCGTCGGCGAGGGCATCGGCGCGGCGT
Source organism: Micromonospora sp. NPDC002389 (assembly GCF_040296095.1). Taxonomy (NCBI): domain Bacteria; kingdom Bacillati; phylum Actinomycetota; class Actinomycetes; order Micromonosporales; family Micromonosporaceae; genus Micromonospora; species Micromonospora sp. NPDC002389. The sequence goes on from NZ_JBEOWP010000004.1 coordinate 89,671, forward strand.
TCAACGTCGCGGTGCACATCGGCTTCTGGGTGACGCTGACCTTCGCGGTGATGGAACGCCTCGGCACCCCGCTGCACCTGCCGGAGTGGACCGTCGACCAACTGCCCGAGGAGCCCGTCGAGCGGGACGTCACCCTCACCGACACGGTGGCCTCGATCGTGTTCCTCGGCCTCACCATCGCCTTCCTGCCCTGGCAGCAGTTCCAGCGGGTGATCGGTGACGACGGCGACCGGCTGCCGATCCTCGACCCGGCGCTCTGGACGTTCTGGCTGCCGGTGTTCCTCGTGGTCCTGGTCGCCAGCATCGGTCTGGAGTTCGCCAAGTACCGGGCCCGCCGGTGGACCTGGCCGCTGGTCGGCGTCAACGTCGTGCTCAACCTGGGCTTCGCGGGGCCGGCGATCTGGCTGCTGCAGGAGGAGCGGCTGCTCAACCCGGAGTTCGTGGACCGCTTCACCTGGCTGAGCGACGGCGGCCTCGCCACGGCCAGCCGGATCAGCATCGTGGTGATCGCCGCCATCGCCCTCTGGGACATCGTCGACAGCGCGGTCAAGGCGTACCGGGCCGGACGCTGATCCGACAGTCGGGTGAGGGCGGGACGCATGGCGCTCCCGCCCTCACCGGGCGTACACCTCAGGGGAGAACGGGCAGCTCTGGACCGTCGCCCGTACGATCATGAGCGCTGGAACCGACGTGCAACCGAGGGAGCGGCCATGGAACTGATCATCGGATTGCTGTGTCTGGTGGTGATCGTCGTAGCGGTGCTCGGCTTCGGCGTGTCGATCTACAACGGGCTGGTCCGGGCCCGCAACGCGTACCGCAACGCCTTCGCCCAGATCGACGTGCAGCTCGTCCGCCGGCACGATCTGATCCCCAACCTGGTGGAGACCGCCAAGGGATACCTCAAGCACGAGCGGGAGACGCTGGAGGCGGTCATCTCGGCGCGTAACAACGCCGTCAACGCGCAGACCGCAGCGTCGGCCGCGCCCGGCGACCCGGCAGCGATGCAGCAGCTCAGCGGCGCGGAGAACGCGCTGAGCGCCACCCTGGGCCGGCTGTTCGCGCTCTCCGAGGCGTACCCGGACCTCAAGGCCAACCAGAACATGATGCAGCTCTCCGAGGAGCTGACCTCCACGGAGAACCGGGTCGCCTTCGCCCGGCAGGCGTACAACGACTCGGTGATGGCCTACAACAACAAGCGCGAGGTGTTCCCCGCGAGCATGCTGGCCGGGATGTTCTCGTTCGGTCCGGCGGCGCTGTTCCAGCCGGACGACCCGACGCAGCGGAACGCCCCGCAGGTGTCGTTCTGAGGCACCGATGAACTTCTTCGAACGACAGCGCCAGGTCCGCCGGCTCTCGACCCGCCTGGTCCTGCTCTTCGTCCTGGCCGTGGTCGGCATCGTGGTGGTGGTGAACCTCGCGGTGGTGTTCGCCTTCAACGTCGGCACCAGCAACCCGCCCCAGCTCGCCGGGCTGGTCGTGATGGTCACCCTGGCCACCGTCGCCGCGATCGGGCTGGCCGCGACGCTGCGGACGCTCACGCTGCGCGGCGGTGGCGGGAAGGTGGCCCGCGAGCTGGGCGGAGTGCCGGTGCCGGCGGACACCACCGACCCGGAGCTGCGGCGGCTGCGCAACGTCGTCGAGGAGATGGCGCTGGCCTCCGGCGTACCCGTGCCCGAGGTCTTCATCCTGCCGGAGGAGACGGCGATCAACGCCTTCGCGGCGGGGTGGAGCCCGTCCGACGCGGCCGTCGCGGTCACCCGGGGCGCGCTGCAACGACTCAACCGCGACGAGCTCCAAGGGGTCATCGCCCACGAGTTCAGCCACGTGGTCAACGGCGACATGCGGCTCAACATCCGGCTGATGGGCCTGCTGTTCGGCATCCTGTTCCTGACCGTGGTCGGTCGGGGGCTGGCCCGTGCCGGCGCCCTCGGCGGGCGGAGCCGCAACAGCAACAACGGCGGCGCCCTGCCATTCATGCTGGTCGGGCTGGCGTTGCTGGTGGCCGGCTACATCGGGGTGCTCGCCGGTCGGCTCATCCAGGCGTCGGTGTCCCGGCAGCGGGAGTACCTCGCCGACGCCTCGGCCGTGCAGTTCACCCGGCAGACCAGCGGCATCGCCGGGGCGCTCAAGAAGATCGGTGGCCTCTCCGACGGCTCCGAACTGCGCACGCCCAAGCGCGACGAGGTCGGGCACATGCTCTTCGGCGCGGCGGGCCGGGCGTCCTGGCTCGCCACCCACCCACCGCTGGCCAAGCGGATCCAGGCGTTGGAGCCCTCGTTCGACCCGAACGAGCTGCGGCAGCTCGCCCAGCGCTGGGCCGCCGCGCCGCCGTCGGGCCGGCAGGAGGACATCGCCCTCGGCCTGGCACCGAGCGGCCAGGGCGGCGCGCCGGGCCGACGTGACTCCGCCAGCCCGGGCGCGGCGTCGCTGCCGGTGGAGGGCACCCGGGTACGCGTGGCGCCGGCCGAGATGCTGGGCCGGGTGGCCGCGCCCACCGAGACGGCGTACACGCACGCCGCCGCGATCCTCGACCGCATCCCGGAGCACCTGCTGGACCGGGCCCGCAACCGGGACTCGGCCGCGCCACTGGTGCTCGGGCTGCTGCTCGCGGCCGAGCCGGAGGTCCGGCAGCACCAGCACGACGCCATCGCCCGGAAACACGGTCCGGCGCTGGCCGACGCCGCCCTCCGGGAGGCCGGTGAGCTGGCCGGGCTGCACCCGATGCTCCGGCTGCCCCTGGCCGAGCTGGCGTTCCCAGCCCTGCGTGCCCGCACGGACGCCGAACTCGAATCGCTGATGGCGGCCGTCTTCACGCTGATCCACGCCGACGGCGCGATCAACGTGTCCGAGTACTGCCTGTCCCGACTGCTCCTGGCCGAGATCCAGGAGTCGCTCAAGCCGGACTCCCGCTGGCGCACCGACCGTCGTACGCTCACCGACGCCCGATCCGCGGCGGCCTACCTGCTCGCCATCCTGGCCCAGGTCGGGCACGGCGACCGGGCCGCCGCCGAGCGGGCGTTCCAGGCCGGTGTCGCCACGCTGCTGCCCGACACCTCGCTGCCGTACGCGCCGCCGGAGAACGGCGTCCTGGCGCTGGAGACCGCCTGGCCGGTGCTGGACGGGCTACGTCCGGGCGACAAGGAACGGCTGGTCGCGGCCGTGGTGGCGGTGATCAGCCACGACGGGATGATGACCGTGCCGGAGATCGAGCTGCTGCGCACCATCTGCGGCCTGCTGCACTGCCCGCTGCCGCCGATGGCCGGCGACGGCATCGGCTGACCGCCGCGCTGTCCGCCGGTCGGGCCCGTCAGGGCGCGGCCGGCGCGGTGGCCGGACGCCGGTCCCGCCACTCGCGGGCCAGCATCGCGTAGACCACCTCGTCGGCCCACTCCCCCTTGACGTACTCGTTCTCCCGCAGGTGGGCCTCACGCCGCATGCCCAGCCGGGTCAGGACCTGCGCGGAGGCGGTGTTGCGGGCGTCCAGTCGACCGACCACCCGGTGCAGGTCGCACCGGTCGAAGGCCAGCGCCAGCATGGTCCGGGCCGCCTCGGTGGCGTAACCGCGTCCCCGGTGGCCCGGATTCAGCAGGTAGCCGATCTCGCCCTGCCGGTGTTCCTCGCTGGTCCAGATCAGCAACACCTCGCCGACGAGCTGCCCGGTCTCCCGCAGCACCACCGCCAACTGGATCGAGTCGCCCTGTGCCCGCAGCGCGGTCCGCTGCTGCCGCCGCGCCAGCACCTCGCGGGTGCCGTCGAGGTCGGCGGGTGCCTCGCTGTAGAGGTAGCGGTGGACGGCCGGGTCGCCGAAGTAGGCGTGCAGCTCGGTCACGTCGGCGGGCTGGAAGGCCCGCAGGTGCAGTCGCTCGGTCTCGATCGGCAGGTCAGGCGTGAACACCGGGGCAGGCTACCCGGTGGCGGGATGGCATTCTCAGCAGGTGACCTCCGAGAGCAGCGACGACTGGCGGCGGCCGGGCCCCACGCCCGAGCAGCAGCGCCTGGACCTCTACGCCGGGCTGGCCGCGACGGTCATCGCCCTGTTCAGCCTCACGCTGGCCCGCAGCACCGGTACGTTCCTGCTCGGGCCGCCGCCGTCCTGGCTCGAACAGATCCTCTGGACCGTCGCGGTGCCGCTGCCGCTGATCTGGCGACGCCGGTACCCGGTCGTCACCGCGCTGGTCGTGTCGGCCGCCTTCATCGGTGCCCAGGTCCGGGCCGTCCCCGAGTGGCAGCTTTCCCAGTGGGCGCTGTTCGCCGCCATCTTCACGCTCGGCGCCTGGGGGCCGGACCACCGGCTGTCCCGGCGGCTGCGGATCGGCATCATCGCCGCCATGTTCGGCTGGCTCGCCATCGCGTACGCGATCAGCCTCGACGAGATCACCCCGGACTCCTTCGAGAACGCGCTCGGGCCGGTACCGCCGGTGCTCGCGGCGATCGTCACCGGTCTGCTGATCAACGTGTTGTTCTTCGGGTTCGCGTACTTCTTCGGGGAGACCGCCTGGATCGCCGCCCGGCGGCAGCACGAGTTGGCCGAGCAGGCCGAGCGGCTGCGGCGGTCGCAGGCCGAGGCCCGGGAGCACGCGGTGGTCGGCGAGCGGGTCCGGATCGCCCGGGAGCTGCACGACGTGGTCGCCCACCACGTGTCGGTGATGGGTGTGCAGGCGGCGGCCTGCCGCCGGGTCTTCGACAAGGACCCGGCCAAGGCGCGGACCGCACTCGCCTCGATCGAGGAGTCGGCCCGGACGGCGGTGGACGAGCTGCGCCGGATGCTCGGGGTGCTGCGCGCTCGCGACAACGGCCCGGAGGGCACCGGGCAGCCCGCCGGGGTCGACCAGATCGCCGCCGTGGTGGACCGGGCGCGGGAGGCCGGGCTGCACGCCACGCTGGGCGTGTACGGCGAGCCGACGCCGCTGCCCGAGTCGGTGTCCCAGGCCGCGTACCGGGTGGTGCAGGAGGCGGTGACGAACGTGTTGAAGCACGCGAGCGGGGCGACCCTGCTCGACGTCCGGGTCCGCTATCTGGCTCAGGAGATGGAGGTCGAGGTGACCGACGACGGCCGGGCCACCCGCCCGGCGAACGACGACGGGCTGGGACTGGTCGGGATGCGGGAGCGGGTCGCCACCCACGACGGCGAGTTGGAAGTGGGCGCGCGTACCGGTGGTGGGTGGCGGGTGCGGGTCCGATTCCCGCTGCCGCTGGCGGCCGGGAGCACGACGTGACCGGGGCGACGCCGCCGGTCCGGGTGCTGCTCGCCGACGATCATCACCTGGTGCGGACCGGCTTCCGGGTGATCCTGGAGATCGAGGACGACATCGAGGTGGTCGGCGAGGCCGCCGACGGGGAACGGGCGGTCGCCATGGCCCGGGCGCTGCGCCCGGACGTGGTGCTGATGGACGTGGAGATGCCCGGCGTGGACGGGTTGGAGGCCACCCGCCGGATCAGCACCGAGACGGACGAGCCGGGCGGCCCCGCCGTGCTCATGCTCACCACGTTCGACCGGGACGACTACCTGTTCGCCGCGTTGCGCGCCGGGGCGAGCGGGTTCCTGCTCAAGAACGGCACGCCGGAGTCGCTGGTCGACGCCATCCGGGTGGTGGCCCGGGGAGACGGTCTGCTCGCCCCGGAACTCACCCGCCGGGTGATCGCCACGTTCGCCCGGCCGGGCGGCCCGGCCGGGACCGTCGGCGGTCCCACCCCGGAGGAGGCGTTGCGCGACCTGACCCCCCGGGAGCGGGAGGTGCTGGTCCTGGTGGCCGGCGGTGCCAGCAACGCCGAGATCGCCACCGCCCTGCATCTGGGCGAGGCGACCGTGAAGTCGCATGTCAGCCGGGTGCTGGCCAAGTTGGGCCTGCGCGACCGGGTGCAGGCGGTGGTCTTCGCGTACGAGCAGGGGGTGGTCCGGCCGGGGGGATGACCTCCACCCGGAGGAGGAGCCTGGATTTCCGTCGACGGACGGAGGGCAATCGATGATCACGCTCCTAGCGTGGAGAGCGTGACCACGGTACTCCGCCTCGACGGCGTCGACCGCAGCTTCGGCGACCGTCAGGTACTCAACAATGTGTCCTTCGATGTCGTCGCCGGGCGGATGACCGGCTTCGTCGGCGGCAACGGCGCCGGCAAGACCACCACCATGCGGATCATCCTCGGTGTCCTCGCCGCCGACTCGGGTCGGGTGACGTGGCGGGACGCGCCGCTGAGCCGGGAGATCCGGGGGCGGTTCGGCTACATGCCCGAGGAGCGCGGTCTCTATCCCAAGATGAGCGTCCGCGAGCAGGTGGTCTATCTGGGCCGGTTGCACGGGCTGACCGCCGAGGGCGCCCGGCGCGCCACCGACGACCTGCTGGAGCGGGTCGGCCTCGGCGAGCGCGGCGACGACCTGCTGGAGACGCTGTCGCTGGGCAACCAGCAGCGCGCCCAGATCGCCGCCGCCCTGGTGCACGACCCCGAGGTGCTGGTGCTCGACGAGCCGTTCTCCGGGTTGGACCCGATGGCCGTGGACACCGTCGTGGCCGTGCTGCGCGAGCGGGCCGCCGCCGGTTCCCCGGTGCTCTTCTCCAGCCACCAGTTGGACGTCGTCGAGCGGCTCTGCGACGACCTGGTGATCATCGCCGACGGGTCGATCCGGGCCGCCGGCAGCCGTGACGAGCTGCGGGCCGCGTACACCACGCCCCGCTACGAGCTGGTCGTGGAGACCGACGCCGGCTGGCTGCGGGACCAGCCCGGCGTGACCCTGGTCGACCTGGACGGCGCCCGCGCCGTCGTCGACCTGACGCCCGGCGCGGACGAACAGGTCGTGTTGCGCGCCGCGTTGGAGCGCGGCGCGGTCCGCGCGTTCCGCCCGGTCACGCCCACCCTCGCCGAGATCTTCCGAGAGGTCGCCCAGTGAACACGATGCAGGCCACCCGACTGGTCGCCGCCCGCGAGATCCGGGTCAAGCTGCGCGACCGCACCTTCCTGATCAGCACGGTCGTCTTCCTGCTGATCGCCGCGGCGGCGACCATCCTGCCACCGCTGCTGTCCGGCGGGCCGTCCACCGTCGCGGCGACCGAGGCGGCGGCGGCTCCGCTGCGCGCGGCCGGTCTGGAGGTACGCGTCGTTCCCGACGACGCCGCCGCCGAGCAGGCGGTACGCGACGGTGACGTGGACGCCGCAGTCGTCGCCGGCCCGACCGTGCTGGCCATGAACGACGCCCCCAACGAGGTGGTCAACGCGTTGAGCACCCGGCCTCCGGTCGAGCTGCTGAACCCGGACGCGATCGATCCGGTGCTGGCCTTCCTGGTGCCGTTCGCCTTCGCGTTCATCTTCTTCGTCACCTCGCAGACGTTCGGCGTGCAGATCGCGCAGAGCATCATCGAGGAGAAGCAGACCCGGATCGTGGAGATCCTCGTCGCCGCGGTACCGGTCAAGGCGTTGCTGGCCGGCAAGATGCTCGCCGGCACCATCCTCGCGCTCGGGCAGATAGCCCTGGTCGCGGCGGTCGCGGTGGCCGGGATGGCGTTCGGCGGCAACACCGAGATGCTCTCCCTGCTCGGCCCGGCGATCGCCTGGTTCATCCCGTTCTTCCTGCTCGGCTTCGTGCTGATCGCGGCCATGTGGGCGGCGGCCGGCGCGCTGGTCAACCGGCTGGAGGACATCGGCGGGGTGTCCACGCCGGTGCAGCTCGCGGTGATGCTGCCGTTCTTCGGGGTGGTCTTCCTCAACGACAACCCGACGGCGATGACGGTGCTGTCCTACCTGCCGTTCTCGTCGCCGACCGCGATGCCGCTGCGGCTGTTCACCGGGGACGCGGCGATCTGGGAGCTGTTCGCCTCGCTGGCGCTGCTGCTGGTGGCGGCGGCCGGGTTCCTGCTGGCCGGAGCCCGCGTCTACGAGGGCTCGCTGCTGCGCACCAACGGCCGCACCTCGCTGCGGACCGCCTGGCGGGAGCGCGAGACGATCGGCTGACCCTCCGCCCCGCGCCCACGCGCCGGCGTCCCCGCACGGGGTCGCCGGCGCGTCGCCGTCGGCGGCCACGGGCGACCTTGAGGTGCGGCAGGTCGCGCCGTCAGTGCCTGCGCGCAACCTTGAGTTGCGGCAGGTCGCGGGTGAACTCCCGGAAGCCGACGCCGAGGTACATGTTCCGGGCCGCCGGGTGGGCCGGCGCGCCGAGGCAGGCCACCAGCGCCCGGCGTGCCCCGACCGCGCGGGCGCGCTGCATCCCGTAGAGCTGCAACGCGGTGCCCAACCCTCGCCGCCGGAAGTCCCGGTGGGTGCCCACCGGCTCGAACTCGGCGGTCCGCGTCGCCTCGTCCCACCAGACGATCGCGGTCGCGGCGAGCGTGCCGTCCGCCGCCTCGACCAGCACGTGCAGATCGGCACGGTAGGGCCAGGTCCGCTGCACCCGCGCGCAGGCGGTGTCGGTGAAACTCGACCGGTGCCACGCGTCCCGGTGCGCCCGCGCCAGGGTTGCCACCGAAAGACCCTCGGCGGTACGCAGCCGGAACCCCTCGGGCAGCACCGGCTCCGGCACGTCGACCAGCTCCCGCGCGTTGAACTGGATCCAGGATCCGCTGTCCGAGCCGGTCTCGGCGTCGAACGCGTACCCGTGGGCGGCCACCGCGGCACGCGACGCCGCGTCCCCGACCTGCACGGTCAACGCGCGGTCGACGTCGCCGGCCACCTCGTCGTACCAGCCGAGGACCTCGGGCAGCAGCTCCGGTCGGTCCGGATGCGCCTGCCAGATCAGGTTGGCCCTGGTGACCTCACGGAACGTCCCGTCGCTGCGCGCGATCCGGTGCGGCAGATACGCCCACCCCCACGCGGCCAGGCGGTCGTCGACGAACCACAACCGGTGCCGCCAGTGCCGGTGCAGGGCGTCGTGGTCCTTGGCCCAGCCCCAGGCCAGCTCTCCGACGGTCGCCTCGCCGTTGACCAGCTCCGGCCGCAGGGCCATCACCTGCTGGGCCAGGCCCTGCATCAACCGCAACTCGTGCGGGCCGAGATCTGTCATCCGGGCACCCTCGCAGGGCCCCGGCCGGCTGTCGAGGCAATTCGGTGCCGAGTCGGGGCGCAGGTCAGCGCGTCGGACCGCCCGAGGTCAGCGCGTCGGACCGCCCGAGGTCAGCGCGTCGGACCGCCCGAGGTCAGCGCGTCGGACCGCCCGAGTTCCGTCGGTTGGCCGCCGAGATCAGCGCGTCGGTCACCGAGGTCCGACGGTCACTGGTCCGACGGTCACCGTGGTCCGTCGGGCACCGTCGTCGTCGGGTCGGTCACCGTCGTCGTCGGGTCGGCCGCCGACGGTCAGCAGGGGACGGCGGACCAGCCGGCGGGCAGGCGCGGGGTCGGCCAGGCCGGGTCGGGCCGCCAGGTCGCCCAGGACTCGTCCCACCAGCGCTCACCGGCGTCGAGCAGGGCGGCGATCCGGTCGCCTTCGGCGCGGATCGCCTCCCCCATGCCCGGGTAGCGCCCCTCCACCAGCCGCTGGGCGAAGATCTCCACATCCTTGAAGACGTACCGGTCGGTGTCCGCCGCCCACCACAGGTCCAGCTCGTGGTCGAGGGTGTCGACCCCGATCGGGGTACGCCGGAACGGGTCCTGGAGGTTGAAGTACCACCCGGCGAAGGCGCGCTGCGGACCGGACCAGAACACGTCGACCGAGTGGGCCTCACCGGGGCGCTGGAGCATCAGTTTGCCGTGCCCGCGCCACGCGGTGTGCCCGGCCGTCTGCCACGGGTGCCGCCCGCACGGGAAGATGCCGTCGTCGGGGAAGCCGAACTCGGCCCCCGTCGGCAGATAGAGCGCCAGCAGGTCGGCGGAGTCCTCGACGCAGATCGTCGGCACGGCGAACCAGACCTCGCGGACCAGCCCTTGATCACGCTCTTGATCACGCTCGATCCGGGATCGAGTGCCTTCCCCCGCGCCCTGAGACCACTCGATCCTGGATCGAGCGCGCCGTGACACCGTTCGCGGCACCTCGCCGAGCATGATCTCCCGGCGGACGACCACGTCTCCGGGGCTGAAGCGTCCCGTCTCCGTCACCGCTCCCCCAGGGCGCCGGTCAGTCCCCCGCCAGCTCCGGCCGATGCTCCCTGATCCACGCCTCCACGTCCGACTTCCGCCAGATCTGGCCCATGATCAGCACCTGGTAGGGCGCCGGGAAGTCGCGTCGGGACGCGATCACCGACGCGCGGGCGCGACTGACGCCGCCAAGCATCCCTCGGATCTCCGCGATACCCACGAACTCGCCCACATGTTGACGGTAGGCATCCCCGATCGACTCTCGATCGTTAACACTGATCGCTGTTGACGGTCGTAGCCATCAGGTGCACGATGAGGGGGTGACCGCGCCGAGCACTTCGCCCGATCGTGAGCCGCTGGGTCGGCTGCATCCGGTGTACCAGCACCTGCCCGACCGGCCGCGCTGGACGTGTCGAGCCTGCTCACGGGACTGGCCGTGTCCGGCGGCCCGGATGCTGCTGCGGGTCGAGTACGACCTGGACCGGGTGGGTCTCTCCGTCTATCTCGCCGGCCAGTTGTTCGACGCCACCGGCGACCTGCTGCGGCTCACCGAGGACGCGCAGCCGACACCGGCCGAGCTGTTCGACCGCTTCCTGGCCTGGGCGACCCCGCAGTCCTGGCGGCAGCCGCAGCCCGGGCGGCCGACGCGGTCCGGGCAGCAACCGCAGGCCCGGCGATTGCCGCAGACCGGGCTATTGCCGCAGGCCCGGCGACCGCCCGGACTGCGTCGGCAGCCACCGCGACCAGCCGGAATGTCACCCGTGGCTGGTACAAGTCCAGCACCCACCGACCCGAGGAGCACGATCATGGACGTACGCGACGCGGCCCAACGGTGGGCCGACGCCTGGGCCACGGGCTGGCCCGCCCAGGACGGGGAACGCATCGTCGAGTTGCAGGCCGAGCAGGGCGACCACTGGGCGTCGATGTTCCGCCCGTGCCGGGGCCGATCCGGGCTGCGCGCCTACGTCGAGGAGTGCTTCGGCGAGGAGACCCGACCGGCCGAGGTCTGGTTCGGCACTCCCCGGGTCGACGGCGACACCGCGACCGTCGAGTACTGGGCGATCACCTACCCGTACGACCAGCCGGTCACCCTCTCCGGCTGCACGGTGGTCCGTTTCGACGCCGACGGCCTGGTCACCGAGTCCCGCGACTACTCGCACGCCAAGGAGGGCCGTTTCCCCCCACCCACCGGCCTGTTCGCCGACCGCCACCCGTAGATCTCGGATCGCTACCGACCCTGATCCCGCAGCGGCCGGCGGCCTGAACACCGGACGGCCCGTCCCCGTTGATCGGGGACGGGCCGTTCCGGTGTGCGCCGGTCGGGCGGCAGGTCAGCCGACCGCCTCCATCACCTCGTCCGAGACGTCGAAGTTCGCGAAGACGTTCTGCACGTCGTCGCTGTCCTCCAGCACGTCGATCAGCTTGAAGATCTTGCGCGCGCCCTCCTCGTCCAGCGGCACGGTGACGCTGGGGATGAGCGAGGACTCGGCCGACTCGTACTCGATGCCGGCGTCCTGGAGCGCGGTCCGTACGGCGATCAGGTCACCCGGCTCGGAGACCACCTCGAACGCCTCGCCCAGGTCGTTGACCTCCTCGGCGCCCGCATCGAGGACCGCCAGCATCACGTCGTCCTCGGTGGTGCCCGCCTTCGGCACGATCACCACGCCCTTGCGGGAGAACATGTACGACACCGAGCCGGCGTCGGCGAACGAGCCGCCGTTGCGGGTCAGCGCGGTGCGTACCTCGGTGGCGGCGCGGTTGCGGTTGTCGGTCAGGCACTCGATGAGCAGCGCGACGCCGTTCGGGCCGTACCCCTCATACATGATCGTCTGGTAGTCGGCACCGCCGGCCTCCAGGCCGGAGCCGCGCTTGACCGCGCGGTCGATGTTGTCGTTCGGGACAGAGCTCTTCTTGGCCTTCTGGATCGCGTCGAAGAGGGTCGGGTTGCCGGCCGGGTCACCGCCACCGGTCCGCGCCGCGACCTCGACGTTCTTGATCAGCTTGGCGAACATCTTGCCGCGCTTGGCGTCGATGACCGCCTTCTTGTGCTTGGTCGTCGCCCACTTTGAGTGGCCGGACATCTGTTACCTCCGTTGCTACCCGCCGTCTGCATCGACCGCACCGCGCACGCCCCGCTCCGCACCCGCGCACGCGGTGGTGCCGGTCAGCTCTGGTGGAAGCCGTGGCGGCCAGAAGGCCCTGCCGAATCTCGACAATCCTACCGACGTGCGGCGGGTGGTCGTCACCCGCCGCACGTCGGCCTCCGGCCTGATCTCCCCCGAGCTTCACAGATCAGACAAAAGCCACTCACCCGTCCGGTACGTGCCCAGCACGGTGGCCTCGGACATCTCCTGCTGCTCGCAGCGCTCCTCCAGCCCCGCCCGGAACCGCCCGAACGCCGGCAGCGAGGGCAGCGGATCCGGCAGGTGCGGGCCCGACACCACGTCGACGAAGGTGTACCCGTCGTCGAGCCGCAGCGTCACGTACCGCAGGCCCTCCGGCGCCGACCGGGCCAGTTCGTCGTAGACGGCGGTGAGCAGCGTCAGATGCTCGTCGAGACGGTCCGGGCGGACGAGGTACCTGATCAGCATCGTCGTCACCGCTCAGCCACCCGCCGCGTCGCCGACCACCGCCGGGACCACCTGACCTGCCACGCCCGTCTGGTCCGCCTGGCCCGCCTGGCCCGCCTGGTCCGCCTGGCCCGCCACGCCCGTCTGGTCCGGTTCGGTGCGGCGCTCGGCGACCGCCGCCACGATCTCGGCGAGCATCGCGGTGAGCGCCTCCGCCCGTTCGGGGTCGGGCGCGATCCGCCCCTGGGCCGTCGGGTCGTCGCGGTCCTCGTCGCTGAAGTCGAAGTCGGTGAGGACCGACAACTCGACCCGGGTGGCGACCGGCACCGTCCGGACCTCGGCGAGGATCTGCCGCAGGTGGTCGCCGGCCTCGACGCCGCCCCGCAGCCCGTAGCTGACCACCCCGGCCGGTCTGCCCTGCCACTGCGCGTACAGGTAGTCGACGGCGTTCTTCAGCACCGCCGGGACCGACGCGTTGTACTCCGGGGTGACGAAGACGAACGCGTCGTACCCGGCCACCAGCGCCGACCAGCGGCGGGTGTGCGCGTTGCGGTAGTCGCCGAACAACGCCGGGACCGGTTCGTCAAGCATCGGGAGCTGCTGCTCGGCGAGGTCGATCACGTCGACGACCGTCGCGCCGGACCGGACCGACGGGTGCCCGGCCGCCACCTCGGTCACCCAGCCGGCCACCGCCGCACCCCGTCGACCGGGGCGGCTGCTGCCCAGCACCACGCCGATGCGGCAGCGTTCTTCTCGTTGTGCACTGTCCATGGCCCGATCACACCGGCGGAGCGCCCACGGTGGGAGGCCGCCCGGATGGTGGCCCTGACGGGGACACCCTCACGGCCGTCGGTACCGGCAGACTGGGACCGTGATGGACGGCGAACTGGGCGCGTTCCTGCGCAGCCGACGGGAGGCGGTACGACCCGAGCAGGTGGGGTTGCCCGCCGGGCCGCGACGGCGTACCCCGGGGCTGCGGCGGGCGGAACTGGCCACGTTGGCGCAGGTCAGCGTGGAGTACCTGACCCGTCTCGAACAGGGCCGCGACGCTCGGCCGTCGCCCGAGATCCTCGCCGCGCTGGCGAACGCCCTCCGGCTGGGCCCGGATGACCGGAGCCACCTGCGGCGGCTCGCGTCGGTCGAGCACAGCCAGCAGTTGTGCGAGGGGCGTCACCCGACCGCCTCGCGTACCGTCCGGCCCGAGGTCCGGACGCTGCTGGACGCGCTGCGGGACCGGCCCGCGTGCCTGCTCAACCACCTCGGCGACGTGCTGGCCTGGAACGAGCCGTTCGACCGGGTGGCCCGGCCGCTCGGGCTGCTCGACGGCGACCGGCCCAACCTGATGTGGTTCGTCTTCGCCGACGAACGCGCCCGGGACCATGTGCCCGACTGGGCGGAGCTGGCCGACCAGCAGGTGGCCGAGCTGCACCGGCGTCGTCAGGGCGATCCGGTGGTCGACGCGTTCGCCGAACGCCTCGCCGTGACGGTGGGGACGCCCTTCACCTCCCGGTGGGAGCGTCGTCCGGTGGCGGTGCGGGCCAGCGGCGTGCGCTGGTTGCGGCATCCGGAGGTCGGGCCGCTGCGCCTGGCGTACGAGACGCTCGACCTCGCCGACGACGGACAGCGGCTGCTGGTCCACCTGCCCGCCGACGCCGCCTGCGCCGAGGCGCTGGACCGCCTGCTGGGCCGACGTCCCGGCGCCCTGCGCTCGGTGGCCGGCTGAGTCCGACGCCCTGCGCCCGTCGCGGGCCGGTTCGGCGCTTTGCGGGCCGGCGGGCAGCACCGCTTCCTGGCGGCTTTCCGACAGAAATTGCGGGGGGCGTCGACGGCCCGCACCGCAATTCCCCTAAAACCGCCCGACGGTAGCCCTCGGCACATCCGGCAATTGCCGAGGATCCGCCGAACAGCCATTCTTCCGGCCCCAGGGCGCGCTTCTTCCGGCTGGCCCGGGTGCCACACACTGGCGCTGTCGTGAGCAGTCCACCGCACCCCGGAGGCGATACGTGCTGGAGGATTTCGAGGAGTTCGGCCGTGACCTGCCGATGATCGGCAAGGGCGGCGTCAGCGCGCTCAACAAGTTCTCACTCATGGTGGAACTGCCGTACGCGCAGGATCTCGACCTGCCGCCCGAACGCAAACGCGCGGTGGGGGCCCGGTTGTACCGCAGCGTCGCCGAGGTGCTGGAGGCCGCCGAACTGTACTCGGTGCAGCACCTGCGGCTGGACTGGTCCGACGGCAACATCGGGATCGTCTACGACGACTCGTCCTTCGGCTTCCGGATGGCCATCCGGCGCGACCTGCGCATCATCCTCGAACGGCCCGGATCGTCGCTGCGCCTCTTCCACAATTGGTACCGAGTGTTCATGCCCTACATCCAGGGCCTGGTGTCGCGAATCGCGATCGACCTGTCCGACATCCTGCATTCCGATTTCGACCTGCAACCGATCCGGACCAGTTACCTGTTCTCCCTGCTCACCTACGATTTCATTCCGGTACGCGCACCCCGCCCGGTCAGCAGCCACCAACTGATCGGCAACCTGTTGTCGCACCGCCCCGGCGAGGACGGCCGATTCCTCTCCGTGCCCAGTGGTGGCGCCGCCGGTCCGCTGCGCACCGGCCGACTCGACGTGGAGATCTCCAACTTCCGCGAGGTCGCCCCCGACGTGCACGTACGCGAGATCTACGACATCCAGGCCCCCTCGAACCAGGGCTACCGCGGCATCTGGCTGGACTTCTACTGCATCTCCGAGACCGTCGGCGACGGTGACCCGGCCCTGGAGTCGCGCATAGCTCCACGGCCCGAGTTCCTGCTGGAGCAGTACACGGTCCCGTACCGCGACTTCTTCCGGGACCGCGTCGTCAAGGGCTTCCTGGCCGACTTCTTCAAGGACTGCGAGTTCTCCTGCGCCGTCGGGACCATGCCGTGACGCAGGAGACGCTCAACGTCATCCAGTTCGCGGGCCTGGTGGCCACCTTCGTGTGCAGCATCGTCGCGCTGTTCCTGTCCTGGCAGAACAACCGCTCCTCGGACCGGGAGGTGCGGGTGGCCGCCGAACAGCTCCGGGCCTCGATCATCCCCGTTCCGATGATCCAGGACTCCCGGCTGACCTGGCGCGGGCAGGCACTGGTGGTGCTCTCCGTCCGGCTCCGCAACGTCGGGTCGGGGCCGATCCTCGGCATCCAGATCACCGGCATCCGGATCGACCGCACCAGCCTGGCCTTCGAGGCACTGAGCGCCCCGAAGGCGGACGTCGTCATGCCCACCACCGACGTCGAGCAGCGGCTCCGCTTCGTCGACCCGCCGCAGGTCGCGCAGCCGAGTCTGGTGCTCGTCGAGATCGAGTACTTCGACGTGCTGGGCAACCACTACCAGCAGCCGCTGCCGTTGACGGTCGTCTCCGGCACCGGCAGCGGCGCCATGGCCGGAGTCCGTCCCGCCCGCATCAGCCGGAACCCCTAGAGAGGCAGTCGCGGATGTCCAAGCTCATTCTCGGCCGGGCAGTCGTGCGTCACCTGGAACCCGAGCCGCTGTCCAAGAGCCAGTTCGCCCAGCGGCGGCCCAGCGACACCGGGGTACGTGCCCGACTCGGGCTCGGCGAGGAACACATCGTCGACGACGCCGAGCTGGGTCCGGTGGTCGCCTCGGACGACGACAGCCATCTGATGACGATCGCGCCCACCGGAGCCGGCAAGGGCCGAGACGTGATCATCCCGAACCTGCTCACCTACGAGGGTTCGGTGGTGGTCATCGACCCGAAGGGCGAGAACTACGACGTCACGCACGAGCACCGCCGTACCGTGCTGGGCAACGAGATCGTGCTGCTCGACCCGTTCGGTGCCAGCCACGGCGGCAGCGACAAGCGGGGTTCGCTGAACCCGTTCGACGTCTTCGGCGCGCTGCGGCGCGACGACGACGCCGCCGAGGAGGCCGAGGACTTCGGCCGGGTGCTCTCCGACATCCTGATGGGCGGCATCCAGTCGCTGTCCGACCCGTTCTGGGACGAGATGGCGCAACTGCTGATCGCCGCGCTGGCCACCGACCTGATGACCGGCCAGCCGGACCGGCCCGACACACTGCAGGAGCTGCGTACCCAGCTCTTCGAGTCGGACCTGCGCTACCGGCTCGCGGTGGCGCTCGACACGCGATCGAAGTCGATGCCGCCGGGCACGCGACAGGAGTTCGAGATGCTGCTCAGCATCGCGGACGCGGAGAAGACCTTCAGCGGGATCGTGGCGACCGCCGCCCAGCAACTGGCCGCCTTCAGCTCCCGGCGGACCGTGGACGCCACCGCCCGGACGAGCTTCGCCCTGAGCGACCTGACCAACCCCGAGCGGCGGATCTCCATCTACGTGGTCATCCCGCCGCACAAGCTGCGTACCCACCAGCGCCTGCTGCGGGCCTGGGTGGGTTGCCTGCTGTACTACGTGATGAACAGCCGGTCGATCAACCAGTCCCGGCTGTTGTTCCTCATCGACGAGGCGGCTCAGCTCGGCCGGTTCTCGCTGCTCCAGGAGGCGATCACGCTGCTGCGCGGGTACGGGCTGCGCACCTGGACCTTCTGGCAGGACCTCGCGCAGTTGTCCAGCCTCTACGGCCTCGCCGCCGAAACTATGATCAACAACTCGGGTGTGCTCCAGGTGTTCAGCCCGGCGAACTTCGGTGCCGCGACCGCCCTGTCGATGCGGATCGGGTGCAGCGTCGGGGAACTGCTGCAACTCGCCCCCGACGAGCAGGTGATCGCGTTCAAGAACGAGTGGCCGACGAAGATGGAACGCTTCAACCACCTCACCGACCCGGTACTACGCGGCTGGGCCCGCGCCAACCCTCGACACGGCACCGCGCCACCGCCCGCGTGAGGCGTACGCCCGTGGTGGGTTCGATCCGCCCGGGTGGGCGCGCGTCCCCGTGGCGCGGTCAGCTCGCCGCGCGGACCAGGTCCACGAAGTAGGCGTGCAGTCGCGCGTCACCGGTGAGTTCCGGATGGAACGAGGTGGCCAGCAGGTTGTCCTGGCGCACCGCCACGATCCGCCCGGCGGCCGGGCCGGCGGTGACCGTGCCGAGCACCTCGACGTCGTCGCCGACCCGCTCCACCCAGGGGGCGCGGATGAAGACCGCGTGCAGCGGGCCGCCCTCGACTCCGGTGATCTCCACCGGCGCCTCGAACGAGTCGACCTGGCGGCCGAACGCGTTGCGCCGGACGGTCATCGCGATGCCGTCGAAGCCCCGCTGGTCGGGACGGCCGTCGAGGACCTCGGTGGCCAGCATGATCATGCCGGCGCAGGAGCCGTAGACCGGCAGGCCGGCGGCGATGCGCTTGTCGATCGGCTCACGCAACTCGAAGATGTCCACCAGCTTGCTGATCGTGGTGGACTCCCCGCCGGGGATGACCAGGCCGTCGACCGCGTCCAACTCCGCCGGTCGGCGTACCGGTCGGGCCTGCGCGCCCGCCCCGGTCAGGGCGGTGACGTGTTCACGGACGTCGCCCTGCAGGGCGAGCACACCGATCACGGGTGCCGTCACATGCGTTCCTTCCGGGGTGTTAGCAGGGGTCCCCTGCTATGCACGAGGCGTTAGCAGGGGGCCCTTCCTTACACGGCACCAGCCTTGCATGTCACCAGCCGCGGTCGGCGAGACGGTGCGGGACCGGGATGTCGTCGACGTTGATGCCGACCATCGCCTCGCCGAGCCCCCGGGAGACCTTGGCCAGCACGTCCGGGTCGTCGTGGAACGTGGTCGCCTTGACGATCGCGGCGGCGCGCTGGGCCGGGTTGCCGGACTTGAAGATGCCGGAGCCGACGAAGACGCCCTCGGCGCCGAGCTGCATCATCATCGCCGCGTCGGCGGGAGTGGCGATACCGCCGGCGGTGAATAGCACCACCGGCAGCTTGCCGCTCTCGGCGACCTCCTTGACCAGCTCGTACGGCGCCTGCAACTCCTTCGCCGCGACGAACAGCTCGTCGGTCGGCAACGTCTGGAGCCGCCGGATCTCCTGGCGGATCTTGCGCATGTGGGTGGTGGCGTTGGAGACGTCGCCGGTGCCGGCCTCGCCCTTGGAGCGGATCATGGCCGCGCCCTCGGTGATCCGGCGCAGCGCCTCGCCCAGGTTGGTCGCGCCGCAGACGAACGGGACGGTGAACGCCCACTTGTCGATGTGGTTGGCGTAGTCGGCCGGGGTCAGCACCTCGGACTCGTCGACGTAGTCCACACCGAGCGCCTGGAGGATCTGCGCCTCCACGAAGTGCCCGATCCGGGCCTTGGCCATCACCGGGATGGAGACCGCCTGGATGATGCCGTCGATCATGTCGGGGTCGCTCATCCGGGACACCCCGCCCTGGGCGCGGATGTCGGCGGGGACGCGCTCCAGCGCCATCACCGCGACCGCACCGGCGTCCTCGGCGATCTTGGCCTGCTCGGGGGTGACCACGTCCATGATCACGCCACCCTTGAGCATCTCGGCCATCCCGCGCTTGACGCGGGCGGTGCCGACGACCGGGCTGGCACTGCTGGTCGGGGAAGTCATCTGGACAGGCTCCTCAGGCGTACTCGGGGCGGGGCAGCGCAGATGCTACGCGCGGCGTGACGCCCCTCCGAGCGCCAATCGCAGGCGTGGTGGCCTGCTCTGTGGCCCCGGTCACCCACGCGCCGGGGGGCGGCGCGGACGGCGGATCAGCGGGTCCGCGCGTCGACGGCGGGCACGGTGAGCGTCGGATCGTCGATGTCGAAGTAGCGCGGCCAGGTGTGCCCCCGCCCCATCCGCAACAGCCGCACCAGTGGCCGGCCGCGCGCCGACCGGGCGTCCCGGACCAGATCGGTGTGCACCTGCCGGGCCAGCGCGAGCCGCCGGCTGGCCGCGATCACCGCGTCGCAGTCCGGGTCGGAGGGGTCGAGTTCGACCGCGCGCAACTGCCGGGTCAGGTCGTTCTCGGCCGCCTCCCGCTCGTCCGGGCCGGCGTCCAGCGCGATCCGCGCCGCCGCGTACAGCTCGACGCCGTACCGACGCTCCGCCAACACGGCCGCCGCGGCGGCCCGACGCAGCAGATGGGCGTCCAGGGCGCGCGCGGCGAGCTGCGCACGGGACTGGAGCCGCTCGACCCGGCCGGCGGTCCAGATCAGGTACGCCGCCACCAGGGCGACGACCACCGTCGCGCCCACCACCCACCACATGCCCGGCATCGTAGTGCTGCTCCCGTTCCTCCCGGTCAGTCCGGCCCCACCCACTCCTGGTCGATCACCCGTCCGTCGGTCGCCTCGATCGCCGCTGCGTATACCTCCAGAACGCGGCGGGCAACCACGGGCCAGTCGAAATTCGCCACCACCTGGTGCCCGCAGGCGGTCAGCTCGGCCCGCTGGACGGGGTCGTCCAGCAACTCGGCCAGGCGCTCGCGCAGGGTCACCGCGTCACCGGTGGGGAACAACCGCCCGGCCCGCCCACCGTCGAGCACCCGGCGGAACGCGTCCAGGTCGCTGGCGACGACCGTCGTACCGGCGGCCAGCGCCTCGGTGAGGATCATGCCGAAGGACTCGCCACCGGTGTTCGGTGCCACGTACAGGTGCACACTACGCAGCATCCGGGCCTTCTCCTCCTCGGAGACCAGTCCGAGGAAGGTCACCCGATCCCGAAGGTCGGGCGGAAACTGGTCGAACAGGTCGTCCCGGTCCCCCGGACCGGCGACCAGCAGACGCAGCCCGGGACGCTGCCGGGCCAACTCCACGAACGCGTCGCGCAGGATCGGGAACCCCTTGCGGGGCTCGGTGAACCGGCCCAGGAAACCCAGCGTCCCGCCGTCGCCCGGCGCGTACTCCCCCGGCCAGCCCGGCAACGGCTCCACCCCGGCGAACTTGGCCACCGCCACCCCGTTGGGGATCTCCACCGCGCCGCCGTCCAGGTGCTCGACCTGCACCTTGCGGGCCAGCGCGCTGACCGCGATCCGCGCGGTGATGCGTTCCAGCACGATCTGCAGGACGCCCTGGGCGACCGAGAGCACCCGGGAGCGGGTCATCGCGGTGTGGAAGGTGGCCACCACCGGCCCCCGTGCGGAGAGCACGGCAAGCATCGACAGGCTCAACGTCAGCGGCTCGTGCACGTGCAGCACGTCGAAGTCGCCCCGGGTGATCCAGCGACGCACCCGGGCGGTGGAGACCGGGCCGAACGCGATCCGGGCCACCGAGCCGTTGTACGGCAGCGGCACCGACCGACCGGCCGGCACCACGTACGGCGGCAGCGGCGAGTCCTCGTCCGCCGGAGCCAGCACGCTCACCTCGTGGCCGAGCCCGATCAGCGCCTCGGCGAGATCCATGACGTGGTTCTGCACTCCGCCCGGCACGTCGAAGGAGTACGGGGAGACGATGCCGATCCGCATTGCGTCCGTCCCCTCAGTCCAGCCACATCCGCTGCAACATGTGCCAGTCTTGCGGATGCCGGGCGATGCCCGACGCGAGACCGTCGGCGATCCGCTGGGTCAGCGTACGGACCCGCTCGTCCAGCGAGCCCTCCGCCGGCCCCGGCAGCGGCAGCGGCCCCTCGATCGAGGCGCACGCCGCATCCGGTTCGTACCACATCGACGCCACGTACAGGGGGGCACCGGTACGCAGCGCCAGCAACGCCGGACCGGCCGGCATCCGGGTCCGGCCGTCGAAGAAGTCCACCTCCACGCCCCGGGCGGAGAGGTCGCGGTCGGCCAGCAACGGCACCACCGCACCGGCGTGGAGCCGATCGGTCAGCACGTCGATGGGCGGCCGGGCACCGCCGGTGGTGGGCAGGATCTCCATGCCCAGGCCCTCCCGGAAGGCCACGAACCGCTCGAAGACCCCCTCCGGCTTGAGCCGCTCGGCGACGGTGGACAGCGGCCACCCGTTGGCGACCACCCAGGCGCCGGCCAGGTCCCAGTTGCCGCCGTGCGGCAGCGCCACCACCGCGCCCCGGCCGGACGCCACGTCGGCGGCGAGCTTCTCGGTGCCGTCCAGCCGGAAACCGGCGAGCACCTGCTCCCGGCTCAGCGACGGCAGCCGGAACGCCTCCATCCAATAGCGGGAGTACGACCGCAGACCCGCCCGGACCAGCTCGTCCAGCTCCGCGTCGGGCAGCTCCGGCCCGACCACCCGGCGCAGGTTGGCGCGCAGCCGGCTGGCGCCCTTGCCCCGACGACGGTGGGCCCGGTCCGCCACCGCGTCGAACGCCGCCGCCGCCACCGGCCGGGGCAGCACCCGGACCAGCCGCCAGCCGGCGACGAACCCGAGCTCGGTGAGGTTCACCTGCCTTGGGCCTGCCGGTAGACGTATCGCATCCGCTGGCCGACCGTGAACAGCGACACCGCCGCCAGCAGCCAGAGCGCGATCGGCAGCGCCGCCGGGTGGACCCACGCGGCGAGCAGGCCGCCGACGCCGACGATCAGCAGCCGCTCGGTACGCTCCGCGATGCCGACGTTGCCGCTCATCCCGAGCCCCTCGGCGCGAGCCTTGACGTACGAGACGAGACCGCCCGCGGCCAGGCAGATCAGCGCGGCGGCCACGCCACCGCGGTCCCCCTCGCCGGCCAGATAGAAGGCGACCGCGCCGAAGACCGCGCTGTCGGCGACCCGGTCCATGCTGGAGTCGAGGAACGCCCCGAACTTGGTGGACCCGCCGCTCATCCGGGCCATCGTCCCGTCGAGCAGGTCGGTGAGCGCGAAGACCGTCACGATCAGCGCACCGGCGACCAGGTGGCCACGCGCACCGAAGCCGAGCGCACCGATGAGCACTCCGACGGTGCCCGCGACGGTGACCGCATTGGGGGACACGCCCGCGCGCAGTAGGCTGCGGGCGATCGGCTCCACGACGCGGGTCATCCCCGCGCGGGCCGACACTTGGAAGATCTTCGCCATGGCGGTCCCACGATAACGGTCGGCCCCCTGGCCGGCGACACCGCCGGTCCGCGTGGCAAGGGTTGTGTCGGTCCGCCGACGGGTGTGAGATCGAGCCAGTAAGGTGACCCGGCTCACCCGACCACCCGTTGACTGCACGGTTCGGCGCGGTCCCCCGGAAGATATCGCCGCAGTACCCGCCCGGGCCGGTCCCCGTCGCGCGCGGCGGTCGCCACCTACCACCACCGGTTGAGGGAGGTGCGCCCGATGGCGCAGAAGAGTCACGACAAGGGGGCCGCCGGCGGCGTGCCGGCGGTGACCGACCCCGCCAGGATCCGCAACGTGGTGCTCGTCGGGCACTCCGGGGCGGGCAAGACGACGCTGGTCGAGGCGCTGCTCGCGGCCAGCGGCACGATCGACCGACCCGGCTCGATCGCCGACGGGACCACCGTCTGCGACCACGACCCCGCCGCCGTACGCCAGCAGCGCTCGGTGGCGCTGTCCTGCGCGCCGCTGCACCACGACGGGATCAAGGTCAACCTGCTGGACACGCCCGGCTACGCCGACTTCGTCGGCGAGTTGCGGGCCGGGCTGCGGGCCGCCGACGCCGCCCTGTTCGTGGTCTCCGCCGTGGACGGCATGGACGCCGCCACCGCCGCGCTCTGGGAGGAGTGCGCCGCCGTCGACATGCCCCGGGCGGTGGCCGTCGCCCGACTGGACCACCCGCGCGCCGACTTCGACGAGGCGGTGGCGCTGTGCCAGCGCGTCTTCGGCGACAACGTGGTCCCGCTCTACCTGCCGATGCTGGGTGACGACGGCGAGTCCACCGCCGGCCTGCTCGGGCTGATCACCCGACGGGTCTTCGACTACACCGCCGGCCTGCCCGCGCAGGTCCGCGAGCCCGACCCGGAGCACCTGCCGGCGATCGTGGAGTCCCGCGACGAGCTGATCGAGGGGATCATCGCGGAGAGCGAGGACGAGACCCTGATGGACCGGTACCTCGGCGGCGAGGAGATCGATCCCGCCCTGCTGGTCGAGGACCTGGAGAAGGCCGTCGCCCGGGGCCACTTCTATCCGGTGGTGCCGGTCTGCGCGGCCACCGGCGTCGGGCTGGACGTGCTGCTGGAGGTGCTCACCGCCGGCTTCCCGTCCCCGCCCGAGCACGACCTGCCGCCGGTCACCGGCGTCGACGGCTCGCCGCGCCCGCCGCTGACCTGCGACCCGGACGGCCCGCTGGTCGCCGAGGTGGTCAAGACGACGGTGGACCGGCACGTCGGGCGGGTCTGCGTGGTACGCGTCTTCTCCGGCACGCTGCGTCCGGACCGTACCGTGCACATCGCCGGACACGGCCTAGCCGAACGCGGCCACCCGGACCACGACGCCGACGAGCGCATCGCCCACCTCTACAGCCCGCTGGGCGCCACGCTGCGCGAGGTCGGCGTCGCGGTGGCCGGCGACATCTGCGCGATCACCAAGTCCGGCAGCGCGGAGACCGGCGACACCATCTCCGCCAAGGACGACCCGCTGCTGATCGCCCCGTGGGAGATGCCCGAACCGCTGCTGCCGGTGGCCGTGGTGGCGAAGACCCGCTCCGACGAGGACGCGCTGGCCCGCAACCTGGCCCGGCTGGTGGCCGGCGACCCGACGATGCGGCTGGAGCGCAACCCGGAGACCCACCAGTTGGTGCTCTGGTGCATGGGCGAGGCACACGCCGACGTGGTCCTGGACCGGCTGCGCGCCGGTGGGGTGGAGTTGGACACCGAACCGGTACGGGTGCCGATGCGGGAGACGCTGACCGCACCGGCCCGTGGGCACGGCCGGCACGTCAAGCAGTCCGGCGGGCACGGCCAGTACGCGGTCTGCGACGTCGAGGTGGAACCGCTGCCGCGCGGAGGCGGTTTCGAGTTCGTCGACCGGGTGGTCGGCGGGGCCGTACCGCACCACTACGTCCCCTCGGTCGAGAAGGGCGTACGCGCTCAGATGGAACGCGGGCTGGTCGCCGGTCACCCGGTGGTGGATCTGCGGGTGACCCTGGTCGACGGCAAGGCACACAGTGTCGACTCCTCCGACGCGGCGTTCCAGACCGCCGGGGCGCTGGCCCTGCGCGACGCCGCCGACCGGGGCGCGCCGGTGGTGCTGGAACCGATCGACGAGGTGACGGTGCGGGTACCCGACGGCAGCGTGGGCGCGGTGATGGGCGACCTCTCCGGTCGGCGCGGCCGGGTGCTCGGCACCGAACCGGACCCGGACGCCGACGGGCGCACCCTGGTCCGTGCCGAGGTGCCCGCCAGCGGGCTGCTCCGGTACGCGGTCGAGCTGCGCGCGATGACCGCCGGCGCCGGCACCTTCCGCCGTCACTTCCTCCGCTACGACTCCCACCCCACCCCCTAGCCCCCACCGCCCTCGCCCCCGTCACAGCCGTCACCGTCGGCGGGTCGCCATCGGCGCCGTGCCAGTCGTCGGCGGGG
The DNA here is from genome assembly GCF_040296095.1 of Micromonospora sp. NPDC002389. Classification (NCBI taxonomy): domain Bacteria; kingdom Bacillati; phylum Actinomycetota; class Actinomycetes; order Micromonosporales; family Micromonosporaceae; genus Micromonospora; species Micromonospora sp. NPDC002389. Next base: position 114,542 of record NZ_JBEOWP010000004.1, read on the forward strand.
TCGCTGTCGGCGGGGGGTCGCCGACGATCATGGACTTGTGGCTGTCGTTTTGCCCCCCTTAGGAGTGTTTGGGCGTGCCACAACTCCATGATCGGCGCAGCCGGACCCGGCGGGAGGCGGGCGGGAGGCGGGGGTGGGGCCGGTCAGGGGCGGGCGGTGGGGAGCATGGGGCTGGGCCAGTAGGGGCGGTCGACCTCGCGCAGGGCGGCCGAGCGCAGGGCGGCGAGTCGACGTTCGACCTCGGCGAAGTGGTCCGGGCGTAGCGGACCGAGGGCCAGGGCGGCGGCGTTCTCCTCGACCTGGGCGACGGTGCGGCAGCCCGGGATCGGGATGGTGCGGTCGCTGCGGGCCCAGATCCAACCCAGCGCGCCCTGCGCCAGGGTGCGCCCGTCGGCGGTTAGCGCCGCCCGCACGGCGTGCACCCGGCGCAGCCACTCCGGCGCCGGCCGCCCGCCCCGGAACCACTCCAGCCAGCCCGAGGTCATGCCCCGCACGTCGTCGTGCGGCAGCGTCGAACAGTGGTGGTACTTGCCGGTGAGCAACCCCATCCCCAGGGGCCCCCGGTTGACGCTGGCCAGGTCGTACTTGTCGCAGACCGCGAGCAGGTCGGGGGCGTCCCGGAGCACCGACAGGCTGTGCTGCACGACCGCGCCGTGCCGGGCGTCCTGGCCGAGCGCGACAGCCCGGTCGACCCGGTCGGTGCTCCAGCCGTACGCCCGCACCAGCCCGTCGGCGACCAGGTCCTCCAGGACGCCGATCAGCGCCTGCGCCCGGGCCACCGGCAGGTCGGCAAGGTGCAGTTGGTACAGGTCGATCCGATCGGTGCCGAGGCGGCGCAGCGAGTCCCGTACCGCCCGGTGCAGGTACGCCGGGGACGCGTCCCGACCGGTGGCCTGCCGGGACCGCTCGTCGAACGTGTAGCCCCACTTGGTGGCGATCACCGCCTCGTCACGCCGTCCGGCCAGCGCCCGGCCGAGCAGCCGTTCACCGTGCCCGGCACCGTACGAGTCGGCGGTGTCGAAGAGGGTCACGCCGAGGTCGAGGGCCCGGCGGACCGCCCGGACGGACTCCTCGTCGTCGACCGCCCCCCACCCCAGCGGGGTGTGCCCCTCGGACCAGGGGCCGGCGATCGCCCAGCAGCCCATGCCGAGGGCACTGACCTCGATCCCGCTGCGCCCGAGCGTGCGCGTCGACTCCGCCACCGGCGCATCGTGCCATCTTCCGGACACGGTTTGACAGACATCCAGCACGATCATCCGTACGGGGGACCGTCCTTGACGGATCACCCCGGACCGCCCCTGATCCGTCCCGTTTTCGGCCCCACCCGGACGACCTGCGGATCACTCCGGATCCGGTTGCCCTCCCGGCCGCCTTTGCTCTGCTCACCGATACGCATCAACTTCAGCGCGTAACCGTTGCGTGGGGTGAAGCAGAGCAAAGGCGGCGCAGCGGTGTGCGCAGTCCGGCGCGGCGCAGTCCGCAGCCAGCGCAGAGGACCCGGGGCGCAGGGGACGGAGCGCGGGGTCCCGGGAGGGGCGAGGCGTTGCGGGTGAGGTCAGGTCGGCCAGGCGCGGACGAACAGGTCGCGGGTGTCGCCGAGCAGTTGCGGCAGCACCTTGGTACGCCCGATCACCGGCATGAAGTTGGCGTCACCGCCCCAGCGGGGCACCACGTGCTGGTGCAGGTGGGCGGCGATGCCGGCGCCCGCCACCCCGCCCTGGTTCATGCCCAGGTTGAAGCCGTGCGCGTTGCTGACCTTGCGGACCACCCGCATCGCGGCCTGGGTGAACGACGCCAGCTCGACCGTCTCCGGCTCGTTCAGGTCGGTGTAGTCGGCCACGTGCCGGTACGGGCAGACCAGCAGATGCCCCGGGTTGTACGGGTACAGGTTGAGCACCACGAAGACGTGCTCGCCCCGCGCCACGACCAGGCTCTCCTCCGCCGGTCGGGCCGGGGCCAGGCAGAACGGGCAGCCGGAGGGTTGCTCGTAGCCGCCCTCGGGTCGGTCCTCGCCGGAGATGTAGGTCATCCGGTGGGGCGTCCAGAGCCGGTCCAGCCCGTCGGCCATGTCCCTGTCGCTGTGCTCGTCCGCTCCCCCAGTCACACCGGCGATCCTACGGCCCCGCCGAGCGGGTGCCGAGCCTCGGCCCGGCACCCGTCGTGATCGGTGGAGCGGCACCCGGCGTGAATGTTAGGAAGGGTCCCCTGCTCTACCGCAGGCGTTAATAAGGTGCCCTTCCTTACATCTGGGCGGAGGGGCCGACGTTGGTGCGGGTGCGGACGACGTCGAGCACGTGCGAGACCGCCTCGGCCAGCGGCACCCCGTTGCGCTGCGAGCCGTCCCGGTAGCGGAACGAGACGGTGCCGGCGGCCACGTCGTCGTCCCCGGCGATCACCATGAACGGGATCTTCTGCTGCTGGGCGGTCCGGATCTTCTTCTGCATCCGGTCGTCACCGGCGTCCACCTGGGCGCGGACGCCCTCGGCGCGCAGCGCGGCGACGAAGCCGTGCAGGTAGTCGGCGTGGTCCTCGCGAATCGGGATGCCGACCACCTGCACCGGGGCCAGCCAGGCCGGGAACGCCCCGGCGTAGTGCTCGGTGAGCACGCCGAAGAACCGCTCGATCGAGCCGAACAGCGCACGGTGGATCATGACCGGCCGCTGCCGGGTGCCGTCGGCCGCCTGGTACTCCAGGCCGAAGCGCTCCGGCAGGTTGAAGTCGACCTGGATGGTGGACATCTGCCAGGTCCGGCCGATGGCGTCCTTGGCCTGTACGGAAATCTTCGGGCCGTAGAAGGCCGCACCGCCCGGGTCGGGCACCAGGTCCAGACCGGACTCCTCGGCCGCCGACCGCAACGCCTCGGTGGCCCGCTCCCAGTTCTCGTCGGTGCCGACCGACTTCTCCGGGTTGCGGGTGGACAGCTCCAGATAGAAGTCGTCCAGGCCGTAGTCGCGCAGCAGTTCGAGCACGAAGGCGAGCAGGGACTTCAGCTCCCCTGCCATCTGCTCCTCGGAGCAGAAGATGTGCGCGTCGTCCTGGGTCATGCCGCGCACCCGGGTCAGGCCGTGCACCACGCCGGACTTCTCGTAGCGGTAGACCGTGCCGAACTCGAACATCCGCAGCGGCAGCTCCCGGTAGGAGCGGCCACGGGACCGGAAGATCAGGTCGTGCATCGGGCAGTTCATCGGCTTGAGGTAGTAGCTGGCGCCGTCCACCTCCATGGGCGGGAACATGCCGTCGGCGTACCAGTCGAGGTGCCCGGAGACCTCGTAGAGGTGGCCCTTGGTGATGTGCGGGGTGTTGACGAACTCGTACCCGGCCTGCTCGTGCTTGAGCCGTGAGTAGTTCTCCATCTCGCGGCGGATGATGCCGCCCTTGGGGTGGAAGACCGCCAGGCCGGAGCCGAGCTCGTCGGGGAAGCTGAACAGGTCGAGGTCCGCGCCGAGCTTGCGGTGGTCGCGCCGGGCCGCCTCCTCCAGCAGCTTCAGGTACGCCTTGAGCGCGTCCCGGGTCGGCCAGGCGGTGCCGTACACCCGCTGGAGCTGGGGGTTGCGCTCGCTGCCCCGCCAGTACGCGGCGGCCGAGCGCATCAGCTTGAACGCGCCGATCAGGCGGGTGTTGGGCAGGTGCGGGCCCCGGCACAGGTCGGACCAGCAGACCTTGTCGGAGTCGGCGGCGAGGTTGTCGTAGATGGTCAGCTCGCCGCCGCCCACCTCCATCACCTCGGAGGAGTCCAGCCCCTCGCCCTTGACGTCGATGAGTTCCAGCTTGAACGGCTCGGCGGCCAGCTCGGTCTTGGCCTCGTCGAGGCTGTCGAAGCGCCGCCGCCGGAACCGCTGCCCGGACTTGACGATCTCCTGCATCCGCTTCTCGACCTTGGCGAGGTCGTCCGGCTGGAACGGCTTGTCGACCGCGAAGTCGTAGTAGAAGCCGTTCTCGATCGGCGGGCCGATGCCGAGCCGGGCCTCGGGGAAGACGTCCTGCACCGCCTGGGCCAGCACGTGCGCGGTCGAGTGCCGCAGCACGTCGAGCCCGTCCGGCGAGTCCAGCGCGACCGGCTCGACGGCGGTCTCCTCGGCTGGACGCCAGTCCAGGTCGCGCAGGGCGCCCTGCGGGTCGCGGACCACCACGATCGCCTTCGGGCCGGTGGTGGGCAACCCGGCCGCCGCCACCGCGTCGGCCGCCGTCGTCCCGGCGGCGACGACGACGGGGTCGGCCACGGCGGGGGTACGGGGTGCGGACACGGGTGAACTCCTCGCAGCAGATGTGACGGAAAGGTGCCGGTGACGGCTCACCGCGATGGTATCGGTCGGCGTGGTGGCCACCGTCCCCGACACCGTAGGGGACGAATCCCGCCACCGTTGAACCTTTTCGGCCTGGGATCCGAACTACCAGGTGTGGCCGGAGCCGGTTCCGGCCACGTCGATGTGGAGGGGAACCCAGCATGGCGATGACGCGCGGCGGCAGCCGTCGACGCCGGGGCGCGCTGGTGGCCGCCCTGGCCACGGCCGGGGTACTGCTCTGGCCCGCCAGCACGGCGTGGGCCGACGGTGTGACGTTCACTCCGGCCGAGGCCCAGCAGGGCAACTCGGTCAAGCTCGAGTTCCTGGTGCCCGACGAGCGGCCCGGGGTCCGGACCGAGCGGATCGAGATCCGGATGCCGGCGGAGACTCCGGTGGCCGAGGTGTATCCGCTCTCGGTGGAGGGCTGGGCGCCCGCCATCACCACCCGCAAGCTCGACGCCCCGATCGCGGGCATGCACGGTCCGGCGACCGACGTGGTGACCGCCGCGCTGACCTGGACCCGGGCCACCGGCGAGGCGGGTGCGGGCCCGGCCCGCCTGGTGTTCTCGATGGCGCCGCTGCCGCAGACCGAGCAGGTGCGGTTCGAGCTGACCCAGACCTACGCCGACGGCCTCCAGGTGCACTGGGGCGACCGTCCCGGCCAGCGCCCGCTGCCCGCGCTGACCCTCACCCCGGGCGACCCGGCGTACCCGGGTGCCGCCCACGGCGGTCACGGCGCGGCACCCGGCGGTGCGGCGCCGGGCGACCCCGTGCCGACCGCCGCCACGCCCGACGAGGGCCCGAACGCCAACAGCCTGCTCGCCGCCGGCCTGGTCGCCGGTCTCGGCGGTGGCGCGGTGATCGGCTGGCTGATCAGTCGACGCCGCCGTTCCGGCACCGAGGAGATCGACCGGTCGGTCCTCGACGAGCAGCCCACCGCCGAGCCGTCAGCCGACGCGGACCCGGCGCAGCGCCGCGACGACGAGGTGGTCGAGGCCGGCGCGAACCGCTGAGGGTCGGCCTCGTCGTCGTGCCAGCTTGGCGGGTTGTCGGGTGGGCCGCAACGACGTACCGCGCCACTCCGAGTACCGTTCTGGCGTGGCCACCGTCCTGCTGGTCGAAGACGATCACGTCGTACGCGGCGCGATGCTTCGCTCCCTCACCGACCGGGGCCACGCCGTGCACGCGGTCGGCACCGCGCTGGACGCGCTGCGCCGGGTGGCCGCCGAGACGCCCGATCTGGTGGTGCTCGACCTGGGCCTGCCGGACCTGGACGGATCGGACGCCCTGCGGATGCTGCGCGGCATCACCGACGTACCGATCATCATCGCCACCGCCCGCGACGACGAGCAGTCCGTGGTCAAGCTGCTACGGGCCGGTGCCGACGACTACATGGTCAAGCCGTTCACCGGCGCACACCTGGACGCGCGGATCACCACCGTGCTCCGCCGGGTCGGCCGCGCCAGTCGCGGCGTGGCACCGGCCGTGCACAGCGTCGGCGGGCTGCGGGTCGACGTCGGTGAACGCAGCGCCCTCCTGGACGGTGAGGCGCTGGCGCTGACACGTAAGGAATTCGACCTGCTGGCCTATCTCGCCGCCCGACCTGGCCGGGTAGTGTCCCGGCGGGAGCTCTTGGAGGAGGTATGGCGGCAGCCATCGGTCGGCGAGGACCAGACCATCGACGTGCACCTGTACTGGCTACGCCGCAAAATGGGCGAGTCCGCGGCGAAGCCTCGCTACCTGCGCACCGTGCGGGGGGTGGGCTTCCGGCTGGTGGCGCCGGACTGAGGCGCTCGCTGGCGCTGCTGACCGGCGGCACCGGCATCCTGCTGGCACTGGCCTTCCTGATCCCGCTCGGCCTGGCCCTGGGCGGCCAGGCCCGCGAGGAGGCGATCGCCGACGCGGCCCGACGCAGCGCGCTGGTCACCGGCGCCCTCGCGGTGAGCACTGAGCCGGCGGTGGTGGACCGCGCCATCGAGGCCAGCAGCGCCGACCCGGCGACCCGTCCGGTGGTGCACGGTCTCGACGACGTGGCCGCCGAGGCCGGACGCGCCGACGCCGGGCAGCTCGACCGGGCCCGCGACGAGGGACGTTCCCTGGTGGTCGACGTCGACGGCGGGGTGCTGCGGCTGGACCCGGTGGTGTTGGGCGACCGGACGGCCGTGGTGGAGGTGTTCGTACCGGACGAGGCGCTCGGCGGCTCGGGCCGCTGGTGGCTGCTGGCCGGGGTGGCCGTCGCCCTGGTGGGCGCGGCCGTGCTGGTGGTCGACCGGCTCGCGGCGCGTACGGTCGACGCCACCCGGGGGCTGGTCAAGGCGGCGCTCGCGGTCAGCGACGGCGACCTGGGCGTACGCGTGGAGCCGAGTGGCCCGCGCGAGGTGGCCGAGGCCGGGCACGCGTTCAACCGGATGGCCGAGCGGTTCGTCGCGGCCCGCACCGAGGAGCGGGAGTTGGTGGCGGACCTGTCCCACCGGCTGCGGACCCCGTTGACCGTGCTCCGGCTCGACGCGGAGGCGCTGGAGTCCGACGACACCAGCGTGGACGCGTTCAGTCAGGCGGAGCTGGACCACCGACGCGGCATCCGGCGGATCCGGCAGGCGATCGTCACCCTGGAGGGTGAGATCGACGTGCTGATCAAGACCACCCGCAAGGCGGTGGCCACCGAGGCAGCTCCGGCGATGTGCGACGTGAGCGAGGTGGTCCGGGACCGGATGGTGTTCTGGGCGGCCCTGGCCGGTGACCAGAACCGCCCGCAACGGGTGGTCGGCGCCCAGTTGCGCATCCCGGCGCCGGTACCCCGGGCCGAGTTGGCCGCCGCGCTCGACGCGGTGATCGGCAACGTGTTCCGCTACACGCCGCAGGGCACGGCGTTCGAGGTGGCGGTGTCCCGGCGCGACGGGTACGTGGCCATCCGGATCGACGACGCCGGGCCGGGCATCGCCAACCCGGATCGCGCACTGCGCCGGGGCGCCAGCGACCAGGGTTCCACCGGCCTCGGGCTGGACATCGCCAAGCGGGTGGCGTTGCAGGCCAACGGTTCGGTGAGCATCGACCGGGCGCGGCTGGGCGGCGCGAGCGTGGTGATGCTGCTCGCCGACCCGGAGGCGACGCCCCGGCAGGTCAGCCGGTTCGGCCTGGTGGGTCGGATGGCCCGGGAGGCACGGGAGCAGAAAGGCAGCGGACGGCGCTGGCCGAGGCAACGTCCCACCGACGGCTGAGCACATGGTCTGCGCGGCCCGGGTTGTGCGGCGGCACAAGTCTTCCTTAGATCCGAATTAACGACGTCCCATTGGCCCGGTAAGGGTGCCAGGATCAGCTCCGAACCCAGCAGTTCCGCCGGCTCTCCGCTCCCAGCGCACATCGGCCGGTGGAGCCGTGCGCGCGGCGGGAGACACGGTCCCCCCACACCTCCTCCCGTCGCGCGCACTTCCAGGCGTCCCCCGGTCCCGACCGGGTCGGTCGGGACCGGGGACCTCCGCAGGCGAGGTCAGTCGCGCGGGGCGGCCAGGTAGGCGTCGATCTCCGCGATGATCCGCTGCTTGCCCGCCGGGTCGAGGAACGAGGCGGTCACCGCGTTACGGGCCAGCGCCGCCACCTGCTCCGGGCCGGCGTCGAGCAGCCGGGCGGCCACCGCGTACTCGTCGTCGAGGGTGGTGCCGAACATCGGCGGGTCGTCGGAGTTGATCGTCACCAGCAGCCCGGCCTCGACCAGCGTGGGCAGCGGGTGCTCCTCGATGGCGGCCACCGCCCGGGTCCGCACGTTGGAGGTCGGGCAGACCTCCATGGCGATCTGCCGCTCGGCGAGGTACGCGAGCAGCTCCGGGTCCTGCGCGGCGGAGATGCCGTGGCCGATCCGCTCGGCGCCCAGCTCGCGCAGGGCGTCCCAGACGGTCTGCGGGCCGGTGGTCTCCCCCGCGTGCGGCACCGAGTGCAGTCCCGCCGCCCGGGCCTGGTCGAAGTAGGGCTTGAACTGCGGCCGGGGCACCCCGATCTCGGGGCCGCCCAGGCCGAAGCTGACCAGCCCGTCCGGGCGCTCGTCGAGGGAAATCCGCAGCGTCTCCTCGGCGGCCGGCAGGCCCGCCTCGCCGGGGATGTCGAAGCACCAGCGCAGCTCGATGCCGAAGTCGGCGGCGGCCCGCTTGCGGGCGTCCTCGATCGCCTCGCAGAACGCCGGTGCCGGGATGCCCCGGCTCACGTGCGAGTACGGCGTCACCGTCAACTCGGCGTAGCGCACCTGCTGGCGGGCCAGCTCCCGGGCCACCTCGTGGGTGAGGATCCATACGTCCTCCTGGTCACGGACCAGGTCCACGACGCTCAAATACAGCTCGACGAAGTGCGCGAAGTCGCGGAAGACGAAGTAGTCGGCGAGCAACTCCGGGTCGGCGGGGACCGGCGTACGCCCCTCGTGGCGGGCGGCCAGTTCGGCCACGATCCGGGGTGAGGCGGAACCGACATGGTGCACGTGCAGTTCGACCTTGGGCAGTCCGGCGATGAAGGTACGCAGATCGGTCACGGGTTCTCCTGGGCGATGGCACCGGCACACCGGCGACGACGACGGTCCGTGCGCAGTCTTGCAGGCCGCTGGTCCGGTCGTGGAGAGGCACGTCCACCGGGTCCGGCTCGCGCGGCCCGGCCTCGGCACGGCCGCCGGCGGGTCACTAGGCTCGGTCGCATGGAGCAACGCACCTTCCCCCGCATGGGCCGACAGGTCGGCGTGGTCGGGCTCGGCGCCTGGCAGCTCGGCGCCGACTGGGGCACGGTCACCGAGGACGACGCCATGGCGGTGCTGGACGCCGCGGTCGACGCCGGCATCACCTTCCTGGACACCGCCGACGTCTACGGCGACGGCCGCAGCGAGCAGCTCATCGGGCGGTACCTGGCGGCCCACCCGGACGCCGGGCTGACGGTGGTCACCAAGATGGGGCGTCGGGTGACACAGACCCCCGAGGCGTACATTCTGGACAATTTCCGTCGGTGGACGGATCGTTCGCGGGCCAACCTCGGCGTGGACACGCTGGACCTGGTGCAGTTGCACTGCCCGCCGACGCCGGTGTTCGCCACCGACACGGTCTTCGACGCCCTCGACACCCTCGTCGCCGAGAAGCGCATCGCCGCGTACGGCGTCAGCGTGGAGACCTGCGACGAGGCGCTCACCGCGATCGCCCGGCCCGGGGTGGCCAGCGTCCAGATCATCCTGAACGCACTGCGCCACAAGCCGCTGGAGCGGGTGCTGCCGGCCGCCTCGGCCGCCGGGGTGGGCATCATCGCCCGCGTACCGCTGGCCAGCGGACTGCTCTCCGGCCGGTACGACGAGCAGACCACCTTCGCCGCCGACGACCACCGTTCCTTCAACCGGCACGGGGAGGCGTTCGACGTCGGCGAGACGTTCTCCGGCGTCGACTACACGCTGGGGCTGGAGGCGGTACGCCGGCTCGCCCCGCTGGTCGGCGACGACCGGACGATGGCCCAGTTCGCCCTGCGGTGGGTGCTCGACCAGCCCGGGGTCACCGTGGTCATCCCCGGCGCCCGCGACGCGGCACAGGCCCGTGGCAACGCCGCGGTGGCCGGTCAGCGGCCACTGTCCACGGAGGAACAGGCAGCGGTGGCCGCCGTCTACGACGAGCTGATCCGTCCCCAGGTGCACCAGCGATGGTGACCGGGGAGACGGCCGAGGGCACCAGCGCCCCGGCGGAGCAGAGCCCGGCTCCGCAGGACCGGATGAGCGGCTGGTTCCGGCTCACCAGCGGCCTGCTGGCCGTGGTGATCGGGGCGGTCTGGACGGTGCAGGGCCTCGGGTACGTCGAGGACAGCCTGATGACCGGTCAGCGGATCTGGGCCGCACTCGGTCCGCTGCTGGCCCTCGTCGGTGCGGTGCTGCTCTGGCTGGGCATGCGGGCCCGGACGCGACGCTGACCGAGGGATGCGGAAAGCCCCGCGGTCCGTACGGAACGCGGGGCTTTTGCACCTGTGCGGGGACTGCCTCGCCATCTGGCGGCCGGCGGTCGCCGACCGGTGTGTCAGAGGGGGCGGACCTGCTCGGCCTGCGGACCCTTCTGGCCCTGGGCGATCTCGAACTCCACCCGCTGGTTCTCCTCCAGCGACCGGTAGCCGCTGGACTGGATGGCCGAGAAGTGGACGAACACGTCAGCACCCCCGCCGTCGACGGTGATGAAGCCGAAGCCCTTGTCAGCGTTGAACCACTTCACGGTTCCCTGCGCCATGTGTATCTCCTTCTAAAACTGGCGGCCGAGCACGCCGTGCGGCCGGTTGGCCGTTTTCGAGCAGCGGCGCCTGAGGCGGCCCCCAATGAAGGAGACTTCTCTCAACCCACGCCATCTCTCAACAGCGTGGAACAGCAAACCACGTACGCAAAAACTCTGCACAGCCTACCCGACGAAATTCTCCGACATGTGACCTGACGGATGCGAAAGATCCGCTGTGCGGCATCCGCGAGGTAAGGCAAAAGGCCCCCTTGACCGGGTACGGACAAGGGGGCCGAACAGCCCGGACCGCAGTCCGGACGCCGTCAAGACCTAGTCGGGCCAGCGGCCGGTCAACCGGCGTACGCCCACCGCGCCACCACGGTCCACGGCGGCCCGGACGACCGAGAAGATGGCGCCCTGCAACGCCGCCGCCGCGAGGATCTCGCCCCAGCGGCGGTCCTCGTCGACGGGATCGGGCGCGTCACCGTCGCCGGCGGTCAACTTCCACACCTGGCGGAAGACGGCGCCCGCGATCGCACCGGCGGCGATACCGGCCAGGATGCCCACCGGCCGGTAGGCGACCTTGCTCAACCCCTTGCTCACCCACGCCTCCCTCGAATGATCATCAGCACCACGGCGGTGACGATCGCGCCCGCCGCGAGGGCGACGAACGGCGCCGGCCCGTGCCGCCCCCGCACCGGCGGATGGGTCAGGGCCGCCTGACCACGGACCCGGGCGACGGTCAGCGCCGCCTGCTCCCGGACCCGCTCGCGCGCCTGGTCCGCCGAGGACTTCAGCCGCTTCTTGACGTCGGCCTTGGCGGCCAGCGCCTCCACCGTCTCGCCCAGCTCGACCCGCGTCCGCCGGATCTCCGCCCGCAACGCGTCGGTGTCGCCGGTGCCGTTGCCGTGGCCGTTGCGCGTCCCGTTGTGTGTCATGCCCGTCCCCTGTCCTTCACCGCCGCGCTGACCACGTCGACGTCGGCCCGCAGGCTCTGCACAGTGGCCTGCGGCACCGGCGGGACCGCCTGGCTGACCTGTTTCTTGCCGAGCAACGCGAGGACGCCGGCGATCAGGAAGACGACCGCCGCCACGATGAGCGCGGCCGCCCACGCCGGTAGCACCAGGGCCAGCAGCAGGATCGCCGCGGTGACCAGCGCGCCGAGGCCCAGGAAGGCCAGTGCGCCGCCGCCGGCGAGCAGGCCGACGCCGATACCGGCGTGCTTGCCCTTCTCTGTCAGTTCCGCGCGGGCCAGCGCGAGCTCGTCCCGGACCAGGCGAGACACCTGCTCCGTCGCCCGCTGGACCAGCTCGGCGGTGGAGGGCTCGCTTCCGTTGTGGGATGTACGGACGTTCGCCACGTCAGCCATGCTGTCCCCCTCTCGTCGTCACCGCGCTGTATGCCCGAAGTAGCCGCCCGCCAATCCTGCGTGCGAAGAAGGAGCAGGGCGTCCCGCACGAGGTCCCCGGGAAACCTTCCGTCAAACCTGTCCGGCCCGCCCCGTTCGGGCGTCCTCACCCGATGCGGGCCGGTGGGCGGTGGGGTCGTCACCGCCCGCCGGCCCGCATCGGCACGCATCCGGGGTCAGCGGCGCGCCTCGACGGGCTCGTCGGGGCCGACGAAGGCCTCGCTGCGCGCGTCGCCGTCGTCGCTGCCGCCGAAGAGGCGGGCGTCGTCGGGGACCTCCCCGTCCTCGAGGCGGCCGGTCCGGCGCTTGGGGTGCACCCACTGCCAGGGCAGCGAGGCGGTACCGTCGCCGACCTCGGCACGCAGCCGCGGCAGCGCGGTGGGCCGCTGGTCGCGTACCCACGCCACCATGTGCTCGCGGACCAGGCAGCGCAGGTCCCACAACGCGCCGGCGCTGGCGGCGCTCACCAGCGCCCGCAGCTTGACCATGCCGCCGGTCGCGTCCGTAACCTGGAGTACGCAGACCCGGCCGTCCCACAGGTCGGTGCCCTCCACCAGGCGACGCAGCTCCTCCCGCATCGCCTGCACCGGCAGCGACCAGTCGACGTCGAACTCCGCGGTGCCGAGCACCGCCGCCTCGGTACGCGTCCAGTTCTGGAACGGGGTGCTGGTGAAGTAGGAGGTGGGCAGGATCAGCCGGCGGTCGTCCCAGATCTGCACCACCACGTAGCTGAGGGTCAACTCCTCGATCCGGCCCCACTCCCCCTCGACCACGACCACGTCGTCCAGGCGGACCGCGTCGCTGAAGGCGAGTTGCAGCCCGGCGAAGACGTTGCCGAGCAGGCTCTGCGCGGCCAGCGCGGCGACGATACCGACCACACCGGCGCTGGTCAGCACACCGGCACCGATGCCGCGCACCGCCGGGAACGTCATCAGCATCACGCCGACGGTGAGCACCACGATCACCACGATGGTCACCCGGCGCAGCATGACGACCTGGGTGCGTACCCGGCGGGCGTGCCGGTTGTCCGGCACGTCCACCCGGAACCGGGCCAGCGCGGTGTCCTCCACCACCACCAGCAGCGAGGTGACCAACCAGGCGGTGGCCGCGATGACCGCGAGCACCAGCATGTGCAACAGCGCCTGCCGCCACCCGGTGCCGACCGCGTAGCCGGTACTGAACCGGACCGCGAACTGCACGGCGAGCACGGTGGCCGCGATCTGGAACGAACGGTGGGCGTGCTCGGTCAACTCCATCAGCAGTCGTGAGCGGTGGCCCCACCGCCGGATCGAGCGATGCACCACCTCGACCACGGCAATGGCGATCGCCGCTGCGGCGAGCGCGGCGACGACCGTCACGAGGTAGCTGTGCACGTGTGATTCTCCTTCCGGACCGACAACAAGATCCACGCAAAGGGGCAAGTTTGCCCCAGAACGCCGTCACCGGCCACCGCAACGCCGCTGCGGTGGCCGGTGACGGAGGGGGCGGAGTCAGACCTTGCGGTAGCGGGCCGGGAGGGATCAGACCTTGCGGTAGCGGGCCGGGAGGGATCAGACCTTGCGGTAGCGGGCCGGGAGGGATCAGACCTTGCGGTAGCGGGCCTGGAGGAAGCAGTAGAGGCCGAAGGCGGCGATGCCCAGCCCGACCAGCGAGAGCAGGACGGTGCCGAACGCCTGGTCCCGCAGCGTCCGCAGGGCGGCGTCCAGACCCCGGGCCTTCTCCGGGTCGTAGTTCACCGCGGCCAGCACGACCAGGAAGCCGGTCACCGCGAACGCGCTGCCCCGGGCGGTGTAGCCGGCCATGCCGAGCCGCCGGGCGAGCTGGGTGGTCCGGGCGTTCATCTCGCCGGTCTTCAACCGCTTCATGAACTTCTTCTTGACGCCGTAGATGAACATGCCGACGCCGACCCCGACGAGGACCAGGCCGGCGAGACCGACCAGCCACCGGCCACCGGTCGACTCCATCAGGCGGGCGGTCAGCTCCTCCTGCTGGGAGGCGCTGTCGGAGTTGGCGTTGGAGAAGACCTTCCAGGCCGTCCAGGCCAGCCAGAGGTAGATGACCGCGCGGGCCGCGGAGAAGACCCGCTCCTTGATCCGGTCGTTGCCGCTCTCGGTCTGGTGCCCGATGGCGGCTTCGAGGGCCTGCCAGATCGCCATGGCGACCATGCCGACGGCGATGGCGATGACCACGAACGTGCCCATCGGCTGCGCGGCGAGTGTCCGCAGCGCGCCGGACTGGTCACCGTCGTCGGAGGAGTTGCCGAATGCGATCTGCAACGCCAACCAGCCGAACAACAGGTGGACGATCCCGTAGCCGATGAAACCGGCCCGGGCGAGGAGTTCCAGCCACCGGCTGTCTGCCGTTCGGGCGGCGGTGGCTTCGGCGTTCCGGGTGAGAGACATGGGCCATCAATCTCCGGACGCGAAGATTTCCAAACGTGTCCAGCCGTCGCCGGAAAGCGACGGCTGGACGGCCGGATCAGGCAGTTGTCGGCGTCAGCCGGAATTGCGCGAAATGCGTACCTTGACCTCGGCATCGGTGACGCTGTCCAGGGTGACCGCCAGACCGCCGACGTCGGCGGCCTGCTGCCCGACCGTCAGCGACAGTTGCTCACCGGCGACCTCGATGGTCACCACGTCGTCCTGGGCCTCGACGAGCCGCGCCTCGACGCCGAAGATGCTCGCGCGCGCGTCCACCCCCCGGTCGAAGGTCACTGTGCAGGCGTCCAGCCCGCAGTCGGTGCGGGCACCTTCGGAGCTGCATCCCATCAGCAGGGTGGCACCGAGCGCGAGCCCGGCCAACAGACCGGCCGACTTACGGGTGGGGACCCTCCAGGCGAGGGTGCGCCGGCTGCGGCCGGCGGGCGATCGGTTCGTCACCGCCTCAGCGTACGAGACGAAGGCGAACGGCCCCGGCGTGCCGAACCGGCGGTGGAGAATGGGCCGGTGAGCATGCTGGTCGAGGAGAACGCCGCCAAACACCGCTACGAGATCCTGGTCGACGACGCGCTGGCCGGGTTCACCGCATACCTTCCCCGGGGCGAGGCACTGGTGTTCACGCACACCGAGGTGGACCCGGCCTTCCAGAACAGGGGCGTCGGCGGGGCACTGATGCGCGGCACCCTGGACCAGGTCCGCGCCCAGGGGCAGCGGGTGGTCCCGCAGTGTCCGTTCATGCACGCCTACATCGAGCGCCACCCCGAGTACGCGGACCTGGTCACCAGCCCGACGTGACGGCGGTACCCGCCAGCAGCTCGGCCACGGCCCGGCCGGCGGCCCGGGTCGCGCCGTGCGTGGCGACGTGCACCGTGCCGGTCACCAGTGCGGGCACGCCCAACTCCACCACCACGGCGTCGGGCCGGTCCGCCAGCACCCGGTCGACGGCGCTCCGCATCCAGTCGTGCCGGTGCAGATCGCGCACCACCAGCACGAGCGGTCGGCCGACGGCAACCGCGGCCGGGTCGGCCGGCACCTCGCCCCGCGCGTAGCGGGCGCTGGTGGTGCCCGGCACCAGCGTGGTCAGCGGCGCGGCCACTCCCCACGGGGTCTCCGCCCCGATCGCGATGTTGTGCGGCGGCTCGAACTCCACCACGTGCGCCGGCGCGGCCAACGGCAACTCGGCGCCCCCGTCGGCGCGGGTGACCCGGATCGCCCGGCGCGCGGCGACCAGACCGACCGCCGAACCGCCGGCCGTCACCGGGGTACGTCCACCGGACGTGCGGGCGGCCACCGTCCACGCCGCGAGCTGCCCGACCCGTTTCGCCGCCTCGGCCAGCCGCTCCTCCGGCAACTCCCCGGCCACGACCGCGTCCACGATGGCGTCGCGCAGGTGCCGGGCGGTCTCCTCGTCGGCGTGCTCGCCGCCGACACAGATCGCGTCCGCCCCGGCGGCCAGCGCCCGCACCGCCGCCCCGGCGAAGCCGTACCGGCCGGCGACCGCCTCCATCTCCACGGCGTCGGTCACCACCACGCCGTTGAAGCCCATCTCCTCCCGGAGCACACCGCTCAGGATCCGGGTGCTCAGCGTCGCCGGAAGCTCCGGATCCAGCGCCGGCACCAGCAGGTGCCCGGTCATCACCGCCTGCACGCCCGCCTCGACCGCGGCCCGGAACGGGGCCAGCTCGACGGCGTCCAGCCGATCCCGGTCGGCGGCGATCCGGGGCAGGTCGTGATGGGAGTCCACCCGGGTGTCGCCGTGCCCCGGGAAGTGCTTGGCACAGGCGGCCACGCCGCCGGACTGGAGGCCACGTACCCAGGCGGTGGTGTGCCGGGCCACCACCGACGGATCGGCACCGAACGAGCGGACACCGATCACCGGATTGTCCGGATTGGAGTTCACGTCGGCGTCCGGCGCGTAGTCCAGGGTCACGCCCAGCGCGGCGAGTTCGACGCCCAGGTCGCGGGCGACCTCCTCGGTGAGGGCCGGGTCGTCCACCACGCCGAGGGCGAAGTTGCCCGGCCGGGTGCTGCCCCGACCCGACTCGATGCGGGTGACGTCGCCCGCCTCCTCGTCGATCGCCACGATCACGTCCGGCCGCTCCGCGCGCAGCCCGGCGGTGAGCGCCGCCACCTGCTCCGGGTCCACGACGTTGCGGCTGAACAACACCACCGCGCCGAGGCCGTCGCCGAGCCAGCGGCAGACCCACGCGGGCGGTACGGTGCCGACGAACCCGGGCTGCAGGACCGCGGCCGCCAACGCCGCCAGATCCCCGTTCGCTCGCTGACGCTCGCTCATGCCCGCCCTCCGCTGCGCTCCGGGCCGCCATGAGGCACCACCGCACTGCACCGATGATTCGCTCGCTGACGCTCGCTCATGCCGGCACTCCGCTTCGCTGCGTGCCGCCATGAGGCACCACCGCACTGCGTTGAAGATTCGCTCGCTGACGCTCGCTCATGCGGTCGCGTACCCCCGTCATCCTCCGCCGCGGACTCCCCCCCGCCACCCGGCGGTGCAGCAATGGTCACACCGCGCCATCGAATAGTCAATAAACCTTACAGTTGCCTTGGGAGCGCTCTGCCAGCAGAGTGCGGAGATGGACCCGCTGCTGTTGCTCGCCGACGCGACGAGCCCGGCCGACATCCCCGGCGTACGCCTGCTCGGCCTGGTGGTGGGCGGCCTGCTGCTGCTCGTGGCCATCCGGGCGATGTTCCGGCGCTGACCTCGCGACCGGGCGTGACCCGTCCCCGCCGGGGTACCGCCTGGCCTTGGACACCATCACGGCGAGGGCGCACCCATGAAGATCGGCTACTTCCTGTCCACTGAGGAGTACCCACCGGAGCAGTTGCTGGCGCAGGCACAGGCCGCCGAGCGCCTCTTGGCCGGACCTGCGTTTCGGCGCTGGTCCGGCCGGGTACCTGCGGCCTTCGATGAAGCTCACCACGCACTCGATGTCGTTGCGCCGCGCGGCGCGCAGCCTGTTCGGCTGGTCCACCCTGCGCCCCAACCAACTGGCCGCGATGCGCGCGGTGATGCGGCGGCGCGACGCGTTGGTGGTGCTGCCCACCGGCGCCGGCAAGTCGGCGATCTATCAGATACCGGCGAGCCTGATCCCCGGCCCGACCGTGGTGATCTCGCCACTGCTCGCCCTGCAACAGGACCAGATCGCCGCGCTCAACGAGCGGCAGCGGGCGGAGTTGCGGGCGGTCCGGATCAGTTCGGACGAGTCGCCGGCCCAGCAGGCCGAGGCGATCGCCGAGATCCGCGACGGGCGGGCCGAGTTCCTCTTCATCACCCCGGAGCAACTGGCCAACCCGGAACGCCTGGCCGAGGTGCGCGCGTTGAAACCGGCACTGGTCGCGATCGACGAGGCGCACTGCATCTCGGCCTGGGGGCACGACTTCCGTCCGGACTACCTGGCGCTCGGTCAGCTCATCGAGGGCATCGGACGGCCGCCGGTGGTGGCGCTGACCGCCACCGCCTCCCCACCGGTACGCGACGACATCGTGGCCCGGCTGCGGTTGCGCGAGCCCGAGATCGTGGTGTCCGGGCTGGACCGGCCGAACCTCTTCTTCGAGGTGGCGCACTGCCCCACCGAGGACTACCGGTGGCGACGGCTGATCGCGCTACTGCGGGACGACGAGCGGCCGGGCATCATCTACGTACCCACGCGGCGGGCGGCCGAGGAACTCGCCGCCCGGATCACCGACGCCGGCTACCCGGCGCAGTACTACCACGGTGGGATGTCCGCCAGCGCCCGCGCTCGGCTGCACGAGGCGTTCCTCGCCGACCAGGTGCCGATCATGGTGGCCACGTCGGCGTTCGGCATGGGTATCGACAAGCCGAACATCGCCTGGGTGGTGCACATGGCGCTGCCCGACTCGCCGGACAGCTACTTCCAGGAGATCGGCCGGGCCGGACGCGACGGCCAGCCGGCCCGCGTCCTGCTGCTCTGGCAGGCCGAGGACGTGGGGCTGCAACGCTTCTTCAGCGGTGGCCTGCCCGACGCCACCGAGCTGCGGGACCTGGCCGCCCTGCTGCGCCAGGGGCCGACCACCAAGAAGGAGCTGCGCGAGGTGACCGGGCTGGGGCCGCGCAAGCTCGGGCAGTACCTGGCCCTGCTGGAGCAGGTCGGTGCGGCGCAGCCCCGCGCCGGGCAGCGGATCGGCGCGCCGCGCTACTCGCCGACTCCGGTGGAGGCCGCCGAGGCGGCCGTGGCGGAGGCCGAGCGGCAGCAGAACCTGACCCGTTCGCGGACCGACATGATGCGGGCCTTCGCCGAGACCACGGCCTGCCGGGGGCAGACCCTGCTGGCCTACTTCGGCGAGCAGATGACCCAGATCTGCGGGCACTGCGACAACTGCCACGCCGGCACCAGCACCGCCGACGACGGCGCGGTGGGTCCGTTCCCGGTGCACAGCCAGGTGCGGCACCCGGAGTGGGGCGCCGGCCTGGTGCTCAGCTACGAGGACGACCGGATGACGGTGCTCTTCGACGAGGTCGGGTACAAGACGCTGTCGGTCAGCGTGGTGTCCGAACAGGGACTGCTGACGCTGGACTAACCTGAGCCCGCCGCGATGGCGGCGGGGACATACCGGGCCCGGCGCGGCCAGCACGGGTGGCGCGTGACCGGGGACCGGACGACGAACGGGAGAGGCACGGTCGTGATCGAAGAGCCGACGTACACCGCTTTCGGTTTCTCCGACGAGGAGTGGGGGCTGCTGGTCGGCCTGCCGCAGGCGGTGCTCACCGCGGCGAGCGCCGCGGAGTCCGACGGCACCCGGGCGACGATGGCCGAGAGCGCGGCCGGGCTGGAGACCATCTCCACCGGTCGGGAGTCGGCCAGCCCGCTGGTGGCCGCGGTGGCCGGGGAGATCGTGACCCGGGTGGGCGACCCGGAGGCCGGCGAGGAGTTGCCGGTGATCGCGCCGGAGGACCCGCGCACGTACGCCGAGGACGTGCTGGGCCGGGCCAAGGCCGCCGCCGCCCTGCTGGCGGCGAAGGTGGACGAGGGCGAGGCCGGCGCGTACCAGCACTGGCTGGTGGAGATCACCGACCAGGTGGTCGGCGCGGCCACCAGCGGCGGAATCCTCGGGCTCGGGGGCAGCCAGGTCAGCCCCTCGGAGCGACGCTTCCGGGACCGGCTGGCCCAGGTCCTCAACGACTGAGCGACGGCGACGAGAACAGGGGGCGACGTCCGACGGACGTCGCCCCCTTTCGTCGTGCGGATCAGGCGATCCGGCGACGGAACAGCACCGCCGAGAGCAGCACCGCGACCGCCAGCATGCCCAGGCACCAGGCCGCCGCGCGGGCCGGCGCCGAACCGACCGGCAGGTCGAGCAGCAACCCGCGCAGCGACTCGATGACCGGCGTGACGGGCTGGTGCTCGGCGAAGCCGCGCAGCCAGCGGGGCAGCGTCTCGACCGGCACGAAGGCGCTGCTCGGATAGGGCAGGAACATCACCAGGAAGGTGTACCCGCCGGCCGCCTCGGGGGTACGGGCCAGCAGCCCGAACGCCGCCGAGAGCCAGGACACCGCCAGCAGGAACAGCAGCAGCACCCCGGCGGCGGCCAGCCAGCGCAGCGGTTCCACGGCGGGCCGGAACCCGATGGCCACCGCGACGGCCAGCACCAGCACGGTGGAGACCGTGTTGCGCGCGATGCTGGCCATCACGTGACCGCCGATGATCGAGGTCGCGCCGACGTCCATGGTGCGCAGTCGCTCGATCATGCCGTTGGTCATGTCCGTGGTGACGCTCACCGCCGTGCCCGCCGCGCCGAAGCCGGCGCAGAGCAGCAGCACGCCGGGCACCACGTAGGTGACGTACGCCGAGCCGGTGTCGATCGCCCCGCCGAAGAGGTAGACGAACACCAACATCAGCATCACCGGCAGCAGCAGCGAGGTGAGCAACGCGTCGACGTTGCGGCGGGACAGCCGGACGCAGCGGCCGATCATCACCGCCGTCTGCGATCCGCGTACGGCCAGCTCAGACATGGGTCACCTGCTGTCGGGTGGGCACCGGAGTGCCGGTGAGGGTGAGGAAGACGTCGTCGAGGGTCGCCTCGCGGACGGTGAACCGGACCACCCCGTGACGGTCCGGATCGATCTCGTCGAGCAGGGCGCGCACCTGCGGCGCACTACCGTCGGTGGCCACCGACAGGGCAAGCCGGTCCGGGTCCCGGCCGGTGACCCGGTCGCCCAGCAGCCCGGCCGCCTCCCGCAGACCGGCTTCCTCGCGCCAGGTCAGCTCCAGGCGGTGCGCGCCGAAGCGGCGCTTGAGGTCGTCGGCGGTGCCCTCGGCGGCGATCGCTCCGTGGTGCAGCACCGTGATCCGGTCGGCCAGCCGGTCGGCCTCCTCCAGGTACTGCGTGGTGAGCAGCACGGTCACCCCGGTGCGGGCCAGTTCGCCGACGACCTCCCAGAGCCCCTGCCGGCTGCGCACGTCCAGGCCGGTGGTGGGCTCGTCCAGGAAGACCACGGACGGCTGTCCGACCAGGCTGGCGGCGAGGTCCAGGCGGCGGCGCATGCCCCCGGAGTAGGTGATCGCCTGCCGCCCGCCCGCGTCGGTCAGCGCGAAGCGTTCCAGCAGGTCGGTGGCGCGCTTGCGGGCCGCCGGCCCGGACAGCCCGGCGAGCCGGGCCAGCATGGTCAGGTTCTCCAGGCCGGTCTGGGTGTCGTCCAGGGCGGCGTGCTGGCCGGCGAGGCTGATCGTCCGCCGGACCCGCCGCCGGTCGCGCACCACGTCGTGGCCGGCGACCCGGGCGCTGCCCCCGTCGGGTCGGGTCAGCGTGGCCAGGATCCGCACGGTGGTGGTCTTGCCGGCCCCGTTCTGGCCGAGCAGCGCGTGCACGCCGCCGGCCCGGACCCGCATGGTCAGCCCGTCGAGGACGACGAGGTCGCCGAAGGACTTCCTCAGCTCGATCAGCTCGACCGCCGGTGGTCCGTTCGTCATGGGTCACTCTCCGCTTTCTGCGTATGCCGTACGCTTATCTGCGTAGACCATACGCAGAAGCTACGATGAGGGTCAAGCCCGGTCGGTGGAGGTACATGTGAGCGACGGTTCCGACGTCGAACTGCCCGAGAACGTCGCGCTCGCCTGGGGGCTGCGCGAGCGTCCGAGCCGTGGCCCGAAGCGCGGCCTCAGCCTGGAACAGGTGGTGGCCGCCGGGATCCAGGTCGCCCAGTCGGAGGGGCTCGGCGCGGTGTCGATGAGCCGCGTCGCCGGCGAGCTGGGCGCGGCGACGATGTCGCTCTACCGGTACGTGCCGACCAAGCACGACCTGCTCGACCTGATGGTCGACACGGCGTACGGGCCGCCTCCGCCACCACGCGCTCCGGACGAGGGCTGGCGCCCCGCGCTGACCCGCTGGGCCGAGGGGAACCTGACCGCGTTGCGCCGACAGCCGTGGATGCGGCACGTGCCGATCAGCGGCCCCCCGATCAACCCCAACCAGGTCCGCTGGCTGGAGTACGGGCTGACCGCCCTGGCCGGTACCGGCCTGCGCGGCACCGAGCGCGTCTCCACCATCATGCTGGTCAGCGGGTACGCCCGAAGCTGGGCCACCACCACCGCAGACCTGATGGAGGCGGCGGTCCGCAGCGGGCAGACCCCCGACCAGGTGGGCCTGCACTACTGGCAGCACCTGGCCCGGCTCACCGCCGACGGGCCGTACCCGGCGATCCACGAGCTGATCGCCGAGGGCGACGACGAGGACGACTACGCCGACGCCGAGTGGCGCTTCGGGCTCGGCCGGGTGCTGGACGGCGTCGAGGTGATGATCCAGACGCGTACGGCGGGCGGCCGGTGACCGCTCAGGACCGGTCCAGCAGGTCGAGCACGGCACGCTCGGCCTGCTCGCGCCCGGTGTCGCGGGTGACCGGTACCACCACGCCGTCGTGGAACAGGTCGACCACCCGAGGGTCCACGTAGGAGGTACGGGCCACCGTCGGGGTGTTGCCGAGCAGCTCCGCGACCTCGCGCATCACCCCGGCCACCGCCCGCCGTCGCGCGGTGACCGACCTCGGCGTCCCGAGCGCGGCCAACTCGGTGGCCGCCCGGACGGTGGCGTGCCAGGTGCGGAAGTCCTTCGCGGTCATCTCGCCGCCGCTGGCGTCGCGCAGGTAGTCGTTGACCTCGTCGGCCCGCACGTCCCGCCACTGCCGGCCGTCCCAGTAGCCGAACAACCGGTCCGCCGCCCGGCGACGGCGGCGCAGGTGGGTCAGCACCTGGCACAGCTCCGGGTCGGAGACCCGGCGAACCTGCTCGATGCCGCCCTTGGCCGGGAACTCGAAGACCACGCAGCCCTGGCGGGACCGGGCGTGTTCGGGACGCAGGGTGGCCACGCCGAACGTCGGCTCGTCCCCGGCCGCGTACTGGTCGCTGCCGACCCGGAAGGTGCCCATGTCGAGCAGCCGGGTCACGGTGGCCAGCACCCGCTCGCGGCGCAGCCCCCGCCCGGTCAGGTCGAGGCCGACCCGTTCCCGCAGCACCGGCAGTCGGCGGGCCACCTCCAGCACGTGGTCGAACTTCGCCTCGTCCTGCCGCTGCCGCCACAGCGGGTGGTAGAGGTACTGCTTGCGCCCGGCGGCGTCGATCCCGGTGGCCTGGATGTGCCCGTTCGGGTGCGGCGCGATCCACACCTGCCGCCAGGCCGGCGGGATGACCAGCGCCCGCAGCCGGGCCAGATCGTCCGGGTCACGCACCGGGGCGCCGCGCGGGTCGACGAACGACCAGCCCGGACCGCGTCGCCGGCGGCCGTATCCCGGCCGACCCGGATCACTACGCCGCAACCGCACGGTCCGCCCGCACCACCCGTTCCACCTCCTCGACGGCGGCCAGCACCGCGTCGACCCCGACGGCGGTGACCGCCGGATGACCGTCTACCCCGCCCCGGGTCGGGCATGCACCGGCCCAGAGCACCCGGTGCCGTCGTCGCTCCGGCGGCGGCCCCCAGCGGGCGGGCGGGACCGGACCGAAGATCACCACCGACGGGGTGCGGTAGCCGGTGGCCAGATGCGCCACGCCGGTGTCCCCGCTGACCACCAGCCGCGCCCCGGCGACCAGGGCGGCGAGCTGTCCGAGATCGGTCCGCCCGGCCAGCACCGCGTCGGCGGGCAGACCGGCCTCGTCCGCGACCCGTACGGCGGTGGCCCGCTCCCCCGTGCTGCCGGTCAGCACCACCCGGTGCCCCCGGCCGGTCAGGTCCCGGGCGAGAGCGGCGTACCGCCCGGACGGCCAGCGCTTGGCCGGCACCTTGGAGCCGGGATGCAGCACCGTCACGCCGGTCGGCATGGTCCCCGGCAGCGGCCGGCGCAGGTCCAGGTCGGTCCGGTCGGTGGGGATCCCGTACCAGCGCAGCAGCCGGCACCAGCGCGCCACCTCGTGCTCCTCGTCGTCCCACCCGGGCCCGTCGGCGTGCTCCGCCCGCGCGTCGGCGAAGGCGAACAGCCGGTCCGGGCCGGTGGTGGCGAGCAGCCGGTGCGAGCGCGGTCCCCGGCCGTGCAGGTTCACCGCGACCTCCACCGGCCCGCCGGGAGTCCCGAGCCGGTCCAGCCCGTCGGTGGGCAGCAGCCGGTCCACGCCGCCGACCAGCTCGACCAGCGGGCCGAGCCAGGACGGCGCGGCGAGCACCAGTTCGCGGTCCGGGTACGCCGTCCGCAGCGCCCGCAACGCCGGGACCGCCGTGGCGAGGTCACCGACGCCGAGGGCACGCAGGACCAGGATCACGGGTACGAGGTCTCCTGCTCGGCGCAGACCACCATCTCGCGTACCGCGCAGCCGGCCGGTTGGGAGAGCGCGAACATCACGGCGGCGGCGGTGTGGGCCGGGTCGTTGAGGATCGCGTCCGGCCCCGGCCGGTACTGCGCGTCGCGGTCGTCGAAGAAGGCGGTCCGCATGCCGCCCGGCACCAGCAGCGTCACGTTCACCGACCCGGCCAGCTCGGCGGCGAGCGCGCGGGTGAAGCCGACCACGCCGAACTTCGCCGCGCAGTACGCCGTGGCGTCGCTGACCGCCTTGACCCCGAGCGTGGACGCCACCGTGACGACGCTGCCCCGGGCGGCGGTCAGGAACGGCAGCGCGGCCCGGATCACCGCGGCGGTGGCCAGCAGGTCCACCGTGACGATCCGGTCCCAGGTCTCGCCGGGCACGTCGGCCAGCCGGCCGGGCACGTCGACACCGGCGGCGGTGACCACCGCGTCCAGCCCGCCCTCGCGCTCGGCGAGCTGCCGGGTGGCGGCCTCCGCCGCGCGGGTGTCGGCCAGGTCGCACTCGGCCCAGGCCACCCCGTCGCCGGGCGCCTGCCGGTCCAGCACCAGGGGCCGGCCGCCGGAACGAGCGACCGCGGCGACCACCGCCGCGCCCAACCCGCTGGACCCGCCGGTGACCAGCACCGTGCGTCCGGTGCCGGGCGCGCTCATCGGGACACCCCCACGCCGGTACGCGCCGCCGTCGCGGCGATCATCTCGGTGGTGGACCGGCCGTCCAGGTACGGCACCACCACCGTGTGGCCGCCCCAGCGGCGCAGGATCTCGGCCTCGGGCAGGCAGTCACCGTCCCCGCCGCCGGTGGCGTAGTCCCCGCCCTTGACCCAGATGTCCGGGCGCAGCCAGGACAGCGCCGCCGCCGGAGTCGACTCGTCGAAGATCATCACCGCGTCCACGCAGCTCAACGCCGCCAACAGGCGACTTCGGTCGTCCTGCCGCACGACCGGCCGGTCCGGTCCCTTGAGTCCGGTGACGCTGGCGTCGGAGTTGAGGCACACCACCAGGCAGTCGCCGAGTTGCCGGGCGGCCTGGAGGGTCGCCACGTGACCGGCGTGCAACAGGTCGAAACAGCCGCCGGTCGCCACCACCGTCCCCCCGGCGGCACGGACCCGGGCCACCGCGGCGGCGGCTGCCGCCACCCCGACCCGGTCACCGGCCACCGCCGTGTGCACCGCCTGCGGCGCCCGCCGCACCGGCAACGGCAACGCGGTGGCCACTCCGCCGTCCGCCACGTACGCCGACGCCTCGGTCACCGCCTCCTGCACCGCCTCCGACAGCAGCGCGCCCCGGCCCAGCGCCAGGCCGGCGGCGACCGCGAACCGGTCCCCCGCGCCACAGGTGTCGCCCTCGGCGGCCACCGGCGTCGGCACCACCAGCGGGGTCGACCCGGCGTGGCTGAGCAACGCGCCGTCGGCACCCAACGTCACCGCCACCGCGCCCGCCCGCCAGCGTTGCCGCAGGCGCTCCGCGCCGTCGGCGGCGGTGGCCAGCCGGGTGGCGGCGGCCGGCGCCTCCACCAACTCCTGCACCTCCGACTCGTTCGGCGTGACCAGGTGCACCCCGGGCACCGCCGCCGGCCCGCGCGGATGCGGGTCCCAGACCACCGGTGCCCGGGTCGCCGCCAGGGCCGCCCGCAGCGCGGGCTGCCGCGCCACCCCCCGGCCGTAGTCGCTGACCAGCACCACCGACGCCCGCTCGATGACGCGCAGGACCGCCTCGGCGGGTTCGCCCGGCGTCTCGGCACCGCCGCCCCGGTCGTGGCGCAGCAACACCCGCCCACCGGCCCGCAGCCGGATCTTCTCCGGAGTGGACCCGGCCAGCCGCAACGGGTACACCTGCACCCCGGCGGCGGCCAGCAGCACCCCCAGCCGGGCCCCACCGGCGTCGTCGGCCAGCGCGGTGACCAGCACCACCTCGGCGCCCTGTGCGGCGGCGAAGACGGCGGCGAGCCCGGCCCCGCCGGGCCGGTCCACGTGCGCGGTCTCGTCCAGCACCGGGACCGGCGAGTCCGGACAGAGCCGGTTCACCACGCCCTCCACGTCCCGGTCGAGCAGGGTGTCGCCGACCACCACCACGGGTCCCCTCACGCTTGCCTCCTCACGCCTCGACCGGTCGGCCGGCCCCACCGTCCAGCACCACCTCGACCCCGGCGCGGACCGGACCGGCCGCCGGTGCCTCCGACGCCGCCGGCACCACCGGCTCCACGTACGCCACCGCCGGCTGCTCGACCATCGCCCGCTCCACGTACTCGCAGAGCAGGTGACTGGAGACCAGATGCAGCTCCTGCACGACCTGGGAGTCCGGGCAGTCCACTGCGAGCGCCTCGTGAACGGCGTCGGCCAGCGGGTTCGGCGCCGGGCCGGTGAACGCCCAGCACCGCAGCCCGGCCTGGCGACCCGCCCGCGCGGCGGCCAGCAGGTTCGTGCTGCCACCGCTGGTGGAGAGCAGCAGCAGGACGTCGTCGGGGCGACCGTGCGCGCGGACCTGCCGGGCGAAGACCTCGTCGTAGCCGTAGTCGTTGCCGATCGCGGTCAGCGCCGAGGTCTCGGCGTGCAGGGCGATGGCGGACAGCGGCTGCCGGTCCTCGCGCAGCTTGCCGACCAGCTCGGCGGTGAGGTGCTGCGCCTCGGCGGCGCTGCCGCCGTTGCCGGCCACCAGCAACCGGCCCCCGGCGGTCAGGTGCTGCGCCAGGACGGCCCCCCACCGGGCCAGCAGCGGCTCGCACCGCCGGTACGGCGCCAGCGCGGCGGCCAGGTGTGCCAGGTGCGTCTCCAGCGGGTTGCGCCCCGGCATCAGGCCACCACCCGGGTCGGCCGGTGCACGGCGGCCACCTCGGCGTAGACCTCGGCGAGTCGTTCCGCGGTGACCGTCCACGAGTAGTGCTGCCGCGCGCGCGCCCGCGCCGCGCCCGCGTACGCGAACCGGCGGATCCGGTCGTCGAGCAGCCCGGCCAGCGCCTCGCCCAACGCCCTCGGGTCCCGGGCCGGCACCAGGTCCCCGGTCACCCCGTCGACCACGGTGTCCCGCAACCCGCCCACGGCGGTCGCCACCACCGGCACGCCGCAGGCCATCGCCTCCAGCGGGGTCAGGCCGAACGGCTCGTACCAGGGGGCGGCGACCAGGATGTCCGCCGACCGGTACCAGCGGCCCATCTCCTCGCGCGGCACCGCGCCGACCAGCCGGACCCGGTCGGCCACCCCGCAGCTTCGGGCCAACGCGCGCAGCCGCCGGGCGTACGGGTCGGTCTCCAGCAGCCCGGCGGGCGGGCCGCCGACCACCACGCACTCGGCCTCCGGCACGTGCGCCATGGCGCGGACCACGGTCTGGAAGCCCTTGCGTTCCACCAGTCGCCCGACGGTGAGGATCCGGGCCCGTCCCGGTCGCCGTTCGGCGGCCGGGCCGAGCGGGGCGAACGTGCCCAGGTTCACCCCGGACGGCACGACCGTCATCGCCGAGCGGGGCACCCCCATCCGGACCAGTTCGCCGACCTCGTCGCGGCACTGCGCGATCACGCGGTCCACCGACCGGCCGAGTTGGAGTTCGTAGCCGATCCGCCGGGCCGGGCTGGTGTCCTGGACGCCCTGGTGCCGGCGCTTGACCGTGCCGAGCGCGTGGTACGTCTGCACCACCGGCACGCCGACCTGTCGACCGGCCTGCACCGCCGCCAGCCCGCTCATCCAGAAGTGCGCGTGGACCACCTCGGGCGTCCAGTCGCCGCGCCAACGCTCCACCAGCCAGGCACCGAACGTCCGCATGTGCGGCAGCAGCGCGTCCTTGGCCACCGGCTCGGCCGGTCCGGCGGGTACGTGCACCACGTCGTAGCCGTCCGGGCTGCGCACGGTCACCGGCAGGTCCACCGCGTCCCGCCGGGTGTAGACGCGGACGTCGTGCCCGGCCGCGGCGAGCGCGGCGGAGAGTTCCGCGACGTGCGTGTTCTGGCCGCCGGCGTCCTCCCCGCCCAGGATGGCGAGCGGGCTGGCGTGCTCCGAGATCATCGCTATCCGCATACTTCCTCCTCCAGCAGCCGGTCCCAGTCGGCGAGGAAACGGTCGAGGCCGTAGCGTTGCCGGGCGGCGGCCCGGGCCGCCTGCCCCGCCTGCCGGGCCTGCTGCGGCTCGGCGACGAACCGGGCGGCGGCCGCCAGCAGCGTCTCGACGCGGGTGTCCAGGGCACCGGCGTCCGGCGGCACGGCCATCACCGCCTCGGTGCTGGCCAGCGCCACCACCGGCATCCCGATGCTCATCGCCTCGATCAGGCTCAGCCCGAGCGAGGTCCACCGGCACAGGTGCAGGTACGCCCGGCGGCGCGCCAGTTCGGCGTGCATCCGGTGCTGCGGGACGTCGTCGTGGCTGGTGAGGCGGTCGGCGGGCAGGCCGAGGTGCTCGGCGAGCCCGGCCACCTTCAGGCCGAAGACGTCCAGCGGGGCGATCTCGGCGAACCGGGGCAGCAGGTCGGTGCCGGTGACCCGCCACCGGCGTACCGGTTCGTTGATCACCACGGCCAGCCGGTCCAGTTCGCCGGTGTACTCCACGACCGGCGGCACGATGCCGTGGTCGACGACCGTGGTCCGGGTCCTGCCGGTGTCCCAGAACAGCTCGTTGAAGGCGGTCACGTGGGCGACGAGCAGGTCGTCGCGGTCGGCCATCGGGTGGCGGCTGTGCGGCACGTCCCCGTCCTTCGGGGTGTTGTGCTCGACGTAGATCGCCGGAACGTCCCGGCCGGGCCGGCGGCCCAGCCACCGCTGGGCCAGCTCCAACTCCTCGGGGCGTTGCAGGAGGACCACGTCGACGTCGGTGTCGCGCAACTGTTCCGGGCTCACCTCGGCGGCGCTCTCCGGCCAGGTGTACGTGCGGGCCCGGCCCAGCCCGTACGGCCCCCGGTCCGGGGTGGCCGGGACCAGGTAGCGGTGTTTGCCGTGCACGAACGACGTGGTCCACGAGCCGTGCACGTGCCAGAGCAGGATGTTCATCGGCCGCCTCCGGTGGACACCGCCGTACGGGACACCGCCGGGCGGGTGGGCACCCGGTCCGGCGGTACGCCGAGCAGCCGGAGCGCGTCGACGACCGCGCCCGGGGAGATCCCGCTGAGGCAGGGGTGACCGGGCACCGGGCAGCGTGCGGCGCGGGTGTCGCGGCATCCGGCGGCGGCGTCGCCGAGGCGTACCGTCGGCACCCGCCAGGGACCCCACTGTCCGAACGGGACGGTGGGGGCGAACAGGCTGACCACCGGCACCCCGGAGGCGGCGGCCAGGTGCGCCGGGCCGGTGTTGCCGACCACCAGCGCGCCGGCACCGGCCACCACGGCGGCCAGTTCGGCGAGCCCGGTCCGGCCGCCGAGGTCGCGGGCGTACCGGCCGGCGACCCGGGCGGTCAGCTCGCGTTCCTGCGGGCCGCCGGTGACCACCACCCGGTGACCGGCGGCGGCCAGCTCCCGGGCGATCCGCTCGGCCAGTTCCGGCGGGCAGCCGCGCGCGGGCGCGTCCGAACCCGGGTGCAGCACCACGTATCCCGGCTCGCCGGCCTCCGGCGGCGGTGCGAGTCCCGGACGCAACCGCAGGCGCGGCTCGTCGTGGACGGGCAGCGCGTACCCGGCGGCGGCGGCCAGCGACAGCGCGCGTTCGGCCTCCGGCACACCGGCCGGCACCCGGTGCCGGACGTCCAGCAGGCTTCCCGGGTAGTCGTCGCTGATCGCGGAGATCCGCCGGACACCGGCCATCCGCAGCAGCAGGGCCAGCGGCAACGGCGACTGGTGGAACGAGGTGAAGACGACCGCCTCGTCGGCGTCGACGGCCGCCAGGCGCGCGGTCAGCGCGGCCATCTCGGCCGGGGCGACGGGTCCGGGCTCGGGGTCGATCCACGGCAGCCGGTGCTCCACGATCTCGTCGACGCCGGGCAGCAGCTCGGCGGCGGCCCGGCCACGCGGGCCGCAGAGCAGCACCACCCGGTCGGCCCCGGCGGCCACCGCCCGGATACCGGGGCCGGTGACCAGCACGTCCCCGACCGAGTCGGAGCGCACCACCAGCACCGTGCGGCCCGGTCCCGCGTCGGGCGGGAACGGCGGCGTCGGGCGTAGCGCCTGCTGGCGACGCAGGATCTCGTCCACCGCCGACGGCAGGTCGGCGGCGAGCCAGCCGGCAGCCGCGACCTCCTCGGGCCGGGTGACCGGGGTGGGCACCAGGATGCCCGCCGCACCGGCGGCCAGCGCCGCCGTGACGTCCCGGCCGATGTCGCCGACCATGACGCAGCGCGCGGGTACGGTGCCGAGCGCCCGGGCGGCGGCGTGCACCAGCCCGGGTGCGGGTTTGCGGCAGGCACAGCCGTCCCCGTCGTCGTGCGGGCACACCTGCCACGAGTCGAAGGGGCCGAGCAGGGCCTCGACGCGACGGTGCACCCGGTGCAGGTCCGCCTCGGTGAACAGGCCCCGGGCCAGCCCGGACTGGTTGGTGACCACGGCGAGCCGCAGACCGGCCGCGCGCAACCGGTCCAGCGCGGCCCGCGCACCCGGCATCGGGCGCACCTTGTCCGGGTCGCCGTTGTACGGCACGTCCTCGACCAGGGTGCCGTCGCGGTCCAGCAGCACCGCGTCGAACAGGGCGGGACCGGCCCGGTCGACGCCGGTCAGCACCCCGGCTGACCTGCGCTGATCCGGCTCCCCACGGTCCTGTCGCACGGGCGGCGGGTTCCCTGCGCCCCGAGGAGTAAACGTCGATCGGGGCGTGGCCGGCGGGTGTCCCGCACCGACCGACGCACCGCCGCTCGCGGGTGGCCTTACCCACGGCCCCCGAGAAGCTAACCCGTGCTGCCGTTAGCCGGGCCACCCACCTGGGTACGGCCTGTTCGTGGCGATCGTGGAGCGAGTCGCCCGTCGGCAGAAGCCACCGGACTGACCTGGGCAGGGGGAGCCGATTCCCCCTGCAACGGACAAGTGGCTACGCTCACGGGGAAGCCTGTCCGCAGACCGAGGATGTCCTCCATGATCGAACCCGTCCAGTTACCCACGCCGTGGGGGGACGCGCGCCTGACCGTCGTGGTACCTACCTACAACGAGGCGGGCAACCTGCCACTGCTGGTCGAGCGCCTGCTCGCCCTGCCGTTGCCGGGCCTGAAGGTGCTGGTCGCGGACGACAACTCCCCGGACGGCACCGGCGAGGTGGCGGACAAGCTGGCCATCGAGCACCCGGAGCGGATCGAGGTCGTGCACCGGCCGGGCAAGGAGGGTCTCGGCCGGGCGTACGTGGACGGGATCAGCCGAGCCCTCGACGGCGGGGCCGAGTACGTGGCCCAGATGGACGCCGACCTGTCCCACCCGCCGGAAGCCCTGCCGGGGATGCTCGGCGCACTGCTGTCCACCCAGGCGGGTGTGGTGATCGGCTCCCGGTACGTGCCCGGTGGCGAGCTGGACGAGAACTGGCCGCTGTACCGGCGGGCGCTCAGCGGCTGGGCCAACCTGTACGTGCACACGCTGCTGCGGGTCCGCATCCGGGACCTCACCGCCGGATTCAAGATCTGGCGGGCCGACGCGCTGCGCGACATCGGGCTGGAGCGGGTGCAGTCCAACGGCTACAGCTTCCAGGTGGAGATGCACTACCTCGCCACGAAGCTCGGGCACACCATCCTGGAGGTGCCGATCCGCTTCGAGGAACGGCGCGACGGCGACTCGAAGATGACCACCGCCACCAAGATCGAGAGCGCGTTGATGCCGTTCAAGCTGCGTACCCGGCATCGCGGCATCGAGCGCTGAGCCACCGCGCCGCGACCGACCGCGTCAGCGGTACACGGCCCGGTGTGCGGTGTCCACGGCCCGGCGGTAGACACCACCGGTGAGCATCCGGTCCCGGGCCAGCGCGGCCCGGGCCGCGTTCGCCCCCGGCGCCCCGTGCACCCCGCCGCCGGGATGCGCCGACGCGCTGGCCAGGAAGAGCCGGTCGACCGGGGTGTCCGCGCGGCCCAGTCCGGGCACCGGGCGTAGGAACAGTTGCTGATAGGGCGCGGCGGTGCCACCACCGAGGGCACCGCCGACCAGACTCGGGTTGGCCTCCTCCAGATCGGCCGGCCCGAACACGTGCCGGCCCACCACCAGACTCCGGAAGCCGGGCGCGGCGGCCTCCAGCACCGCCTCCATCCGCTCGACGTGACCGATCACGTCCTCGCTGCGCCAGTGCCGGCGGAACGGCAGGTGCGTGTACGACCAGAGCGACTCGGTGCCCGGCGGGGAGTGGCTGGGGTCGGCCACCGTCATCTGCCCGGCCAGCAGAAACGGGTCGCGGGGCAGCTCACCTCGGGCGAGCGTGGCGGCGTAACCGGTCAGCCCGCCGAGATCCGCCCCAAGGTGCACGGTGCCGACGGTGGCCAGCCGAGAATTGGTCCACGGCACCGGGCCAGACAGCGCCCAGTCCACCTTCAGTGTCGAACCGTCCCAGCGGAAGTGCTCCAGGTCCGCCACCAGCCTCGGCGGCAGCGCCGCCGCGCCGACCAGGTCCAGATAGAGCGCGGGTGCGGGCACGTCGGCCAGCACCGCCCGGCGGGCCCGGTACAACCCGCCGTCGGCGGTGCGTACGCCCATCGCCCGGCCCCGGGCCACCAGGACACGGTCCACCCGGGCGTCGTGCCGGATTCGGCCGCCCCGCTCGGTCAGCCGGGCCACCAGCGCGTCGGTGATCTTCTGCGCCCCGCCGGTCGGCACCGGCCAGCCGACCTGCTGGCCGAGCATGACCAGCAGCCAGCCGTACACGCCGGAGCCGGCGTCCTCGGTGGACAGATCGGTGTGCAACGCGCAGCCCGCCATCAGCGCCGGCCCGCCGGGACCGGCGAACAGCTCCTCGCCGAGGCGGCGCACCGGCAGGACCATCCGCCGGGCCAGTCGCAACGCGCCACCGGTACGCAGCCGACGCAGCACGTCCAGACCGGGACGGACCGGCGGGAACGGGGTGGTGATCAGGTCCAGCATCGGGTCGGCGATGTGCTGCCACTCGGCGTACGCGGCCAGCCAACGCTCGCCGTCGCCGGGCGCGAACTCCTCCAGCGACGCCGCCGTGACCTCGGGGTCGCGGTTGAGCAGGGCGGCCCGGTCGTCCGGGAAGAGGTGGGCCAGCACGTCCGGGGCGTGCCGCCAGGCCAGTCCGTACCGGGTCAGGTCGAGCCCGCGCAGCACCGGGGAGGCGTAGCCCAACGGATAGAAGGAGCTGTAGAGGTCGCTCAGGTAGCCGGGGGCGGTCACCTCGGCCGAGCGCACCGCGCCACCCGGCGCACCGGTCGCCTCCAGCACCAGCACGTCCCAGCCCGCGTCGGCGAGCAGGTTCGCGGCGACCAGACCGTTGTGGCCGGCGCCGACGACCACCGCGTCGGCCGTTTCGGTGCCGAGAGAACCGGACGGCATCATCCACCGACGCTACCCGGGCGCAACCGGGCGAAACGTTTGCCCGGCGACCATCCGGGCATGCAGCGCGCCATGTACACGGTTGCGCAGCTCATCGGTGGGGTGTGGGGAGCCGGCGGGGAGGCCGGTGACCTGGTGGTGCACGACCCGGCGACCGGCACCCCGGTGACCGGCGCGCCGGTCGCCACGGCCGACGAGGTCGGCAAGGCGGTCGCGGCGGCGCGCGGCGTGGCGGCCGAGTGGGCGGCGACACCACCGGCCGACCGGGCCGCCGCGCTGCACCGGGCCGCCGACGCGGTCGCCGCCGCCGCCGACGAGCTGGCCGAGGCGACCACCGCCGAGATGGGCAAGCCGCTCGCCGACGCCCGGGGCGGCGTCGAGGCCGGCATCGCCACCCTGCGGCAGTACGCCGAACTCGCCACGGCCCGGGGTGGACGGACCCTGCACGGCGGACCCGACGCCCTGGACTTCATGACACCGCAGCCGCGCGGCGTGGTCGCCGTCCTCACGCCGTGGAACGACCCGGTGGCGGTGTCGTGCGGGCTGCTCGGCGCCGCCCTCGTCACCGGCAACGTGGTGCTGCACAAGCCGAGCGAACGCACCCCGGCGACCGGGTGGCTGCTGGCCCGCGCGTTCGACTCGGCGCTGCCGGTCGGCGTGCTCTCGCTGCTGACCGGCGGGGCGGAGACCGGCGCGGCGCTCGCCGGTGCCGAGGTGGACGTGGTGGCGCACGTCGGGTCGACCCTGACCGGCCGGGCCGTCGCCGCGGCAGCCGCCCGCAGCGGCGCCAAGGTGCTGCTGGAGAACGGCGGCAGCGACCCGCTGATCGTGGACGCGGACGTGGACCCGGTCTGGGCCGCCGGGCAGGCCGCGACCGGCGCGTTCGCCAACGCGGGACAGATCTGCGTCGCGGTGGAACGCGTCTACGCGCACCGCGACGTGGCCGAGGACTTCGTCGCCGCGCTGGTGGAGCGGGCGGCGGCGCTGCGCGTCGGGCCGGGTGGCGATCCGGCCACCGACCTGGGTCCGCTGGTCGACCGGCGGCACCGCGACCAGGTGCACGGACAGGTGACCGCAGCGGTCGCCGACGGGGCGCGGATCCGCATCGGCGGGACGCTGCCGGAGGGGCCGGGCGCCTTCTATCCGGCCACCGTGCTGGACAACTGCCGGCACGACATGGCGCTGGTGCGGGAGGAGACGTTCGGGCCGGTCGCGCCGGTGGTGGTGGTCGACTCGTTCAGCGAGGCGCTGCGGTGCGCCGCCGACTCGCCGTACGGGTTGGCCGCGACCGTGCTGACCGGTTCGATGAGTCACGCCCAGCGGGCCTGGCGGGAGCTGCCGGTGGGCACGGTGAAGGTGAACGCGGTCTTCGGCGGTGCCCCGGCCGGGGCGGCCCACCCGCGTCGGGGCAGCGGCCAGGGCTTCGGCTACGGGCCGGAGCTGCTGGACGAGTTCACCGCCACCAAGGCGGTGCACATCGAAGCGCCCGGCGGCGGGCACTGGTGAGGACCGCGCCGGTACGCCGAGGGCCCCGACCCGCGCCGGTGACGGCGGGGTCGGGGCCCTCGGTGCGCCGGTCAGTCGCCGCGTGCCTCAGTCGCCGCGTGCCTTGGCGGTCTGCCGGTTGTTGGCCTTCTGGATGGCGGTGACCAGTTCCGGCTTGGTCATGCTCGACCGGCCCCGCACGTCCAGTTCGCGGGCCCTGGCCATCAGGTGTTCCTTGGGGGCGTTCGCATCCACGCCGCCGGCGGTGGGTGCCCGCCGTTCCGGGCCGCCCCCGGCGGCCTGCCGGTCGCTCGGGCCCTTGCGGCCCTTCGGCTCCCAGTGGTCGCCCACCTTCTCGAACTCGTGCTTGACGGCGGCGAAGGCGGTCCGGTGCGCCCGCTCCCCCTCGCCGTACGTCTCGACGGCCGAATCGTGCGTCTTCTCCCAGGTGCGCTGCGCCTTCTCCGGGGAGCGCCGCAGCGTGCTGGGCAGTACCTCGCGCCCGGGCATCTCGATCCTCCTCCGTGGTCGGGCCATTCCGACTGGCGTTCCCTGGCCGAGCGGTGGTAAACCCCGGTGCCCGGTTTGCCGTCGCGTGGACGGGGGTACCGGCCGGGCCACCGGCGTACCCGGTGCCGGCCGCCAGCAGGGAGCGGTGATGACCACGACGAACCCGGACGCCCCGGCCGCCGAGCCGCCGGTGTCCGCGCTACCCGGCCGGATCCGACAACTGCACTGGTCGACCTGGCGCGGCGTGCTGGTCCGCAGCGTCCGCAACTACCTGCAGGACAACTGCACCGACTGGGCCGCCGCGCTGACCTACTACGGGGTGCTCGCGCTCTTCCCCTCCACCGTCGTGGTGGTGGCCCTGGTCGGGCTGGTCTCGGACGGGGAACGCACCGTCGACACCGTGCTCGACCTGGCCCGGGACGTCGGGGCGGGGTCGGTGGTGGCCAACGAGAACTTCGTCGGCGTGGTCCGGGGCGTGGTGGAGCAGAACAGCTCGGCCGGGGTGCTGCTGAGCTTCGGTCTGCTCGGCGCGCTCTGGTCCGCCTCCAACTTCATCGCCTCGTTCACCCGCGCCTCGAACACCATCTACGGGGTGACCGAGGGGCGGCCGGTGTGGAAGCTGCGGCCGATCCAGATCGGGTTGGCGGCGCTGTCGCTGGTGCTGCTCGCCGTGGTGGCCACCGGACTGATCGTCAGCGGCCCGGTCGCCGACGCGGTCGGCGACCTGGTCGGTGCCGGGGGCGCGGCCCGTACCGCCTGGTCGGTGGTGAAGTGGCCGGTGCTGGCGATGATCGCGATGCTGCTGATGTCGATGCTGTTCTGGGTGGCGCCGAACGTCCGCCAGCCCCGGTTCCGGTGGCTCACCCCGGGCGGGGTGGTGGCGCTGGTCACCTGGGCGTTGGGCTCCTTCGGCTTCGGCCTGTACGTGGCCAACTTCGGCTCGTACGACACCACCTACGGCAGCCTCGGCGCGGTGATCGCCTTCCTGGTCTGGCTCTACGTGTCCAATTCCGCCCTGCTGCTCGGGGTGCAGATCAACGCCGAGTTGCAGCGCGGACGGGTGCTCCAGTCCGGCGCGAGCGACGCCGAGGAGCCGGTGCTGCCGCCCCGGTCGCCGGCACCTTCGTGACCCCGTGCCGCGTTTACCGCCCACCTCGCCGGGTAGCGCAGAAGGCATGGAACGCGGCAGCAGCAAGCACGCACCGAGAGTCGACGAGCAGATGGAGCAGGAGGTCAACGGCCTGGTCCAGGGGCCGGGGACCGGTGGCTCACGGGTCGACGAGTTCCGGGTGCCGGAGCCGGCGGGCGAGGACCAGCCGGAGACGACCACCGTCGTCGGCGGCGAGACCCGCAGCGGCACT
This sequence comes from Micromonospora sp. NPDC002389, assembly GCF_040296095.1. Classification (NCBI taxonomy): domain Bacteria; kingdom Bacillati; phylum Actinomycetota; class Actinomycetes; order Micromonosporales; family Micromonosporaceae; genus Micromonospora; species Micromonospora sp. NPDC002389. The sequence continues at coordinate 151,368 of NZ_JBEOWP010000004.1, forward strand.
CCGCAGGGCATGACGTCCGAGGACGTGGAGGCCCGCAGCCGGTTGGGACGGTTCATCACGATGACCGCCCTGCCCGGGGACCGGGCGGCCCTGCTCGCCAACGCGCGGGAGAACGAGGCGCCGGCGGACCTGCTCGCCGAGTTGGAGCGCCTGCCGGAGGGCACCCGGTATCAGACGGTGTCCGAGGTCTGGGCCGCGCTCGGCCACAAGAACGAGACGACGCGCTGGTGAGGATGGCCTGCTGCGGCCAGCCCCCGCACCGGCGCAGGAGAGGATCCTGATGAGTGGCGTAACCGAGCACGTCGACGTGTCCGTCCCGGTGCGGACGGCGTACGACCAGTGGACGCAGTTCGAGGAGTTCCCCCACTTCATGGAGGGCGTCGAGGAGGTCCGTCAGCTCTCCGACACGCTCACCCACTGGACCGTGGAGATCGCCGGGATCAAGCGCGAGTTCGACGCCGAGATCACCGAGCAGCTCCCCGACGAGCGGGTCGCCTGGCGCTCGACCGGCGGCACCAAGCACGCCGGGGTGGTCACCTTCCACCGGCTCGACGAGCAGACCAGCCGGGTCAGTCTCCAGTTGGAGTTCGACCCGCAGGGTGTCCTCGAACAGGCCGGCGACAAGCTGGGCGTGGTGGACCGCCGGGCAAAGGGTGACCTGCAACGCTTCAAGCAGTTCATTGAGCGACGCGGTCAGGAGACCGGCGCCTGGCGAGGCAGCGTCGACCGACCGCAGCCCTGATCCCTCCCGTACCTCCCGCCACGGCCGCCGCTCACCCGGCGGCCGTCGCCATTGCCGGCGGTCGCGCCGGTGCCGTTGCCGTTGCCGGCGGTCGCGCCGGTGCGCCGTTTGGCCGGTGCCGGCGGGGGTAGGGCGAGGGTATGAGCGACGACAGGGTGTGGCGTGACGAGGAACGGCTGCCGTTGGAGGAACTGGACCGGGCGGTCGCCCGGTCCACGCTCGACGGGCAGTCCGACGACGTGACCGGCAACGACGCCGGTGAGGAGGCCGCGTTCGGCCACGGCCCGGAGGCCGCCGACCGGGGTACGCAGGTGCCCGGCACGGGTCGCGAGCCGACCGACCCGGACCGCGCCCACCGCCCCTCCACCACCGGTCGTACCGGCCCGGACACGCTCTGACAACACCACCGGATCACCGCCGACCAGTGCGCGGCATCGCCTTCTACGGGGCGGACACGCTCATGATCGGCGGTGATTGGGTCAGCCGGACGGATCGGGATTCGGACGGGTCGGACAGATTCGGCCGTTCGGCTGACGGCAACGCCGCGACGGCGCGCAAGACTTTCGGGATGCATCAGGGCTCCGGCTTCCTCACCACGCGTCAACGCCGCCTGGCATGGCTCGGCTTCCTGCTCGCCGCCGCTCAGGCGCCCGTCTCCGCCAGGTTCACCGAGGACAGCTCCTGGCTGTTCAGCCTCTGCGTCGCGCTGATGGTGGCGACGGTGATCATCGCTGACGACACCGCGCGCCGCCGTCCGGCGGACGCCCGCTCGACGGAGTAACCCGCTCCACACCCGGATCCCGGCGGGCGGACGAACCGCCTCACCCGGCTTCCTGCGGGCGGGCCTCGTGACCCGCTCGACCACGGGTACGACGCCGCTCCTTCATCTCCGCCTCGTACAGGTGCCGCCGGCCCCCGACCAGCTCGTCGCGGGCCGCCCGGTCCAGGTCGCGGAAGAGCGCGTAGTACCCGTCGTCGAAGTCCTCGACGATCTGGAACGTCCAGCGACCCGCGATCACGTTCCGGCCCACCAGCTCGTCGGCGATCCGGTCGGCGATCGTCCCGTGGCCGGCCGCGCGGAACATCCGGACCGCCTCGTCCAGCATCAGGTCGGCGTGGCCGATGCGCTGATGCATGGAGTAGAGCTCGCCCCGGGCGCGCTCCACGCACTCCAGCGCCTCGCTGAGCTTGCCGAGCGCCTCCACCGTGTCGTCGCTCACACCGGCCGGGCGCCGGTGCCGCTCCTCGGGGCCGTCGGTGGTGTCCATTCGTGCCTCCCTGCTACCGCCACTGCCCGCTTGGGCCCTCGCGCGTCCGGGTCCGAGCTACCGGGACGACGACCGGCCGATCCCCTGACCAGCCGAGCGGCCGAGGTCGCCGCCGGTCCGAGTTGGCTAGATTCGTTCCCCATGCGCGTGCCGTCGAACCGGGTTCGGACCCGGACCACCGTCGAGGACAACCGGTCCGCCCTGATGGCGCTCGCCACCACCGTGGGTCTCGACGGGCTGGCCGCCGCCGGAGCCCTGCCCGGGCTACTCGCCGTGGTCGACCAGCACGCCGCCGCGGTGCGGGAAAGCCTGCACGGCGACCTCACCCCGCTGACCGCCGCGGCCCTGGCCGGTTACGCCGAGGGGCTCCGGGCCGCCGCCGCCGAGCACGGCTGGCAGCCGCCGGCCGCCCCGGTCGAGTGGGCCGAGGCGGACTGGGCGCTGGTGCGTCTGCTCGCCGTCTGCGCGCTGACCGCCGCGCTGGACACCCCGGCTCCGCAGCCGCCTCCGCTGTGACGTGAACGGGTGCCCGCCGTGTGGCGGACACCCGTCCCGGTACACGTACGGTCACCGACCGAACTGCTGGGTCTCGTCACCCGAGGTCCCGGACTGGTACGTACCCCGCCCCCCGGACATCGAGGACTCCTGCCCCCTCGACATCGCCTGGGAACGCTCGGCGCCCGCCCGGTCGGCCATCTGCCGCTGCATGTCGCTGCGTCCGGCCTGGGCGCCCTGCCGGTGTTCGCGGACGGCCCGCGACTCCTCCGCGATCCGGTGGAGCCAGCCGTCCCAGCGGTTCTGCATGGGCTTGACCAGACCACCGCCCACGCCGACGATCAGGATGCCGGCCACCGTGGCGAGCACCGCGATCAGGACCGGAGTGGTGACGGTGGTGGCGATGCCCACCTGGTTCAGCGCCGCGATGACGCCGAGCGCGATGATGAAGACCGCCGTCAGGTCGGCCAGCACCCGCCCGTACGACAGACCGCCCAGCGCCCCGCTGACGAGGTCCCGTACCGCGTTGGCGATCGCCGCGGCGATCACCACGATCACGATCGCCACGAAGGCTCGGGGCAGCCAGGCCACCACGCCGCCGATCAGGTTGCTGATCGCGTTCGGACCCCAGACGCCGAAGGCGAACTGAAGCGTGAACAGCAGTACGGCGTAGTACGCCAGGCGCGCCAGGATGTCACTGGCGTCGTACCTGGTCCGTTCGAGCGCGCGCTTGATGCCGCCCCGTTCGACCGCGCGATCGAACCCCACCCGTTCCAGGACCGCATCTACGATCTTGAGCACGGCTCTGGCGATGAGCCATCCGACCACCAGGATCGCGATGAACGCGATGGCCCTCGGTACGAACAGCAGCACCGACCTCCACATGTCGGCCACAGCGTCACCGATGTTGACCTGCCTGGCCGCCAGGGTTTCCGGCATGATGTCCCTCCTGTCGCATGGACTGCCCCGCGCGCTTACCCCAACGTCGGGACGGCACGCCGCGCAGGTCACCTGCTTTTTCCCGACACATCCCGACAGAACGGCTCTGACCTGCCCTGATGTCCCGACCCGAACCGCCGGGCGCATGATCGGAAACACGGGTCGAGGGGTCGGGCTAGGCTGCGGTCATGCCAGGAACGGTCGGGCGAGTCCCCACGCCAGCAGGCCAGGCGCCCCGCGCGCCGATGCCGCGCGCCGCGACCGTCGTCGGCCACCACGAGTGGGGCGCGACGGTGCTGGGCACCCGCGAGTCCTGGGACCCGGCGGTCCGCGCCGCCGTGGAGGTGGTGCTCGCCTCACCCGCACCGATGGCGCTGTACCTCGGCGACGAGTTGCTGCTGCTCTACAACGACGCGTACGCCGAGCTGATCGGTGACCGGCACCCGCAGGCCGTGGGTCGGCCCGCCGCCGAGGTCTTCGACCAGGTGTGGCGGCTGCCCGGCGTCGGTGACGTGGTGGAGCAGACCTACCGCACCGGTGAGCCGTTCCTGGAGAAGGAGGCACCCCTCCCGCTGCACTCCGACGGTCTCGACCCGTCCGTCTACATCTGGGCCTGCTCGACCGTCCGCGACAGCGGGGGCCGGATCGCCGGGGTGCTGTCGGTGGTCGCCGAGACCAACCCGGCGACCCGCCAGTTGCAGGAGCTCAGCGAGTTCGCCGCGGCGCTGTCCGGCACGCTGACCCTCGACGACGTGGCCCGGGTGGCGCTGCGGTACGCGCTCACCTCGTTCGACGCCGACCGGGTCTCGTTCGCCGTCGACGACGCCGGCGGTGGGGGCGGCTGGCGGCTGGTCCGCCGGGTCCGTGGCGAGCTGGTGGACGAGGCGGACGAGCGGCTGCCCCCGCTGTGGCGGCGCGGGCCGGCGGACTGGCCGGCACCGGCGGCGCTCAGCGCGGGTAGCGGCCAGCCCCGGTTCGTCGACGACGGCGAGCCACTGCGCGACACCGCCGCCGACCGGCACGACCAGCGGGTCCGTGCTCTGGCGGCAGTGCCGCTGCGCGCCTCCGGGGTACGCGGCGCGCTCACCGTCGGGTACCGCACCCCGCACGCCTGGACCGCGCCGGAGCGGGCGTTGCTGGCCGCGTCGGCCGAGCTGGTCGGGCAGGCGACCGAGCGGGCCCGGCGCTTCGAGACCCAGCACGGCACCGCCCAACTGCTCCAGCGCAGCATGCTGCCGGAGAACCTGCCCAGCCTGCCGCTGCTGCGGATCGCCGCCCGCTACGACCCGGGTGTCGACGGCAACGCTGCCGGTGGCGACTTCTATGACGCGTTCGTGCTGCCCACCGGCGACCTGGGGGTGGTGCTCGGCGACGTGGCCGGGCACGACGTGCAGGCCGCCGCCCGGATGGGACAGGTCCGGGCCGCGCTGCGGGCGTTGGCGCTCAACGACCCGCGCCCCGACCAGGTGCTCGCCGGGCTGGACCGGCTGGTCACCAGCCTCGGGTCCGAGACCGGCACGTACGAGCTGTTCGTGACCGTGGCGTTCGGCGTGATCGACGTGGAGCGGGAGCAGCTCACCCTGGCCAGCGCCGGCCACCCGGCGCCGCTGGTGCGGCGCTGCGGGCCCGGGGGCGAACCACGGGCCCAGTACGTGGACGTGCCGACCGGCGCGCCGCTGGGCATCGGCTACCACCCCGCCACCGGCACCGTCGCGTTCTCCCCCGGCGACACCCTGCTGCTGTTCAGCGACGGCGTGGTGGAGCGCCGACGGCAGGGGCTGTCGCACGGCCTGGCCCGCCTGGCGGAGTCGGTGGCCGCCGCGCCCAGCGGTGACCCGAGAGCCCTCTGCGCCACCGCCACGGCCTCGGTCCCCGGTGCCACCGAGGACGACGTGGCCGTCCTGGCCGTCGAGTACGCGCTGCGGCCGAGCCGGTCGGCCCGGATGGAGGTGCCGGCCGAGCCGACCGCGCCGAGCCGGGTCCGGCACTGGATGACCGCGCTGCTCACCGAGTGGCGGGTGGCCGAGTCGGTGATCGGCGCGGCGGTGCTCTGCACCAGCGAGTTGACCACGAACGCCCTGCTGCACGCCGGCACCGAGGCACGGGTCGAGATCGACCTCAGCCCGGAGCGCCTGCTCGTCTCGGTGGCCGACTCCGGGTCCCGGGGCACGGTGACCCGGGCCCGCACCGACACGCTGAGCAGCCGGGGCCGGGGGTTGGGCCTGATCGAGGAGCTGAGCGACGCCTGGGGCACCGACCCCACCGTGCGCGGCTCGACCGTCTGGTTCGAGATCCTGCTCCCGCCCGCCTGACCACCCCGCGCCCGGCGGCTGGCCGTCCCGACCGGGCCGGCTCCCGACCGGGCTGACCGGGCTGACCATCCCGACCGGGCTGGCCGTTCCGACCGGGCTGGCCGTTCCGACCGGGCTGGCCGTTCCGACCGTCGGCTGGTCACCGGGACCGTGCGTCAGGTCAGGCGCTGGACCAGGGCGCGGCCGAGGTCGCGGCCGGAACGCCAGGCGGTCTGCACCCGGGACTCGCCGAAGGCGTCCCCGGCCAGCCCGATCCCGTCGCCGTCCAGGTGGAACCCGGCGTCGGTGTCGGAGGTGGGCCGGGCGTACGTCCAGCGGTGCACGTGCACGTGCTCGGCCCGGTCGGGCAGCGCGAACAGGTCGCGGACGGCCGCCTCGACGGCCGACGCGGCGCCGGTGGGCTGGGCCAGATGACCGGCGGCGAACTCCGGCGTGGTGTGCGCGACCAGCACCGGCGCGCCGTCACCGCGCCGGTCACCGTCGTCGCAGACCAGGCTGAGCAGCGGATGGTCGTTGACGAAGGCGCCCCGGAAGTCGGCCCAGCGTCGGGTCGGAAAGCGCAGCACGGCGGAGAGCGTCGGCGCCCAGCGCTGCCGCCCGGCCGCCTCGGTGGCGGCGGCCAGGGCCGGGTCGAGCAGCAGCGCCGCCTGCGGGCCCGGCATCGCCAGGACCGCCGCCGCGCACGCGGTGCCGTCCACCAGCGGACCGGCCTCGACGCCGAGCACCAGCCGGTTCACCACCACCGGCAGGTCGCGGGCCAGGTGCTCGACGAGTGACCGCAGTCCCCGGGGAGCGGCCCAGCGCATCGGCCCGGGGACCTCACGCCGCCCGGTGCCGTCGTAGGAGACGAAGGTGTCGGTCCACTCGCGGGCCAGGCCGGCGGCCTCCCATTCGCGTACCACCTCGGCGAACTCGGGATCGCTCACCGTCAGGTAGGCGGCGCCCAGGTCGGCGGGGCGGCCGTCGAAGCGTTTGCTGGCCATCCGCCCGCCGGCCACCCGACCGCGTTCGCGGATCTCCACCGGCACGCCGGCCCGCGCCAGTTCCCCGGCGCAGGCGACGCCCGCGATACCCGCACCGACCACCACGACACCCGCCCGATCCAGTCCCATCCGGTGATCGTATTCGCGACCTGGCCCGGGCGGCGGCGACCGAACGGTGCCCGTCGATCCTCCGGATACTTCCGGAAGGTCTTCACAAGTTCGCAACCGGCCCGTACTTTGTCGGACATGTGGGAGCGCTTCCACGCACTGTCTTCGATGCATACGAGGAGCAGTACATGAGAACTCGAGGCACCTATGCCGTGGTCGGCGCCGTCGCGACGGCACTGACCGTGGTCGCCACCGTCGGCGTGGGCGCGTTGCGTCCCGCGCCCGCAGCCGCCGCCGACTCCGTGTTCTATGTCGATCCGGACACCAGCGCCGCCCGCTGGGTGGCCGCCAACCCGAACGACTCCAAGACCGCCGTGATCCGGGACCGGATCGCCAGCGTCCCGCAACCTCGCTGGTACACCACCACCAACACCTCGACCGTACGCGCCGAGGTGAGTTCCTTCGTCACCGCCGCCGCCAACGCCGGCAAGATCCCGATCCTCGTGGTCTACAACATCCCCAACCGCGACTGCAGCAACCACAGCGCGGGCGGTGCGCCCAACCACACCGCCTACCGGCAGTGGGTGGACCAGGTCGCCGCCGGGCTCGGCGGTCGGCCCGCCACGATCATCCTGGAGCCCGACGTGCTCCCGATCATGACGAGCTGCATGAACGCCAGCCAGCAGGCCGAGGTCCGGGCCTCCATGGCGTACGCCGGCAAGGCGCTCAAGGCCGGCTCGTCAGGGGCGAAGGTCTACTACGACATCGGCCACGGCGGATGGCTCGCACCCAGCGAGGCGGCCGCGCGACTGAACGCGGCGGACATCGCCAACAGCGCGGACGGCATCTCGGTGAACGTGTCGAACTACCGCCGCACCGCCGACGAGGTCTCGTACGCCAAGCAGATCATCGCGGCCACCGGCATCTCCCGTCTCAAGGCGGTCATCGACACCAGCCGCAACGGCAACGGCCCGGCGGGCTCGGAGTGGTGCGACCCGCCGGGGCGGGCGATCGGCACGCCGAGCACCACCGCCACCGGCGACTCGGCGATCGACGCGTTCCTCTGGGTGAAACTGCCCGGCGAAGCCGACGGCTGTATCGCCGCCGCCGGACAGTTCGTGCCGCAGCGGGCGTACGACCTGGCGATCGCGGCCGGCCCCCCGCCGACCACCACCCCGCCGACGACGACCCCGCCGACCACCACTCCCCCCACCACCCCGCCGCCGACCACCACACCGCCCCCGTCCAACCCGCCCGCCGGCAACTGCGCGGTGACGTTCACCCCGAACACGTGGGCCGGCGGCTTCACCGCCGAGATCCGGGTCACCAACCGCAGCGGGGCGCTCAACGGCTGGACGCTCGCCTTCAACGCCGGCTCCGGCGTCCGGCTGAGCAACGGCTGGAACGGCACCTGGAGCCAGTCCGGTGACCGGATCGAGGTCCGCAACGTCGCCTACAACGGCAGCGTGCCCAGCGGCGGCACGATCAGCGTGGGCTTCCAGGGCACCTACAGCGGCAGCAGCCTGCCGACGCCCGGCCCCTTCACCCTGAACGGCGGCACCTGCGCCTGACCGGCGCGCTCCCAGGACCACACCGGGCCCTCGGGCCACCACCACAGACCGGGCCTCCGGCCGACACCGCGACAGCGGTGGCCGGGGGCCCGGTCGCCTGCGCCGGATCCTCCACCGGCGTTACCGCTCGCCCCAGGCGGGAACGCGACTACAGACGAAGGAGGAGACCCATGACCACACAGTCGAATCCCTCGGCGTGGCAACCCGGTGTGACCGGCGGCGGCACCCTCCCGTCCGGTCCCGGTGGCCGCACCGTGGCACCCGGTGGCGACGGGCACGGCCCGCCGACCGGACCGCCGACCGTGACACTGGGCGCGTACCCGGACTATCCGTCCGCGCAACGCGTCGTGGACTATCTGGCCGACAACCGCTTCCCGGTCGAACGGACCGCGATCGTCGGCACCGACCTCACCCTGGTGGAGACGGTGCTGGGTCGGCTGACCACGGCCCGGGCGGCGCTGATCGGCGCCGGCACCGGTGCCTGGCTCGGGCTCTTCATCGGCCTGCTGTTCGGCATCTTCACGGTCGGCAACTGGCTGGCCGTTCTCCTGGTCGGCCTGGTCATCGGTGCCGTCTGGGGTGCCGTGTTCGGCGGGGTCGCGCACGCCATGACCGGCGGCAAGCGGGACTTCACCTCCGCCAGCTCACTGCGGGCCAACCAGTACGCGGTCACCGTCGAGGCGGACGTGGCCGAGCAGGCCCGACAGCTCATGGGCCGGCTGCACCTGGGCGGTCGCCAGGCACAACCGGCGACCTGACGCACGCGAGGCCCACGGGTGGGAACTCTCCCGCCCGTGGGCCGTTTCGCGTGGTCAGGGCCGTAACCGGACCGCCCTACGACAAAGCCCCCGCCACCGCGAACCCGTTCACACTCACCTCGGCGCTGGGCGCCTGGGATGCAACTTGGCCGGGTCTCGGGCAGCGGCGGGCCGGGTCCGCCGCTGGTTGCGGTCCCCGGTTCGGCGCCGAGAGGTGGGTAGATTTGTTGTCGCTGGAGCGACGACAAATCTACCCACCTCAGCCCCGCGCGGAGCGATGCCGCGACGTCGGCGGCACGATGACCGCTCGGCGGCGGATCGGGCATCCGGTGGAGGCGAGCCGGGTCCGCCGAGGACTTGACCGCGGAGTGGCAGGTCGCACCAGAGCAGACGTACCCGCCAGAGACACTCCGGCCGAAGCACCCGGCGACCTACCGCACGCGCCGGGTCGGGTCGGGTCGGTGGCCCACCTGACCGCGCTGCCGGAACAGGCCGCCGCGCACCCGGCCGCCATCCACACGAGCGTCCCGCCGGCCTGACGCCCCGCTTCACGACCTGGGCCGAGTCACACCCCGGGTAGGACCGCCCGCCCCGCCACGGCCATCCCCCCGGCCGCGCACCCGGGGCGCGCCACGTGCAGACCTGTCAGGGACGGTCGCCCTGACCGCCGGTGTGCGGCACCCGCTCCGCCGGGACGACCCCGAGCCGACCGGCCTGGTAATCCTCGAACGCCTGGATCAGCTCGTCACGGCTGTTCATCACGAACGGGCCGTACTGGGCCACCGGCTCCCGGATCGGCTGCCCGCCCATGATGTACAGGTCCAGCGTCGGCGTGCGGCTGTCCTGCCGGGCGTTGGCCTTGAACCGCAACGCGTCGCCCGGGCCGTGCACCGCGAGCTGCCCGGTACGGACGCCGCGCCCGTTCGCGCCGACCGTGCCCCGGCCGCCCAGCACGTACACCAGGGCGTTGAAGTCCGGCCGCCAGGGCAGGTCGACCTGCGCGCCGGGCTCGACCGTCACGTGGGCGACGGTGATCGGCGTGTACGTCGATCCGGGTCCCTGGTGCCCGGCGATCTCACCGGCGATCACCCGGACCAGCGCGCCGCCGTCCGGCGTGGTCACCAGTGCCGCCTGGTTGCCCCGGATGTCCTGGTACTTCGGAGGGGTCATCTTGGCCACCTTGGGCAGGTTGACCCAGAGCTGGGTGCCGTGGAACAAACCACCGCTGACCACCAGGTGCTCCGGCGGCGCCTCGATGTGCAGCAGACCACTGCCGGCGGTCATCCACTGGGTGTCGCCGTTGGTGATGGTGCCGCCACCACCGTGGCTGTCCTGGTGGTCGAAGATCCCGTCGATGATGTACGTGACGGTCTCGAAGCCGCGGTGCGGATGCCAACTGGTGCCCTTCGGCTCGCCCGGCGCGTACTCCACCTCGCCCATCTGGTCGAGGTGGAGGAACGGGTCCAGCTCGGTGGTGGGTACCCCGGCGAAGGCCCGGCGCACCGGGAAGCCCTCGCCCTCGAAGCCGCTGGGCGCGGTGGTCAGCCGGCGGACCGGCCGGATGACGGTGGTGGACTCGTCGAGCTTCGGCAGCCGGGGCAGGACGAGGACGTTGTCGACGGTGATGGCGGGCATCGGAAGCTCCTTCAGCTCTCGCGGGGGGCGGCGCCGGGGGTGCCCTGCAGCCGCTGGCCGAGTCGGGTGAAGACCGTGGTCAGGCAGGCGATCTCGGCGTCGTCGAGGTCGTCCATCAGGTGGGTGCGGACCGAGCGCAGATGGTGCGGAGCGGCCTCGCGCAGCGCCATCAGCCCGGCGGCGGTGAGCACCGCCTCGCTGCCGCGCCCGTCGTCCGGACAGGGCTGCCGGGCGACCAGGCCGCGTCGCTGCATGGAGGAGACCTGGTAGGTCAGTCGACTCGGCGAGAAGACCAGTCGACCGGCGAGCTCACCCATCCGCAGTCGCTGCCCCGGGGCCTCGGCGAGCAGCACCAGCACGTGGTAGTCGGCGAAGCTCAGCTCGCTGGCGGCCCGCAGGTCGTCCTCCAGCCGAGTGAACAACCGCTGGCTGGCCTCGATGTACGCCCGCCAGGCGGCGAGTCGCACCTCGCTCAGGCTCTCGGTCATGGCGCCACGGTAGCACGTATTCAAAATTTGAACAATGACGCCAAGGCGCGGCGGAGCGGCCTGCGCCGACCGCAGGCTGAACGGTTGGTGAAAGTTTGAAGCAGTGACCGGTAAAGTACGCCCCGCGACGACCCCGACGGCTGTGCCACACTGTGCCGTCGTGGAACTGACCGCCCCCGGCCTGCTGCTGCGTCCCTGGCACACCGCGGACGCGCCCGCCGTGCTGGCCGCGTGGCACGACCCGGCCATCGCCCAGTGGAACCCGCAGGGCGACGCGTTCGACCTCGACGCCGCCCGCCAGTGGGTGCACTGGCGGGCCGACTGGTCCCGGGGCACCCACGTCTCGCTGGCGGTGGCCGACCCGACCCGGCCGGAGATCATGCTCGGCTCGGTGTCGCTGCACCGGATCCACGCGGGCGACGCGTCGATCGGCTACTGGACCGTCGCCGCCGCCCGCCGGCAGGGCCTCGCCTCGGCTGCGGTCAGCCGGCTCACCGAGTGGGCCTTCCGCGATCTGGGCCTGCACCGCATCGAGTTGTGCCACGCGGTCGCCAACCCGGCCTCCTGCCGGGTCGCCGAACGGGCCGGATATCCGGTCGAGGGCACTCTGCGCCAGTCACACCGCTACGGCGACGGTCGACGCCACGACGAACACCTGCACGCCCGCCTCGCCACCGACTGAGCCCTCGACGGGTGGCGGGGTCAGGAGACGGCGAAAATGCCGGCCACGCCCAGCAGGACCATCACCAGTACGGCCAACAGCGCACCCCGCTCGCTCTCCACCGCCTGCTCACGGTGCTCGGTCACGGAGTTCGTCATCTCGCCGGGCATGGTGCGGCCTCCTCGCTGCTCGGGCCGAAGCCGGGCGCACGCCATCGGCACCGACGGCCGACGGGGCGAGCCCGATCCGGGATGGTGAGGCCGGGGCGGCCTCCGGGCGGGCACGCCGACGCGCACGACGATGTCGCCCCGCGCACAGAGGCGTACCGACCCGCGACTGGCTTACCCATCTGGACCAGGGAAAACCCGAAAGCGACCCGTATTTTCTGCTGGTGGAGGCGTCGGTGTCGCTCAGCCGAGCGCGGGCAGCGGGCGCTCGGCGTACGGCGTGTCCGCCGACCCGGACCCCGGGGCATCGAGCACGGTCAGCCCACCCGGGTACGCGAAGGACGCCCGGGGCGAGTAATAGCCCCACCCGATGGTGAGCGGATTCTCCGGCCGCAGCGCGTAGACCGGGTGGTCCGGGTCCAGGAACTCCACCGACTCGATCTCGAAGGAGGTGGTCGGCTCGGCGACCACCGGGTAGACGCTGCTCACCAGCCGGCCGTGCAGTGCGGTGACGTACCGGTGATGGCCGTTGTGCACGGCGTGCCCGGTCTCCCCGGCGCGCACCCGGGCGCGGATCACCGGCGCGCCCTCGATGGCGGTCTCGGTCACCAGTTCGTGGCCGTTCGCGGCGATGGTGGTGTCGCCGGTCAGCGCGGGGGCGCCCCGGCCGAGGGCGTACCGGCGGACCAGCTCGCTGGAGGTCACGTAGTGGGTCCACCAGCCCCCCGGGGTCACCCCATCGGGGGCGTCCACGCCGGCCAGGGTCACCCCGAGATAGGTCAGCGAGTACGAGCCGAAGCCGGAGGTCTGGCTCGCGTCGTCGACCACGTACTGGTTCATGAAGACCTGACCACCGGGATGCGGGTGGAGCCCGGCCGGCACGAGCGCCGCCACCACGTCCGGATCCGCCGGCAGCCAGCTGAAGTACAGCGTCCGGCAGTTCACGACGAGTTGGGGTACTGCGGGGTCGAGCACAACACCTCCGGTCGACAGTCCCCCGCGACGCTATGCCCGGTCCCACCGACGGGACAACGACGGATAGGCGACAGTCGTCGAACCGACCCGGCGGCATCTCCTCCGATCGGCGGTGTCGGCTCGCCGTCCGTCCGGTCCGTCGCTGGCGACGACCGATGAGGGATCGTCCGAACCGCCCGGTTGAGATCACGAATCACCCTTCGGTCCGGTGGTAGTTGATCTACGAATGACCGATTGAGGATGTTTCATGCCTTAAAATCACTTAAGCACATCGTCCGTTCGGCTAGATTTCTGCGGCACCATCAGGCTAAGGTGACTCCCGAACGGACTAACAGGCTCTAAACCAAAGCGTCACGTCTTTATCCGCGGACGAGGTGCAGGGAGGACCACCATGACCGCGCTCACCGAAACGGCGACCGCCCCGGCGCCGAAGCTCGACCCGCGATCACTCTCCGACAGTGCCACCGACCTACTCAACGCGATGGCCGCGCTGCCGGCCGGGCACCCGTCCCGGGCCGCGCTGCGCGACCGGGCGATCGAGGCATGGCTGCCGCTGGCCAACCACCTCGCGCACCGCTACAGCGGGCGCGGCGAGCCCACCGACGACCTGGCCCAGACCGCCGCCGTCGGCCTCATCAAGGCCATCGACAAGTTCGACCCCACCCGGGGCGTCGACTTCGCCGGCTACGCGATCCCCACCATCATCGGCGAGCTCAAGCGGCACTTCCGCGACCGCACCTGGGACATCCGGGTCCCCCGGCGACTCCAGGAGCTGCGGCTGGCCATCTCCGACGCCAACAGCTCGCTGTTGCAGACCCTGGGTCGCTCGCCGACGGTCGCCGACATCGCCACCCACCTCAACCTCACCGAGGAAGAGGTCCTCGAGGGCCTAGAAGGCGCCCGCGCCTACAACGCGGTGTCGCTGTCCACCCCGACCGGTGACGGTGACCGGGCGACCGAGCTGGGCGACATGCTCGGTGGCGAGGACAGCGAGTTCGAGCTGGCCGAGCTGCGGGTGGCCCTCGGGCCGGCGCTGGCCACGCTGGACGAGCGCGAGCAGAAGATCCTCACCCTGCGCTTCTACGGCAACCTCACCCAGTCGCAGATCGCCGAGCAGATCGGCGTCTCGCAGATGCACGTGTCCCGGCTGCTGGCCCGGGCGCTGACGAAGCTGCGGGGGCAGCTCGACGGTACGTACTAAGAGGGGGTGGCGACGGTGGCCGGGCCTGCGAGGACCCGGCCACCGTCGTGTCCGCCGCCACCATCTCGGCCCGTCGGCCCTCGCGGGCCGGCGCCCGCGTCGTCGAGCCGGTGGCGGCGGACGACTCAGGTGGCGGAGGGCTCCCGCCACATCGGCCAGAACGGCGTGTCGTCGGGCAGCCGGAACGGCTCCGACACCCGGTAGCCGTGCCGCGCGTAGAGGTCGCGGCCGATCTCGCTGCTCGCCTCCAGATAGGCCGGCACGCCGTGGGCGTCCAGCCAGCCGTGGTGGTGCCGCAGCAGCGCCGACCCCACCCCCTGCCCCTGGCGGTCCGGCCGCACGGCCAGCAGCGCCAGGTGATGGTGGTCCCGGTGCGGATGATGGGCGGCGAACAGCTCGTCCAGGTGGACGAAGCGCGGCGTCCACTCCCCGCACGCGGCGGCCAGCCGGGCGTCGTACTCCTCCGGCGGCGGCAGCGGCTCACCGACCGACGGCAGCCAGACCGCCACACCGGCCCGGTCTGCGGTGCCGAACACCAGCCCGTGCCGCATCGCGTGCGCCACGATGATCTCGAAGTTCCCGGCCAGCACCGCCTCCCGCTTGGCCTCGTCCGGGACCAGCCACCGGGTGGCGTCCAGGACCAGGAAGGACTCGGCGATGCGCTCGGCCACCCAGCGGGTGTCGGCCACGTCGAGACGGGCGATCGTCGGAACGGTCATCGCCGCACCTCCGCCTCGACCGGCGACGGCGGGGCCACGACCGCGGCGGCGCTCTCCGCCCCCAGACCGATCCGGGCGTACGTGTCGGGCCGGCTGCTGCGCAACGTCAGTCCCCACAGCGCGCCGAGCAGCGCGGCCACCGGGTACACCGCCGGGAAGGCCCAGCGCAGCGGGGAGTCGGGCTCGACGCCGAGCAGGTTGGCGAAGTTCTGCACCGCCAGCACGATGATGGCGGTCAGCGCGATCGCCGCGATCCCGGGGGCGACCAGCCGCCGCCAGAGCGTCTCCTGCGCGGCGTTGCGGGCGAAGTAGACGATGATGGCGACCGCGGTGGTCGCGATCAGCAGCAGCACACCGAAGCCACCGCTGGTGCCCAGCCAGAAGAACAGTTGCAGGACCGGGTCCCAGCCGTTGAACGCGTACAGCAGGATCACCACCAGGCCGAGCGCGCTCTGCGCCAGCGAGGCGGCCTGTGGAGCGCCGGTCGTCGGCGAGGTCCGCCCGAACACCGCCGGCAGCACCCGCTCGCGGCCCAGGGCGAAGGCGTACCGCGCGGTGGTGTTGTGGAACGAGATCATCGCGGCCAGCACCGAGGTCAGGAAGAGCGCCTGGCCGATGGTGAGGACGGTGTCGCCCAGGTGTGCGCCGGCCAGGTTGAAGATCAGCTCTACGCTCTGGGTGCCGGCCTCCTCGACGATCCGGTCCGGGCCGACGGCCACCGTCATGCTCCACGACGAGAGGGCGTAGACCACCGCGATGATCGCCACCGAGAGGTAGGTGGCCATCGGCACGGTCCGCTGCGGGTCCTTGCTCTCCTCGCTGAACACCACCGCCGCCTCGAAGCCGACGAAGCCGAGGATGGCCAGCACCAGCACCGCGCCCAGGCCGGGCACGAAGAAGTTGTCCGGCGAGAACGCCGCGAAGCTGACGCTGCCGCCCGCCGGGTTGCCCAACTGGCCGAGGTCGAACAGCACGATGACGGCGATCTCGGCGCAGAGCAGCGCGGCCAGCACCATGCCGTTGATGTCCACCCGCAGCAGCCCGAGCAGGCCCACCAGCGCCCAGGCCAGCAGCGCCACGATCCACCACTGCGGCGTCACGCCGAACAGCCGGTCCAGCACCGGTGCCGCCGCGGCGCCGATGGTGCCGTAGAGCCCGACCTGGAGGGCGTTGTACGCGATCAGCGCCACCCAGGCCGCGCCCACCCCGGCCGGGCGGCCCAGCCCCCGGGCCACGTACGCGTAGAAGGCGCCGGCGTTGGCCATCCGGCGGGCCATCGCCACGTAGCCGGCGGAGAAGAGCGCCAACACGGCGGCGACCGCCAGGAAGGCCAGCGGGATGCCGAGCACCCCGACGACGCCGTAGCCGGTGGTGACCACACCGGCGACCACGGTCAGCGGCGCCGCCGCGGAGAGCACGAAGAACACCACCGAGGGCACCCCGAGGCGGCCACGGGCCAGTGCCTCGGAGACGTTGCTCGGTCGTGGGGTTGTCACTGTCGAGGACATGACTGCTCCGGATGTCAGGGAGGGGAAGGGAGGAACCGGCTCAGGGGATCCCGCGCAGCACGGCCGCACCCACGGCGGCCTCGGTCTGTCCGACGAGTTCCTTCAGCGGAGCCGGCAGGGCCGGAATGATCAGGTTGAGCCGGTGGTGGGCGCGCGGACCCGCGCTCCACAGCACCTCGCGGGTCAAGCCGGCCGCCGCCACCAGCCCGAGCAGCAGCGCGTCGGGCACGTGGGGCGGATCCGCGCGTTCCAGCGCGGCGCGCAGTCGGGTGGCCGGCCAGGCCGCGACGTTGAGGTCGGTCGGCACGTACGTGACGCTGGTCCGCAGCAGCCGGCGCGTCTCCTGCCGACGCAGCACCCCGGCACGCGCCAACCGCTCCCCCACCGAGGTCACCGCCGTCTGGGCGAGGAAGCTGAGCCAGGTCCGCACCGCCTGGTGCTGTTGCTCGCCGATCAACTGGTCCAGCACGGTGTGCGCCAGCGCGTCGCCCGGTGGACGCCGGTCGACCACGGTGACCTGCCCGGCGGCGACCGTCACGTGTCCATAGAGGACCAGCTCGCCGAGCAGGCCGGCGGCCAGGCCGAGGCTGGTGGCGGCCGGATGCAGCTTGGCCTTGCCCCGGGTGTCGTTATGGGCGATCAGGAAGAACTCGTCGGCGATGAGCACGCGTCCCCCCGGGTCGGCCGTCCATAGTGATCGCTAACCGCAGGCAAGGATGCACCGAGAGCAACTGCAACGCAACTCCCGTTTTTGGCAGTTGCACTCCGTGCTGACGCGACCTGGGACTTTTCCCGTGACAGACTCGGAGGGTGACCGCGAGCCCCACCGTTCGCCGCCGCCGCATCGCCCGGGAACTCCGCCAGTTGCGCGAACGCGCCGGCATGACCCTGGACGTCGCCGCTCGGCAACTGGACATGTCCAAGAGCAACCTCTCCCGCATCGAGAACGCCCAGATCGGCATCAAGCCGCGCGACGTCCGGGCCGCGCTGGCGCTGTACCAGGTGACCGGGAACGACGCCGAGGCGCTCATCGAGATCGCCCGGGGCGCCCAGCAACGGGGCTGGTGGCAGCATTACAGCGACGTCCTGCCCGAGTGGTTCGAGTTCTACGTCGGACTGGAGGCCGAGGCGGCCACGCTGCGCACGTACGAGGCGGAGGCGGTGCCGGGTCTGTTGCAGACCGAGGCGTACGCCCGGGAGGTCTACCGGCTCACCGCGGGCGAGGACGACATCGACCGCAAGGTGGCCGCCCGACTGCGCCGCCAGGACGTGCTGCGCAGCGACGAGCCGGCCGAGCTGTCGGTGGTGCTGAACGAGGCGGTACTGCTACGCCCTGTGAGCGAACGGGCGGTCATGGCGGAGCAACTCGCCCACCTTGAAAGCACCGCACAGCTACCCAACGTCACCATCCAGGTACTTCCATTCGCGGCCGGCGGTCACCCGGCGATGAACTCGCCGTACGTGATCCTCACGTTTGCCGACGCCGCCGACGCAGCCGTGGTTTACCTGGAAAACCTCTCGACAGGCCTGGCACTGGAAGAGGTCGCGCAGGTGCGCTCGTATAGCCTTGTGCACGAGAGGCTGCGACGTCTGGCGCTTGATCCAGCGGCGTCTTTGGTGCGCCTGAAGGAAGCTTCTCGTTACTTTACGTGACCGTTCGGCGCGGTCACGGTCGGTATCGACGAAGGGATCGCGATGACCGCGCTCGACCTGTCCCGGGCTAACTGGCGCATCAGTACGCGCAGCGTGGGCAACGGCAACTGCGTCGAGGTCGCCGTCGTCGACGGTCGGGTGGCGGTGCGGGACAGCAAGGACCGCCCCGGCCCCGTGCTGACCTTCCCGCCGTCGGCCTGGCACACCTTCGTCACCGGCGTCGACGAGGTCCGCGCCGGCTGATCCGCCGCCTCGGCGGGCACCGTCGGCCGGCCGACGGACCCGTCGGCCAGGGGCGGAAACAGCAGGCCGGCCGGGCAGTCGACCGGGGCGGAAACGGCACGCCCGCCGGGCAGTCGACCGGGGCGGAACAGGCACGTCGGCCGGGGCCGGAGGGCCGGTGCGAGACTGGGCCGTGCTCTCCGACGTACCCCTCGACCTGCCGGTCCGTCCCGCGCTGCCGGCGCTGGTGGCGGCGCTGCGCGCGGCGGGCGCCGCGATCCTGGTCGCCCCGCCGGGCACCGGCAAGACCACGCTCGCCCCGCTGGCGGTGGCCGAGGCGGTCGCCGGACGGGTGATCGTCGCCCAGCCCCGACGGGTGGCCGCCCGTGCCGCCGCCCGGCGGATGGCGACGCTGCTCGGCGAGCGCGTCGGTGACCGGGTCGGCTACGCGGTGCGCGGCGACCGCCGGACCGGCGCGCGGACCCGGGTCGAGGTGGTCACCACCGGGCTGTTGGTCCGCCGGTTGCAGCACGACCCGGAACTGGCCGGCGTCGGCGCGGTGCTGCTGGACGAGGTCCACGAACGACAGCTCGACGCCGACCTCGCGCTCGCCTTCAGCGTGGAGGCCCGGGCCGCGCTGCGGCCGGACCTGTGGCTGCTGGCGATGTCGGCGACCCCCGAGGCGGACCGCTTCGCCGCCCTGCTCGGCGGGGACACGCCCGCGCCGGTGGTCCGGGCCGCCTCGGCGCTGCACCCGGTGACCCGGGTCTGGGCGCCGCCGGCGCGGCCGGTGCCGCCGCCCGGCGCCGGGCCGGTGGACCGGGCGCTGCTGGACCACGTGGCCGCGACCGTCCGGCGGGCACTCGACGAACAGGACGGTGACCTGCTGGTCTTCCTGCCCGGCGTGGGCGAGATCGCGGCCGTCGCGGGCCGGCTGGCCGCCCTGCGCGACCACGTCGACGTGCTCCGTCTGCACGGCCGGCAGGACGGCGCCGAGCAGGACGCCGCGCTGCGCCCGGGACCGCGACGGCGGGTGGTGCTGGCCACCGCGGTGGCCGAGAGCAGCCTGACCGTGCCCGGAGTACGGACCGTGGTGGACGCCGGCCTGTCCCGGGTCGCCCGGCTGGACCTGGCCCGGGGGCTCGGCGCGCTGGTCACCGTGCCGGTGTCCCGGGCCGGGGCCACCCAGCGGGCCGGACGGGCCGGCCGTGAGGCGTCGGGGCACGTTTACCGCTGCTGGTCACCGGCGACCCACGAGCGGCTGGCGGCCCAACCGGAACCGGAGATCGCCACCGCCGACCTCACCGGCTTCGCGCTCGACCTCGCCGCCTGGGGCGCACCGGACGGCACCGGACTGGCGCTGCCGGATCCGCCCCCGACTGCGGCGATGACGGTGGCCCGGGAGACGCTGGGCACGCTCGGGGCCCTCGACCCGGACGGCCGGATCACCGCGCGGGGACGCGCGATCGCCGCCACCGGGGCGCATCCCCGACTGGCCCGGGCCCTGCTCGACGGCGCCGACCGGGTGGGCGCCCGGCGCGCCGCCGAGGTGGTGGCGCTGCTCGCCGAGGAGTCCGTCGCCGGTGCCGGGGACGACCTCGCCGCCGCCTGGCGTCGACTGCGCGACGGCGTCGAGCCGGGTGCCACCGCCCGCTGGCGGGCCGAGGTACGCCGGTTGCGTACCGCCCTGCCGACCGGCACCGCCGAGGACCCGTCCGGGAAGGCCCTGCCCGATGATCTTGCCGCCGGGTTGCTGGTCGGCTTGGCGTACCCGGAGCGGTTGGGCCGGGTGCGGCGGCCGGGCGGTTCGGCGTACCTGATGAGCGGCGGGACCGCGGCGGAGCTGGCGCCCGGGTCGGCGTTGGCCGGTGCCGGGTGGCTGGCCGTGGCGGTGGCCGACCGGGCACCCGGCGCGCCGGCCGCGCGGGTCCGGCGGGCGGCGGTGCTGGACGAGGCGACCGCCCGCGAGGTCGGCGCGGCGCTGCTGCGCACCGACCGGGAGGTCGGCTGGTCCGGCGACGACGTGGTGGCCCGGGAGGTGGTCCGGCTGGGCGCCATCGAACTGGTCGACCGGCCGCTGCCCCGACCCGGGTCGGCGGAGGTCGCCGCCGCCCTGCTGACCGGGCTGCGCGACGTCGGCCTCGACCTGCTGCCCTGGACACCGGCGGCGCGGGCGCTGCGCGACCGGCTGGCGTTCTGCCGACACGCGCTCGGCGACGACTGGCCGGACGTCGCCGACGAGGCGCTGCTGGCCGGCGCACCGGACTGGCTCGGACCCGAGCTGACCCGGGCCCGGCGCCGCGCCGACCTGGCCCGGGTCGACGTGGCCGGTGCGCTACGCCGGCTGGTGCCCTGGTCGCTGGCGGGGCGACTGGACGAGCTGGCCCCCGAGCGGATCGCCGTGCCGAGCGGGTCCCGGATCCGGGTGGACTACGCCGACCCGGCCGCGCCGGTGCTGGCGGTCCGGCTCCAGGAGACCTTCGGCTGGGCGCAGGCGCCCCGCGTCGGCGGCGGTCGGGTGCCGGTGCTGCTGCACCTGCTCTCACCGGCGGGTCGGCCGGTGGCGGTCACCGCCGACCTGGCGTCGTTCTGGCACACCGGCTACCGGCAGGTGCGCGCGGAACTGCGCGGACGGTACCCGCGCCATCCCTGGCCGGAGGACCCGACCACGGCCGCGCCCACCCGCCGGGCCGGGCGCGGCTGACGTGAAAGGAAGGGTCCCCTGCTAACGCCTGGTGCATAGCAGGGGACCCTTCCTAACACCCGTCAGCAGCGCGTGGCCCGAGCGCGGCTGCGCGTCAGGGCTCGTCGACCACGTCCGCGATAACCACGGTGATGTTGTCCGGGCCACCGGCGCGCAAGGCCAGATCGATGAGCTTGCGGGCACACAGATCCCGGTCGGGGTGGGCGGCGAGCACCTCGGCCAGGGTCTCGGCCCGGACGACGTTGGACAGTCCGTCGCTGCACAGCAGCCAGCGGTCGCCGTGGCGGGGCAGCATCGTGGCGTAGGTCGGGGAGACCTCGTCGCCTTGCAGCGCCTGGGTGACGACGGCCCGACGGGGGTGGCTGCCGGCCTGGTCCGGTGTGATCACCCCCTGGTCGACGAGCATCTGCACGAACGTGTCGTCCCGAGTGATCTGCTTCAGCACGCCGTCGCGGAACAGGTACGCCCGGGAGTCGCCCACGTGGGCCAGGGCCAGGCAGCTCCCGGTACGCGCGAAGAGCAGCGCGGTCAGCGTCGTGCCCATCCCCTGCCGCTGCGGATCCTCGGTCACCGCCTGCCGGATCCGGGTGGTGGCCAGCGCGATGCCGTCCTGCAACGCGGCGACGAGCGCGTCCTCGGGTATCTCCACGTCCAGCGGCGCCACCGCCTCGATGGCGATGGCGCTGGCCAGGTCGCCCGCGGCCATCCCGCCCATACCGTCGGCGACGGCCACCAGCCAGGCCCCGGCGTGCAGCGCGTCCTGGTTGCCGCTGCGGATCAGCCCACGGTCGCTCGTCCCCGCGGAACGCAGCTTCAGGGTCATGGGACGCAGCCTGCCAGGAGAAGGGCTCCGTTGTCTCTAGGAGATCAGGACGACCCGGCGTGGCGCGGCGAATCTCACTGGCCGACGACCCCCGAGCCCATCGGACCGGATCGATTGACAGCGCCCGTCCACCCTGGAAACATGCCCGATACCTGGGAGCGCTCCCAGGTTCTCCCGCACACGCCCACCACCATTCCGTCCCGTTCGTCGGAAGGAATATCCGTGACGCCATCCCGACGTCGCCTCGCGGTGCTCGCCGCAGCGACCACCGTGGCGCTGGCCGCCGTGAGCGCCGGCACCGCCCACGCCGATCCCCCGGCCGAGGCCCCCGAACAGATCACGAACGGCGATTTCAGCACCGGCGTGTCGCCGTGGTTCTCCTTCGGCACCGGCCCGCTCGGCGTGACCGACGGCCAACTCTGCACCACCGTCGCAGGCGGGCTGGCCAACCCCTGGGACGCCGGCATCGGCCAGGACGCGGTGGCCCTGGTCGCCGGCGCCGAGTACACCCTCGGCTTCGACGTCACCGCCACCCCCGGCAGCAACGTCACCGCCGTGCTGCAACTGGGCAACGCCCCCTACACCGGCTACTACTCGGTCACCGCCGCCGCCACCCCCACCCAGCAGCGGATCGAGCGGACCTTCGTGGCACCCGAGGACGACGAGCGCGCCCAGCTCATCTTCCAGGTCGGCGGCGCCGCCGAGGGCCAGACCGTCTGCCTGGACAACGTCTCGCTGCGCGGCGGCAACCCGCCCGAGCCGTACGTGCCGGACACCGGCCCCCGGGTCCGCGTCAACCAGGTCGGCTACCTGCCCGGCGGCCCGAAGAACGCCACCGTCGTCACCGACGCCACCGCGGCCCTGCCCTGGCAGCTGCGCGCCGCCTCCGGCACCGTGGTCGCCAGCGGCACCACCACCCCGCGCGGTGTCGACCCGGCCTCGGCGCAGAATGTGCACTCCGTCGACTTCTCCGGGTACCGCACCCCGGGGCAGGGTCTGACGCTCGCCGTGGACGGTGAGGTGAGCCACCCGTTCGACATCTCCGGCGCGCTCTACGAGCGCCTGCGTTCCGACGCGTTGCAGTTCTTCTACATCCAGCGCAGCGGTATCGCCATCGACGGCGACCTGGTCGGCGACGAGTACGCCCGCCCGGCCGGTCACCTGGGCGTCGCCCCGAACCAGGGCGACACCGACGTGCCCTGTCAGGCCGGTGTCTGCGACTACCGGCTCGACGTGCGCGGCGGCTGGTACGACGCCGGTGACCACGGCAAGTACGTCGTGAACGGCGGCATCGCCACCTACCAGCTGCTGAGCACCTTCGAGCGGACCAAGAACGCCGCCACCGCCGGATTCGGCGCCGCCCTCGGCGACAGCACGCTGCGGCTGCCGGAGCGCGACAACGGGGTGCCCGACATCCTCGACGAGGCCCGCTGGGAGCTGGAGTTCCTGCTGCGGATGCAGGTGCCGGCCGGCAAGCCGCTGGCCGGGATGGCCCACCACAAGATCCACGACCGGAACTGGACCGGCCTGCCGTTGCAGCCGGAGGACGACCCGGAGCCGCGCGAGCTGCACCCGCCGTCCACCGCCGCCACGCTCAACCTGGCCGCCGTGGCCGCGCAGTGCGCCCGGCTGTTCGCCCCGTACGACGCGACGTTCGCCCAGCGCTGCGGCACCGCCGCCAAGACCGCGTACGCGGCGGCCAAGGCCAACCCGACCCGGTACGCCAGCCCGACCGACGGCAACGGCGGCGGCGCGTACGACGACAGCAACGTCACCGACGAGTTCTACTGGGCCGCCGTGGAGCTGTACCTGACCACCGGCGAGCGCACGTACCTGACCGACCTGACCGCGTCGGCGCACCACACCGGCGACGTCTTCGACGTGCGGGGCTTCGGCTGGCAGAGCGTCGCCGCGCTGGGCCGCCTCGACCTGGCCACCGTGCCGAACGGGCTGCCCGCCGCCGACCTGGCCCGGGTTCGCGCCTCGGTCACCACCGCCGCCGACGGCTACCTCGCCGAGATCCAGCGGCAGGCGTACGGGCTGCCCATGCCCGGTGACGCCGGCAGCTACTTCTGGGGCGGCAACAGCAACGTGATCAACAACGCGGTCGTGCTGGCCACCGCGTTCGACCTGACCCGCGAGGCGAAGTACCGCGACGGTGCGGTGCAGGCGATGGACTACATCTTCGGTCGCAACGCGCTGAACATCTCGTACGTGACCGGGTGGGGCGAGCACGCGGCGGAGAACCAGCACAGCCGCATCTTCGGCCACCAGCTCGACCCGTCCATGCCCAAGCCTCCGGTCGGCTCGCTGGCCGGTGGCCCGAACGCCGCGCTCCAGGACCCGTTCGTGGAGCAGTTGCTGGCCGGATGCGCGCCGATGTTCTGCTTCGTCGACGACATCGCCTCGTACTCCACCAACGAGGTCGCCATCAACTGGAACTCGGCGCTGACCTGGATCTCCTCGTTCCTGGCCGACCAGGGTGACGCCTCGGCTGTGCCGGCGCCCACCTGCTCGGTGTCCTACACCAACTACGGCTTCTGGCAGGGCGGCACCGGCTTCACCGCCCAGGTGGCCATCCGCAACACCGGCACCAGCGCGGTGAACGGCTGGACCGCCCGCTTCGCCTTCACCGGCGACGCCAAGGTCCGGGAAGCCTGGACGGCGAAGGTGACGCAGGCCGGCGCCACGGTCACCGCCAAGAACGAGTCGTACAACGCCCGGATCAACCCGGGTGCCACGGTGACCTTCGGCTTCAACGCCACCACCGGCCCCGGGGCCAACCCCAACCCCGCCCTGGTCACCGTCAACGGCTCCCCCTGCACCGTCTCCTGAACCCCGGGTGGGGCGCCGTCGGCGACCGGCGTCCCACCCGGCCCCACCCCACCCCGCCCCGCCTCGTTGATCAAGAAGTTCGGGTCCCGATCCATGCCGGATCGGGGCCCGAACTTCTTGATCGTCGCGTGGCAGCATGGCGGCTATGACGGAGATCGTGGTGCGGCGGGGTGGGGTGGCGGACACGGCGACCGTGTTGCGGCTGCTTGACGTGGCCGTCGCATGGTTGGCGGAACGGGGGCGTACCGGGCAGTGGGGCACCGCGCCGGCCTCGACCGACCCGCGCCGGATCGGGCAGGCCGACGGGTGGGCCCGGGGCGGCGGGCTGTGGCTGGCCGAGGTGGCCGGGCAGCCGGTCGGCGCGCTGGTGGTGGGCGCCGCCACCGAGTACGTGCCACCCGCTACCGAGCCGGAGCTGTACGTGAACCTGCTGGTCACCGACCGGGCGCACGCCGGGGCCGGGATCGGTGGCCGGCTGCTGGCGCACGCCGCCGAGGTGGCCCGGGAACGCGGCGTGGAGCTGCTGCGGGTGGACTGCTACGCGGGCGACGACGGCGCGCTGGTGCGCTGGTACGAGCGGCAGGGCTTCACCGCCACCGACCCGTTCACGGTGCCCCGACCGGACGGCGCACTGTGGCCGGGACAGGTGCTGGCCCGCCGCCTCGACTGAGCCGTCCCCCCGCTCGGGTCCCCGGGTGTCCGGCCGGACCGGGGCCACTCGGGCAGGTCCCGGCCGGCCTCACGGACGACCGCTCGCGGAGAAGCGCTGCTCAGCCGCTACGGCCACGCAGCTTCGGGAGCACCTGCTCGCCGAACGCGTCGAGGAACGGCCGCTGCTCCTGCCCGACGTGGTGCAGCGCGATCTGGTCGAACCCGAGGTCGATGTACTCCTCCAACCAGCCCACGTGCCGGCCCAGGTCGGCGGAGATGTTGACCACCTCGGCGAGGCGGCTCATCGGCACCTCGGCGGAGACCACGTCGAAGTGTTCCGGGGTGTCCAGGTCCCAGCAGACCGGTGGCGCGAAGACGTTGCTGCGCCACTGGTCGTACGCGATCGCCTCGGCGTCGGACTGGGCGGGTGCCCAGCTCAGGTGCACCTGGAGGTGCACCGGCCCGCGCCCGCCCGCCTCCCGGTAGGCGTCGATCATCCGGCGCAGGTGTTCGGGAGCGGCGTTGACGGTGATCAGCCCGTCCGCCCACTCCGCGCACCAGCGGGCGGTCTCGACGCTGACCGCCGCGCCGACCAGTGCCGGCGGTTGCTCGGGGCGGCTCCACAGTCGAGCCCGGTCCACCCGTACCAGGCCGTCGTGGCTGACCTCCTCACCGGCGAGCAGCGCGCGGATGACGTCGACGCACTCGCGCAGCCGGGCGTTGCGGACGTCCTTGCGCGGCCAGACCTCGCCGGTGATGTGCTCGTTGGCGGCCTCACCGGAGCCGAGGGCGGCCCAGAACCGCCCCGGGTACATCGCACCGAGGGTGCCGATCGCCTGGGCGATGATCGCCGGGTGGTAGCGCTGCCCGGGCGCGTTGACGACCCCGAAGGACAGGTCGGTGGCCTGGAGCGCGGAGCCGAGCCAGGACCAGGCGAACCCGGAATGACCCTGGCGCTCGCTCCACGGTGCGAAGTGGTCGGAGCACATGGCCGCGTCGAAGCCGACCCGCTCGGCGTGGATCACCGCTTCCAGCAGCGCGCGCGGGTGGATCTGCTCGTGAGAGGCGTGGAAGCCGATCGCCGTCATGCCGGCCTTCCCTACCCAGGCCGGCCCGGATGTAAGCAGGGGTCCCCTGCTATACACGAGGCGTTAGCAGGGGACCCCTGCTTACATCCCGGCGAGCCCGGGGCTACTCGGCGTGGGCGCCGGCACCGGCGGTGGCCGCGCCCTCACCCACCCAGACGGTCTTGACGTTGCAGAACTCGTGCATGCCCTGCGCCGACAGCTCCCGGCCGTAGCCGGAGTTCTTCACCCCGCCGAAGGGCAGTTCCGGGTACGAGGTGGTCATGCCGTTGACGAAGACGGCTCCCGCGTCCAGGTCGGTGGCGAAGCGCTCCTGCTCCTGCGGATCGCGGGTCCAGGCGTTCGAGCCGAGCCCGTACGGGGTGCCGTTGGCCACCTCGATCGCCTCGTCGTACGACGAGACCCGGTACAGCCCGGCGACCGGCCCGAACACCTCCTCGCCCCACATCCGCATGTCCGGCCGCAGGTCGGTGACCACGGTCGGCGGATAGAACCAGCCGTCACCGGTCGGCTTCTCACCGCCGCAGAGCACGGTGGCTCCCTTGTCGACGGCGTCGCGTACCTGGGCGTCGACCTCGTCGCGGCCCCGTTCCGAGGCGAGCGGCCCGACGTCGGTGTCGTCGTCCATCGGATCACCGACCCGCAGGGCCGACATCCGGTGCGCGAACGCCTCGGCGAACGCCTCGTACACGTCGGCGTGCACGATGAACCGCTTGGCCGCGATGCAGGACTGGCCGTTGTTCTGACAGCGGGCGGTGGTGGCCACCTCGGCGGCGAGTTCCACGTCGGCCGAGGGCATCACCACGAACGGGTCGCTGCCACCCAACTCCAGCACGGTCTTCTTGAGTTCCCGGCCGGCGATCTGGGCGATCGAGCGGCCAGCGGGCTCACTGCCGGTGAGCGTGGCGGCCCGTACCCGGGGGTCGCTCAGGATCCGGTCGACGGCGTCGGAGCCGACCAGCAGCGTGGTGAAGGCCCCTTCGGGGAAACCGGCCCGCCGGAACACGTTCTCCAGCAGCAGCGCGGTCTGCGGCACGTTGGAGGCGTGTTTCAGCAGTCCGGTGTTGCCGGCCATCAACGCCGGCGCGGCGAACCTTACGACCTGCCAGAGCGGGAAGTTCCACGGCATCACCGCCAGCACCGGCCCGATCGGCTGGTAGCGGACGAACGCCCGGGTCGCGGAGACCGCCGACGCGTCGGCCGGACGGTCGGCCAGGAACTCCGCCGCGTGCCGGGCGTAGAATCGGCAGGCCCCGGCGCACTTGGTGACCTCGGCCTTCGACGCGGCGAGGGTCTTGCCCATCTCGGTGGTCATCACCCGGGCGATCTCGTCGCGCTCCGCCTCCAGCAGGTCGGCCGCCGCCTCCAGCCACCGCCCGCGCTGTGCGATCGTGGTGGACCGCAGGTCCCGGTACGCCAGGTCGGTCCGTTCGATCGCCGCGTCGACCTGCGCGTCGGACATCGCCTCGTACGTCTTGAGCACCTGTCCGGTCCGGGGGTCGGTGGTGGCGATGGACATCAGGCTTCTCCCGTCACTCGAAGAGCGAGTGCCGTACGCCGGGTTCCTCGCGACGGCGGGCGGCACGACGACGTTGGATGACGGCCAGGTCGACGACGGCGATCACCGCGAAAACGACGCAGACCACACCCAACCAGGCCACGTCGGCACGGAACGCCAGCACCGCGAAGACGGCCATGCTGACGAGCCCGAAGCCGGCCAGTACGAGCCTCAGGTTGAGCGCGCTGTTCGCGTGGCCGACCGTGCCTCGGGCGCGTCGGGGCTGTGATCGGGTCATCGTCCCCACCTACCCGGCGCTGCCGGGGCTAACCGTCGCCGCCGGGTCGCGGTGGTGCGTTGCGTTACATCGACCGCCCGCCGATAGGCCGGTCCGGGTCGGCGCGCGCACCATGGGAGCCATGACCGTGAGCTCTGCCGTGCCGGTGACCGTCGCCGTGGCCCGACGTGCCGACCCCGCCCGCACCGACGAGATGGTGGCGTGGATGCGGGCCGGTACGGCGCTGGCCGAGGTGTTCCCGGGTTTCCTCGGCGCCGGTTGGGTGCGCAGCGCGCCCGGCTCGGGCGAGTGGCACATGCTCTACCGCTTCGCCGATCCGGACACGCTGCGCCGCTGGGAGGAGTCGCCGCAGCGCAACTGGTGGCTCACCTCGGCGCAGGGCATCGTCGAGCACACCCGGGTCGAGCGGCGCAGCGGCATCGAGGGCTGGTTCGACCCGCCCCGCGAGGAGACCGTGGAGTCGCTGGACGCGACGCCGACGGTGCCCGCCTCGCCGCCCCGCTGGAAGCAGGCGATCACCATCTGGCTGGCGTTCTTCCCGCTCAGCCTCACCGCGACGCTGCTCACCGGCCACTTCCTGCCGGACCTGCCGATCGCGGCCCGGGTCCTGGTCATGACGCTCACCCTCACCCCGCTGATGACCTATCTGGTGCTGCCCCGGATCACCCGGGCGCTGCACTGGTGGCTGCACGGTCACCGCGCCCCGTGGCGCGCATAGCACGTCACCCTCGGCCGCGACAGTTCCTTGCCGCATCTCCGACACCGACACGGGAGCACCACCCGCCCCGCGCGTAGAGTCACCATGCTGTCGCTCTGTGCTGTGAGGCTGGGGAACTCATGCCCAAACGCTGGACCACCGTCGTGGTCAGCCTGCTCGCACTGGTCGCGCTCGCCTGCGAGGCCGGTGCGGAACCGACACCACGGCCGAGCGACGACACACCCCGGGCCGGCTCGCCCAAGGTCGTCGCGGCGCTCGGCGACTCGATCACCACCGGATTCGGCTCCTGCCTGGTCCTGACCTCGTGCGAACGCAACTCCTGGTCGACCGGGGACGGCCTGCGCGTGGACAGCCACTACCGCCGGTTGGTGGACCGCAACCCCGGGCTGCGGGGCCACGCCCACAACCACGCCCGTCCGGGCGCGCGGGCCGCCGCGCTGGCCGGGCAGGCCGAGCGGGCGGTACGCGACCGCGCCGACTACGTGACCGTGCTGGTCGGTGCCAACGACGCCTGCCGGAGCACGATCGACGCGATGACGCCGGTGACCGAGTTCCGGGCCGAGATCGACCGGGGGCTGCGGGTGCTGCGCGAGGGCCGCCCGAAGGCCCGGGTGCTGGTGGTCAGCATCCCCGACCTGTACCGCCTCTGGGAGGTCGGCCACGACGACTCGCGGGCGGCCCGCGCCTGGCGTCGTGGCGTCTGCCCGGCGCTGCTGGCCGACGCGACCTCGGACGCCCCCGCCGACCGCGCCCGCCGGGCGGAGTTCCGGGATCGGATCGACGCCTACAACAGCCAACTCCGCGCGGCCTGCCGGGCGTACGGCTCCCGGTGCCGCCACGACGGCGGGGCGGTGCACCGGGTGCGCTTCGACCTGGACCTGGTCAACCGGTTGGACTACTTCCACCCCAACACCGACGGGCAGTCCCGCCTCGCCGAGGTGACCTGGCGCTCCTCCGGCTACGCGGACTGACGCGCCGACGGCTCCGGTCCATCCGTCTACTCCGGAGAGATGCGGGGTGCCGGGATGGGCGGGCCCTCCGGTCGGCGGTACATGGCCCGCGAGCGTTCGGCCAGCCCCTTGGTGGCCGAGGAGTTGGCCCAGGTGCCGAGCACGATCGCGGCGCCGGGCACCACCTTGGCGAAGAGTCGCTTCGCGGCGCGTACGCCGGCCATCTGGGCCAGCCGTACGCCCAGCCGCAGCATCACCCGACTCAACGCCTGCTGCCCGCCACCGCCGCCGAACAGCGCACCGGCCCGCTCCCGCCCGGCCGCCACCCCCAGCGCCAGCCGGGCGCTCGCCGCCACCTTGTGCACCTTCTGCAGCACCAGCAGGTCGGCGGCGCGGTCCGGGTGCGTCGGGTCCACCCCGTACGCGGCGGCGATGTGCAGCACCATCCGCGCCTGGGTCCAGGCCAGCACCCCCACGTCGATCACCGCGCCGGGCAGGCCGGCGGCACCGGAGACGGCACCGGAGAGCCGCGCCCGGTTGACGAACCGGCGTACCGCCTTCTCCGCCAGGGCCTCCTCGGTGAGGCGCGGATGGTCGGCACGGGCCTGGCGGGCCCACCGCGCCGCCTCCGGCCCGAGCCGGCGCACCGCCTCGATGGCGAGGTGCTCCGGCGCGTACTGCGGATCCTGGCGCATGCGGTCCCAGAGCGTGGCCGGCGGGGCCTCGACGGCCTCGCCCGCGGACGCCGGCCCGGCCGGTGCCGGGCTGACGGGCTGACCGTCGGCGGGGACGGAATCGCTCATCGCTCTCCCTTCGGTGACTTCCATCCATGTGTACCTCGTGACGGCAACGCGGTACCCCGGCCGGTTGTTGCTACACCGATGCCGGGGCGAACGGCCCGCCGCAACAGGAATGCATCAGGATGACGGGTACGTTCTGGCGATCGGGACGCCGCCAACCCGGCGACCCGTGACGCGCAAACCAGGGAGGCCGCACCGGTGCTCGACCCACACGAGCTCTACGAACTCACCGACGATCTGCCCGAACTCGGTCAACCGGTCCTGATCCAGGCCCTCACCGGCTTCGTCGACGCCGGTAACGCCAGCCGGCTGGCCCGCGAACAGCTCCTCACCTCGCTGGACGCCCGCCCGATCGCACGGTTCGACCTGGACCAGGTGTTCGACTACCGCTCCCGGCGCCCGGTAATGACCTTCGTCGAGGACCACTGGGAGAGCTACGACGCCCCGGCGTTGGAGCTGCACCTGCTGCGCGACGACGACGAGACCCCGTTCCTGCTGCTCACCGGCCCCGAGCCGGACCTACAGTGGGAGCGGTTCGTGGCCGCCGTGGCGGGTCTGGCCGAGCGGCTGGACGTCCGGCTCACCGTCGGGCTGAACGCGATCCCGATGGCGGTGCCGCACACCCGTCCGACCGGCGTGACCGCGCACGCCACCCGACGTGACCTGATCGCCGGCTACGAGCCGTGGCTGCAACGGGTGCAGGTCCCCGGCAGCGTGGGACACCTGCTGGAGTTCCGCCTCGGCGAGGCGGGCCGCGACGCGCTGGGCTTCGCCGCCCACGTGCCGCACTACGTGGCGCAGGCCGAGTATCCGGCCGCCGCCGAGGTGCTGCTGGCGTCGGTGTCGCGCAGCACCGGGCTGCTGCTGCCCCGCGACGGGCTGCACTCGGCCGCCGAGGTGGTCCGCGTCGAGATCGACCGGCAGGTCGCGCAGAACGACGAGGCCAGCGCGCTGGTGCAGGCGCTGGAGGAGCAGTACGACGCGTACGCCCGGGGCAAGGGCGAGCGGAACCTGCTCGCCGCCGAGAACGGCCCGCTGCCCACGGCGGAGGAACTCGGCGCCGAGCTGGAACGCTTCCTCGCCGAGCAGACCCGCCCGCCCGAGGCGTAACAGCCGCATGCACGGCCTTGCGTGTAAGGAAGGGCCCCCTATTAACGCCTCGTGCATAGCAGGGGTCCCCTCCTAACACTTCGCCACCGCCGCGCACCGCGCACCGCCGCG
>NZ_JBEOWP010000004.1:183455-499296 GCF_040296095.1 Micromonospora sp. NPDC002389
CACCGCGCACCACCGCGCACCGCGCACCACCGCGCACCGCGCACCACCGCGCACCGCGCACCACCGCGCACCGCGCACCACCGCGCACCGCGCACCACCGCGCACCGCGCACTGCCAGCGCGCGATGAGCCCCAGCGCACCGTCGGCCGCCGCGAACCGCCGGGCTCGTGCGACGTCGGGCGGGACGGGCCGCGATACGGCAGGCTGGCACCATGCGCCTGGCCACCTGGAACGTCAACTCGGTGAAGGCCCGCCTGCCCCGGCTCCTGGACTGGCTGGCCGGCACCGGGCCGGACGTGGTCTGCCTCCAGGAGACCAAGTGCCCCGACGGCGCGTTCCCGGTCGCCGAGGTGGGCGAACTCGGCTACACCGTGGCCAGCCACAGCGACGGCCGGTGGAACGGTGTGGCCGTGCTGTCCCGGGTCGGGCTCGCCGACGTCACGGTCGGGTTCCCCGGCGAACCCGGGTTCCCCGAGCCGGAGGCCCGCGCCATCGCGGCCACCTGCGACGGGCTGCGGGTCTGGTCGGTGTACGTGCCGAACGGCCGCGCCCCCGACGATCCGCACTACGCGTACAAGCTGGCCTGGCTGGCGGCGCTGCGGGACGCGCTGGACACGGAACTCACCGGCGGGCCGGCGCTGGCGGTCTGCGGCGACTTCAACGTGGCCCCGACCGACGAGGACGTGTGGGAGCCGGCGCTGTTCGCGACCTCCACCCACGTCACGCCGGCTGAGCGGGCCGCCCTGGCGGCGCTGCGCGACCTGGGCCTCACCGACGTGGTGCCCACCCCGATGAAGGGGCCGCACCCGTACACCTATTGGGACTACCGGGCCGGAATGTTCCACCAGAACAAGGGCATGAGAATCGACCTGGTGTACGCCTCGGCGCCGGTGGCCCGCGCGGTCCGCTCCGCGTACGTGGACCGGGAGGCCCGCAAGGGCAAGGGCCCCTCCGACCACGCGCCGATCGTGGTCGACGTCGACCTCGTACCGACGGTCGAGTCCTTCTGACCTCCCCCGCCCACTCCCGCTGACCTCTCCCGCCGATCTTGCTGCGAAACGGCCCCTGGGGCGGGGCATCGGCGTACCAAGATCTGTTCCGCTCGTCCGGGTCTAGGGTGAAGACATGGCAGTTGTGAAGATCAACGCGATCGACGTCCCGCCCGGTGCCGGCGAGGAGTTGGAGAAGCGGTTCGCCGCCCGCGCCCGCGCCGTGGAGAACTCCCCCGGTTTCCTCGGCTTCGAGCTGCTGCGGCCGGTGGCCGGCGAGAACCGCTACTTCGTGTACACGCGGTGGGAGACCGAGCAGGCGTACCAGGACTGGGCAAACGGTCCCGCCCGCGCCGCCCACGCCGCCCCGCCCGGCGCCGAGCAGCGTCCCCCGGTCGCCTCCGGCGCCACCCTCCTGGAGTTCGAGGTCGTCCAGCAGGTCCCCTGACCGCAGCCGCCCTCTCCCTCGGCGACGGGTGGTCAGGCGGGGCGGGTGCCGGTCAGGCTGGCGAAGGCGATGACGTTGTCGGCGTAGCCGTCCGGGCCACCGAGCCACTGACCGCCGCAGGTGATCAGGCGCAGGGTCGGTGGGCCGTCGTGACCGTAGACGCGGTCGGCCGGCAACTGGTCCTTCGGGAAGTGCTCGACGGAGTTCACGGTGAACACCGCCACCGAACCGTCCTCGCGGCCCACCTCGACCGTGTCGCCCACCCGGAGCTTGGCCAGGTCGTAGAAGACCGACGGGCCGCTCTTGGTGTCCACGTGCCCGACGATCACCGCCGGGCCGGGGTCTCCGGGGACCGGCCCGCGGTCGTACCAGCCGGTCTCCTCGTGTCGGCTCAGCGGCGGCACCCCGATCGTGCCGTCCGGTGCGTCGCCGACTGGCTTCACCGGGGCGGCGACGGCGATCGAGGGCACCGACAGGCTCACCGGTCGGGCCGTGGTCCGCGCCACGGGTGCCGAGGTCGACGCCGCTTCGCCTCCGGTCGCGGCCCAGCCCAGCGGGGAACCGGCGGTACGCCCCAGCCCGGCTCCGGTGGCGAAGACACCGACCAGCACCAGCACCACGGCCAGCGGCATCGACCACGGGCGACGGCCGGAGCGCTCGACGCGTTCCACGCGGCGGGCGCGGACCCGGGCACCAGCGCCGATCGGGGCCCGGCCCTCCACGTCCGGCGGGATCGGCCCGTCCAGGTCGGTGGGGTACGCCCGGCCCAGCGGCGGCGCACCCGGCCCGGGCGGCGGGGTGTCGACGGGTAGGTGTGCCCACGGACGCGGCCCGCGCGGTGTGGCGCTCGGCGGGCGCGATGGACCCGGCGAGGCGGCCACGGGTGGACGAGAGGTGCCCGGGAAGGCGGCTGCGGATGGACGAGAGGTGCCCGGGAAGGCGGCTGCGGGTGGGTGGGGGCCGCGAGGCGGCGGATCGGGCACGAAGAGGTCGGGGCGGGGCGGGCCGCCTACCGGGCGGCCACGCGAGGCACCGGGGACGGGCGACGGGCGACCGGTACGGGGCGTACCACCGGAGCCGGTGGGTCGGGGCGCGCGAGGGGCGGGCACGGCGGACTCACCCGCCCGTGCCGCGCCGCCGGGTGGCGGCGACCCAGACGACCATGCCGGCGACGGTCAGCGCGAGCCCGCCGGGCAGCAGCAGGCCCGAGGCGACGCCACCGGAACCGCCGCCGAAGCCGGTCGCCGGGCCCCGGCTCGGCTTCATCTGGCGTACCACCTGGAGCATCGTGGACGCGCTCTCGCCGCCCCGGCACTCCAGCTTGACCCGGTAGTTGCCGGGGAGCACCCGGTCCTTGACCATGGCCGTCCCGTGGAGCAGGCCGCGTTGCGGCTGCACCGCGACCCGGCCGAAGGCGTCCGAGACGACGATCGCGCCGACCGAGTTGTCCTGGCAGCTCGCCCGGAGGCCGACCAGGTGCCCCGGTTCGACGGTGCTCGGCATGACCTCGACGAAGACGTTCGGACCGGGATGCGGGGCGGCGGCGAGTACGGCCGTCGGATCGGGTTGCGGCGAGGCGGGTACGGCCGTCGGGCCGGATCGCGGAGCGACGGGTACGGCGGCCCGGGCGGGACCGGCCGGCAGCGCCGGTGCGACCAGGACGGCCGCGAGCAGTGGCAGGGCGGCGGCGAGCAGCAACGAGGTGGCGACCGAGGGCGCCCGACGAGTACGGGTCACTGACACGATGCCCCCTCCCGGCGCGCCGGAGCAGTCGCCGGGCGCCGATGCGGACACCCGGTCTGCCGTACGGGATGATGGTCTCACTCC
This sequence comes from Micromonospora sp. NPDC002389, assembly GCF_040296095.1. NCBI lineage: Bacteria > Bacillati > Actinomycetota > Actinomycetes > Micromonosporales > Micromonosporaceae > Micromonospora > Micromonospora sp. NPDC002389. Next base: position 186,720 of record NZ_JBEOWP010000004.1, read on the forward strand.
CGGTCGTACCTCACATCCGATCCGGCGCGATGCTCGCGTAGGCTCGGTTCGCTGTGACCTCCACCGACCCGCTTCCCACCGTGTCCGCGCCGCCGCACCCGGCGCGGCCGATCCGCACCTTCCACCCGCGTGGCGGCCGGATGAGCGACCGTCAGACGGCGGCGTTGACGCGCCTGTGGCCGATGTACGCCCTGCGGGTGGCCGACGTCGACCGACTCGACCCGGTCGACCTCTTCGGCCGGCGGGCACCACTGGTGGTCGAGATCGGGTCCGGCATGGGCGACACGACCGCCGAAATGGCCGCCGCCGACCCGGATCGAGACTATCTGGCGGTCGAGGTGCACACGCCGGGAATCGCGAACCTCCTGGACCTCGTGCACCAGCGTGAGCTGGGCAATCTCCGGATCGCCGAGGGTGACGCGCTGGACCTGGTACGCCTGCTGCCGCCCGACTCGCTGGACGCGGTGCACGTGTTCTTCCCGGATCCGTGGCCGAAGTCCCGGCACCACAAGCGGCGACTGATCCAGCCGGCGCACGTGGCGCTGCTGCGGTCCCGGCTGGCGCCGGGCGGCACGCTGCACTGCGCGACCGACTGGGCGGAGTACGCGGCGTCGATGCGGGTGACGCTGGACGCCGACCCAGGCCTGGTCAACCTCTACGACGGGGTCGCGCCCCGACCCGCTCACCGGCCGGTCACCCGGTTCGAGCGGCGGGCGTTGCGGGTGGGACGGCCGATCGCCGACCTGATGTACCGCCGCCGGTGAGGCGCTCGCTCTCGGGTGTAAGCCGGGTGTAAGGAGGGGTCCCCTGCTAACGCCTCGTGCATAGCAGGGGACCCCTTCTAACACCTCAGCCCGACGGCCTGCGGCCCGGCAACGGGGTGCGGCGCGCGCGGCGGGGTGCGGCGCGCGCGGCGGCGGGGGTGCGCCGGGCGGCGGCATCCCCGGTTGGCGTTGGCGGGGCGGGGACAGGCACCATGGACCGGCCATGACACTCACCGCCGCGCTGCCCAAGTCCACCGACCCCGACACCCTCTACGACGCGTTCGCCGGCTGGGCGTCCGAGCGCGGTCTGGACCTCTATCCCCACCAGGAGGAGGCGGTCATCGAGATCGTCTCCGGCGCGAACGTGATCATGAATACGCCGACCGGCTCCGGCAAGAGCCTGGTGGCGATCGCCGCGCACTTCGCCGCGCTCGCCGACAACCGGACGACGTTCTACACCGCGCCGATCAAGGCCCTGGTGTCGGAGAAGTTCTTCGCGCTCTGCGAGGTGTTCGGCGCGGAGAACGTCGGCATGCTCACCGGCGACGCCAGCGTCAACGCCGACGCGCCGATCATCTGCTGCACGGCGGAGATCCTGGCCAACCTGGCGCTGCGCGAGGGCAGCCGCGCCGACGTCGGGCAGGTCGTCATGGACGAGTTCCACTTCTATGCCGAGCCCGACCGGGGCTGGGCCTGGCAGGTGCCGCTGATCGAACTGCCGCAGGCGCAGCTCGTACTGATGTCGGCCACCCTGGGCGACACCACCCGGTTCGTGGACGACCTGACCCGGCGTACCGGTCGGCCGACCGCCGTCGTCCGCTCGGCCGAGCGGCCGGTCCCGCTGATCTTCTCGTACGCGATGACGCCGCTGCACGAAACGCTCGAAGAGTTGCTGCAGACCAAGCAGGCCCCGGTGTACGTCGTGCACTTCACCCAGGCCGCCGCGCTGGAGCGGGCACAGGCGCTGATGAGCGTCAACGTCTGCACCCGCGCCGAGAAGGACATGATCGCCCAGGCCATCGGCGGCTTCCGGTTCACCTCCGGCTTCGGCAAGACGCTGTCCCGCCTGGTCCGCCACGGCATCGGTGTACACCACGCCGGCATGCTGCCCAAGTACCGCCGGCTGGTGGAGACGCTCGCCCAGGCGGGCCTGCTCAAGGTCATCTGCGGTACGGACACCCTCGGCGTCGGCATCAACGTGCCGATCCGCACCGTGCTGTTCACCGGCCTGTCCAAGTACGACGGCGTGCGTACCCGACTGCTCAAGGCGCGCGAGTTCCACCAGATCGCCGGCCGGGCCGGTCGGGCCGGCTTCGACACCCTCGGTCGGGTGGTCGTGCAGGCCCCCGAGCACGTGATCGAGAACGAGAAGGCGCTCGCCAAGGCCGGTGACGACCCGAAGAAGCGGCGCAAGGTGGTCAAGAAGAAGCCGCCGGAGGGCTCCATCGGGTGGGGCCAGCCCACCTTCGACCGCCTGGTGTCCGCCGAGCCGGAGCCGCTGACCTCCAGCTTCCAGGTCAGCCACTCGATGCTGCTCAACGTCATCGGCCGCCCCGGCGACGCGTTCGCCGCGATGCGACACCTGCTCACCGACAACCACGAGGACGCGGCGGCGCAGCGCCGGCACATCCGCCGGGCGATCGCCATCTACCGCGCGCTGCGGGCCGGTGGTGTGGTCGAGGAACTGCCCGAGCCGGACGAGACCGGGCGGCGGGTGCGGCTCACCGTCGACCTGCAACTGGACTTCGCGCTCAACCAGCCGCTGTCGCCCCTGGCGCTGGCCACCATCGAGTTGCTGGACACCGAGTCCCCGTCGTACGCGCTCGACGTGCTGTCGGTGATCGAGTCGATCCTCGACGACCCCCGCCAGGTGCTCTCCGCGCAGCAGTTCAAGGCGCGCGGCGAGGCGGTCGCCGCGATGAAGGCCGAGGGCATCGAGTACGAGGCCCGCCTCGAACTGCTCGACGAGGTGACCTGGCCGAAGCCGTTGGCCGAGCTGCTGGACAACGCGTACGAGATGTACCGGCAGGGGCATCCGTGGGTGGCCGACCACCAGCTCTCCCCCAAGTCGGTCGTCCGGGACATGTACGAGCGGGCGATGACGTTCACCGAGTTCGTGCAGTTCTACGGGCTGTCCCGGTCCGAGGGGCTGGTGCTGCGGTACCTCGCGGACGCGTACAAGACGCTGCGGCAGACGGTGCCCGGGGAGGCCAAGACCGAGGAACTCGTCGACCTGATCGAGTGGCTCGGCGAGTTGGTCCGGCAGGTCGACTCCAGCCTGATCGACGAGTGGGAGCGGCTGCGCAACCCGGGCGACCTGCCCGACGTCGCCGCCGCACTGGACGACCGACCGGCCGCGGTGACCCGCAACGCGCGGGCGTTCCGGGTGCTGGTGCGCAACGCCCTGTTCCGGCGAGTGGAACTGGCGGCGTTGCGACACTGGGACGCCCTCGGCGAACTGGACGCCGAGTTCGGCTGGAACGCCGACGCCTGGGCGGACGCCCTGGAGCCGTACTTCGAGGCGTACCCGGAGATCGGCACCGGGCCGGACGCCCGTGGCCCCGCGTTGCTCATGATCGAGCAGGGTCGCGAGCGCTGGACCGTCCGGCAGATCCTCGACGACCCGGACGGCGACCACGACTGGGGCATCAGCGCCGAGGTCGACCTGGCCGCCTCCGACGAGGCAGGGGCGGCGGTCGTGCGCGTCACCGACGTCGGCCAACTCTAGGCGCACCCCGGCCACTCGACCCGACGGACCACCGGCAGCGCGACGCGCCGAGCGGGCCGGGGCTTCGCCGTGCCTGGGGGCTGTCGGCACAAAATTGGGCGTTACCTGACACTGGGGGCCGACGCTCACATGCCAGCACATAGGCGATACATCCATTCCGGGCAGCGTTCCGCCGACAGCGCCGTCGTGGTGCTCGTGGCGGCGTCGTTCGGCCCGTACGTGGTGTCCGGTGTCCGCACCGAGCAGCTTGCCGTCTGCGCCGTCGCCGTGCTGGCGTTCCTGGCCCGCGCCCGACGCCTGCCGACCACTCCCGGGCCGGTCGTGGCGCTCGCCGCCCTGCTCGTCGCCTATCCGACAGTCGCCGCCGTGGCGTCGATCGGCGACGCCCACCTCCCCACCGGGATGCGCACCGTCGGCTTCTGGGCCGGGCTGGACAACCTGCTCCTGCCGGCGATCGTCCTGGCCGCCGGCTACCTGATCGTCTCGGGCGACGTCGACCGGCTGCGGCTGCTGCGCTTCGCCGCCGGGACGCTCGTCACGATCCTCGCCGCCAACGCGGTCCTGGCGTACGCGATGCTGATGGACCCCGGCGCGTACGACCACATCCTGACCGCCTGGTGGAGTGGCGACACCGGCACGGTGACGACCGCCGAGCGGGCCGCCACGATGGGCCGCTACTCGGGCGTCTTCAACCAGCCCGCCGAGGCCGGTGTCATGTACAGCCTCGGGCTGGTCGCCGCCGTGTTCCTGCTGCGCCGCCGGCCCGTCCCGCTGGCCGTCGCCGGAGTGCTCCTCGCCATCGGCGGCCTCCTCACCGCATCCAAGATCTTCCTGCTGGTCGGGCTGCCGGTGGCGATCTGGCAGACCTGGGCCGGCTCGCCGTGGCGTACCCGCGTCGGCGCCGCCCTGGCCGTCAGCGGCGTGCTGGCCGTCTTCGACCATCAGGCGCGGCGGCCCGACTCGCCGATCGGCGGCATGCTCCTCGACGCCTGGCTCACCCCCGGCGAACAGTCCGGCAGCCTCCTGTCGCTGTACTCGGCCCGCCGCTTCGGCGAGAACTCGACGCTCGCCGACGCGGCCGGGATCGTGTTCACCCACTCGCCGTGGACCGGCTTCGGCATGGACGGGCTGCGGGTCGCGTACGACTCGGCGTGGGTGGAGGCGTTGGTGATGGCCGGCGTCCTCGGCGTGGTGGCGCAGACCGCGATCCTGACCATGCTGGTCGTGCTCTGGTGGCGGTCCCGCCGCCGGACCGACCGCGCCGTGGTGCGGTTCGGCGCCGGGCTGCTGGTCGTGGTGGTCGGCGGTTCGCTGGGACTGCCCACCACCACGGTCAACCGGGTGGCGACGGTGGTGTGGCTGCTGGTGGCGCTGCTGCTCGTGACACGGCCGTCCGTCCCGGCAGTGACGGTGGCGGATCCGCACCGGACCCCGCCCATCACGCGGCGACTGGTGCCCCCACCCCGCCGGCCGACGACGCCGATCCGCGCGCTGGTCCCGCTCGGAGCGGCGTCCCGAGAATGGTCGGCACGTCGGCGTCAGCGCGGTCCGATCAGCCCCTTATCTCCCCTGGGCGATGCCAGACCCGTCGATTAGAATGTGTGTACTAATCGAGTTCCTGACCTGGGAGGATGCTCGTGACCGCGCCCACCTCCGCCCCCCTCACGCCGTACGCCACCCTTCTCGGCTTCACCCGGTACGTCGGCCGCACCGGGCCCACCAAGGCCAGCTTCGTCGGCGGACTGCGTCGGCAGCGGGCCAGCCGCTCCGGGTTCAACCCGCACGGCCAGTTCGTCAAGGCACTCAAGGCCGACATCGCCTTCCACACCGGCGGCACCCACCTGACGCAGGTGGTCGACGTGGTCAAGCCCCGCTGGCGACCGCTCTACCAGACCCTGGTGCCCGGCGCGACCACCTGGCTGCACTCGCTCGGCGAGCCGGCCACCGTCGACCTGGCGCAGACCCGCGACGCCCTGGCCATGCTCGGCGACCTCCCTATCAAGATCAACCCACACTTCGGCATCCGGTACGCCGACGGCCGCGCCGAGGCGGTCCGCCTGCACTTCGACGAGGCGCCACCCAGCGAGGAGGCCACCCTGGCCGCCCTGCACCTGACCGCCCGTCACATGGACGCCGTCCTGCCGCACGCCGAGCCGGTCCTGGTCGACGTACGGCGCGGCACCACCCACCGGATGCCCGACAACGCCAAGCCCCAGGAGATCGAACGCTGGCTGGCCGGCGAGGCCGCCGCCTTCCGCGCCATCTGGTCCGCCGCCGCCTGACGCCTCTCTCCCCCGCACGACCGCACGTTCACACGACCGCACGACCGCACGTCCGCACGTCCGCACGTCCGCACGTCCGCACGTCCGCAACCGATCATCCCGTTGTCGGTCGGCTCTCCGTTTCCCTCCGGGCTCATCGGCTCTCCGTTTCCTTCCGGACTTGGTGGTGGTCCGGCGCCAGCCGGTGCCGGACCACCCACCCGCTGAGTCGGGTGACCCGGCTGCCACGGCCCACCCGGATTCAGCTCGGCGTCGATCGGGCCCGACGGCGACGCGGTGGCCGCCGGCAGATCCCCTGGCGGCCGAGGGCACCTGGCTATCCGGCCGGCGTTGATCGGGCCCGACGGCGACGCGGTGGCCGCCGGCAGATCCCCTGGCGGCCGAGGGCACCTGGCTGCCCGGTCGGCGTTGATCGGGCCCGACGGCGGCGCGCTGGCCGCCGGCAGATCACCTGGCGGCCGAGGGCACCTGGCTGTCCGGCAGGCCCCCGGCTGTCGAGGGAGCGCACCGGGCTGTCGAGGCAGGGCACCGGGCTGTCAGCAATTCCCTGGCCGCCGAGCGCACCGGGCTGTCGGTCCCACCACGTTGCTCCGACGTCGGATCCCGTTGTCCACAGGCCTGGACTGTCGGCGGGCGACGGTTGTCCACAAGGGCAGCGGAGAAGCAGCGCGCTCGTCCAGGGTGGGCCCATGCCGGTATCTCCCAGACGGCCCCCGGAACTACGCGGGCGCTTCTTCCGAGGCTCCGAGGTGGTGGCCCGTGGGTTACTCACCCGTACCCAGCTGCGCAGCAAAGCCTGGCGACGGCTCTTCCGGGACGTCTACGTCGACGCCCAACTCGCGGTGACGCACCGTACCCGCTGTCGCGCGGCGCGGCTGGTGCTCCCACCCGGCGCGGCGGTCGCGGGCCGCAGTGCCGCCGCGTTGTTCGGCGTCGGCGAGGTCCGCGTCGACGAGCCGATAGACGTCCTGGTCCCCACCGCCCTGCGACTCGGGCCGGTGGCGGGTCTGACCGTGCACCGCGCCGACGTGACCGTGGACGAGATCGGCTCGCACGCCAGCATTCCGGTCACCACCCCCCGACGCACCTGCTGGGACCTCGCCCAGTGGCACCCCCTCGAAGACGCGGTCGCGGTGGTCGACCGGCTGGCCTCCGCAGGTGTCGTCCGACTCGACGACGTGGCGGACCTGGCCCGCGCCCGCCTCGGTATCCGTGGCGGGAAACGACTGCTGCGGGTGATCAAGTTCGCCGACCCCGGGGCCGAGTCGATGCCCGAGTCACGCCTTCGGGTCCGCATCGTGCAGGCCGGACTGCCGAGACCCGTCACCCAGTTCGTCGTGGAGCGTGCGGGCAGGTTCATCGCCCGGGTCGACCTCGCCTGGCCCGAGCATCGGGTGGCCGTCGAGTACGACGGACTCTGGCACCACGACCCGGAGCAGTTCCACCGCGACCGACGCCGCCTCAACCGCCTGCTCGGCACCGACTGGCTGGTACTCCACGTCACCGCCAAGCGTCTCCGCGACGATGTCGACGGCTTCCTCGTCGAACTCCGCCACGCACTGGCCACCCGCCGCCCCTGACCCGCCGCCTTTGACCGGCCGCCGCCCTTGCCCGTCGCCACCCCTGACCCGCCGTCTCTGACCGGCCGCCACCCCTGCCCGCCGCCACCCCTCACCCGCCGCCTACGACCACCGGTCACCCCTAACCCGCCGCGTCTGACCACCGGTCACCCCTGACCGACCGCCACCCCTGACCGACCGCTGCCGCTGACCGACCGCTGTCCCCGACCGCCGCTGCCCTTGACCGACCGTCATCCCTGACCGCCCGCCGTCCCCGACCGACCGCAGCCCCAGACCGCCCGCCGTCCCCGACCGACCGCAGCCCCAGACCGCCCGCCTTCTCCAGCCGAGAAGGTGGGCCACCCGCCGCCAGCCTCGACCCTCCTGCCGAGGCAGCCCGGCCTGGCCTGCGGCGCGATCGAGTGCCCGCGCACCGACACGGCACGAGGCAAGATCCGCGCAACTTCATTGATGTTGCTGACTCAGACACCCCTGGAGGCAGCAGTATCAATGAAGTGGCGCGGATCATGAGGACGCGCACTGCGCGAGGCCAGGTTGGTTACTCGGGCGTGGTGGGTGGATCGGTTACCTGGTTCACCTGGGGGTCCTCAACCGTGCCGGTGATCACCCGGAGCGCCGGGAAATGATCGGCCAGCAGCCGTCGGCACGGGTCGCAGGGGGTTACCAGGCTCCGACCGCGATCGCCCACGGTGACGATCGTCTCCAGTTCGCCCGCGTGCTGGGTCGCCGCGGTGCCGACCACGACCACCTCGGCGCAGGCACCCCCGGTGGGGTGTACGACGTTCACGCCGGAGACTATCCGCCCGTCGACGGTGCGGGCCGCCGCCGCAAGGGTGTGGGCGGCGCTGCGACAGCGCAGCTTGGCCACGGCGCTGGCGGCCTGCACCAGCGCCCGGTCGGTGTCACGCATCGTCATCGGCGTTCCCGTGCTCGCTCCGGCTCGGCGGTCAACGATAGACCGCCGCTCTGCTTACGCCCACGCGGTGCAGGCACGCACGACACACGAGACAGGCACGCGCACGGCGCAGGCGCGCACGACGCAGGCGCGCACGACGCAGGCGCGCACGACGCAGGCGCGCACAGTGTTAGGAAGGGACCCTTCCTATACCTGAGGCGTTAGCAGGGGACCCTTCCTTACATCCGTTCCCCTGGGTCGGCAGGGTAACCAGGAGGCGGGTCGGCGACTCGCTGCCTATCCTTGGCCACGACATGCAGAATCCAGCCACCACCGCCGCGACCGATCCGGTTCGCGAGGTGCACCGTCGTCTCTCCCCGTTGATGTTCCGCGACCAGCGTCGGCTGCGTCGGCGGCTGGACGGGTTGCGGAAGGTACACGATCCGCAGCGGCGGGAGGCGGCGCTCGCCGAGATCGTGGTCGAGGTGGCCGAGGCGGAGGCGCGGCTGGCGGCCCGGCGGGCGGCGGTGCCGACGGTGACGTACCCGGCGCAGTTGCCGGTCAGCGAGCGCGCGGCCGACATCGCGGCGGCGATCCGGGACCACCAGGTGGTGATCGTGGCCGGCGAGACCGGCTCGGGCAAGACCACCCAGTTGCCGAAGATCTGCCTGGAGTTGGGCCGTGGGGTGCACGGGCTGATCGGGCACACCCAGCCGAGGCGGTTGGCGGCGCGTACGGTGGCGGACCGGATCGCCGAGGAGTTGGGCACGCAGCTCGGTGACGTGGTCGGCTACAAGGTGCGTTTCACCGATCAGGTGGGCGAGAACAGCCTGGTCAAGCTGATGACCGACGGCATTCTGCTGGCCGAGTTGCAGACCGACCGGATGCTGCGCCAGTACGACACGTTGATCATCGACGAGGCGCACGAACGCAGCCTCAACATCGACTTCATCCTCGGCTACCTCCGGCAGCTCCTGCCCCGCCGCCCCGACCTGAAGGTGATCATCACCTCGGCGACCATCGAGACCGACCGGTTCGCCCGGCACTTCGCCGGCCCACCCACCGCCGAGCACCCGGACGGGGTGCCGGCGCCGGTGGTCGAGGTGTCCGGCCGGACGTACCCGGTCGAGGTGCGGTACAGGCCGCTGATCGAGGTCGACGAGGACGCCGACGACACGGACGAGGAGAACGTCCGCGACCAGGTCCAGGCCATCGGTGACGCGGTGCAGGAGCTGGCCGCCGAGGGGCCCGGCGACGTCCTGGTGTTCCTTAGCGGCGAGCGAGAGATCCGGGACACCGCCGACGCGCTGGGCAAGCTCGTCGAGCACCGGCCGGCGCTGCGCCACACCGAGATCCTGCCGCTGTACGCCCGGCTCAGCGTCGCCGAGCAGCACCGCGTGTTCGCCCCGCACGGTGGGCGTCGGGTGGTGCTGGCCACCAACGTGGCGGAGACCTCGCTGACCGTCCCGGGCATCAAGTACGTGGTGGATCCGGGGGCCGCGCGGATCTCCCGCTACTCGCAGCGGCTCAAGGTGCAGCGGCTGCCGATCGAGCCGGTCTCGCAGGCCAGCGCCAACCAGCGCAAGGGTCGCTGTGGGCGTACCTCGGACGGTATCTGCATCCGGCTCTACGACGAGCAGGACTTCCTGGCCCGGCCCGAGTTCACCGACCCGGAGATCCTGCGGACCAACCTGGCCTCGGTCATCCTCCAGATGACCGCCATCGGGCTTGGCGACATCGCCGCGTTCCCGTTCATCGATCCGCCGGACCGGCGCAACATCGCCGACGGCGTCAACCTGCTGCACGAGTTGGGTGCCCTCGACCCGACGGAGACCGACCCGGCCCGGCGGCTGACCTCGCTCGGGCGGCGTCTCGCCCAACTTCCCGTCGACCCCCGGCTGGCGCGGATGGTGTTGGAGGGCGAGCGCAACGGGTGTGCCGTCGAGGTGATGGTGATCGCCGCCGCGCTGTCGATCCAGGATCCGCGGGAGCGGCCCGCCGACCGGCAGGCCCAGGCGGACCAGGCACACGCCCGGTTCGCGGACAAGGAGTCGGACTTCGTCGCGTACCTCAATCTCTGGCGTCACCTGCGCGAGCAGCAACGGGCCTTGTCGTCCAGTGCGTTCCGCCGGATGTGCAAGGCCGAGTACCTCAACTACCTGCGGGTACGCGAGTGGCAGGACATCGTCAGCCAGTTGCGCCAGGTGTTGCGTACGCCGAACGCGGACCTGCCGGAGGAGATCGACACGCCCCGGGTGCACCAGTCGCTGCTGCCCGGCCTGCTGTCCCACGTCGGTCTGAAGGACGCCCAGAAGCACGAGTACCTGGGTGCCCGGGGAGCCAAGTTCGGGCTGTTCCCGGGATCGGCGTTGTTCCGCAAGCCGCCGCGCTGGGTGATGGCGGCCGAGCTGGTGGAGACGTCCCGGCTGTGGGGGCGGGTGAACGGGCGGATCGAACCGGAGTGGGTCGAGCCGCTCGCCCAGCACCTGGTGAAGCGCAGCTACAGCGAGCCGCACTGGGAGAAGAAGCAGGCGGCGGTGATGGCGTACGAGAAGGTGACGCTCTACGGCGTACCGCTGGTCACGTCTCGGAAGATCACCTTCGGCCGGATCGACCCGGCGCTGAGCCGGGAGCTGTTCATCCGGCACGCGCTGGTCGAGGGCGACTGGTCCACCCACCACCAGTTCTGGCGGGACAACCAGCGGCTGCTGGCCGAGGTGGAGGAGTTGGAGAACCGGGCCCGGCGGCGGGACATCCTGGTCGACGACGAGACGATCTTCCAGTTCTACGACGAGCGGATTCCCGCCGACGTGGTCTCCGGGCGGCACTTCGACAGTTGGTGGAAGACGGCCCGCCGGGAGCGGCCCGATCTGCTCACGTTCACCCGGGAGCTACTGGTCAACGCCGGTCGGGGCGGGGTGGACGAGGCCGACTTCCCGGACTCGTGGAGTGCCGACGGGGTCAGCCTGCCGGTGACGTACACCTTCGAGCCGGGCACCCCGACCGACGGGGTGACGGTGGACATCCCGTTGCCGCTGCTCAACCAGGTGCCGGCGGAGAGCTTCGACTGGCAGGTGCCGGGGCTGCGCGAGGAGTTGGTGATCGCGCTGATCCGGTCGCTGCCGAAGCCGGTACGCCGCAACTTCGTGCCGGTGCCGGACTACGCCCGCGCCGCGCTGGCCGCGATCACCCCCGGCGAGGAGCCGCTGCTGGACGCGCTGACCCGGCAGTTGCGCCGGATGACCGGGGTGACGGTCCCCCGCGACGCCTGGGACCTGAGCCGGCTGCCGGCACACCTGCGGGTCACCTTCCGGGTGCTCGGCGACGACGACAAGCCGGTCGCCGAAGGCAAGGACCTGCCGGACCTGCAACGCCGACTCAAGGCGGAGGTACGCCAGGTGGTGGCCGCCGCCGCGCCGGACGTGGCGCGTACCGGGCTGACCGGCTGGGAGATCGGCACCCTGCCGGGCACCATCGAGCAGGTCCGGGCCGGGTACGCGGTGACCGCGTACCCGGCGCTGGTGGACGAGGGCGCCACGGTGGGCGTACGCGTCTTCGACTCGGCCGGTGAGCAGGAGGCCGCGCACTGGGCCGGCACCCGGCGGCTGCTGCGGTTGACCGTGCCGTCACCGGCGAAGTTCCTCCAGGGGCGGCTCTCCAACGAGGCGAAGCTGTCGCTGTCCCGCAACCCGCACGGCGGGGTGCAGGCGTTGATCGAGGACGCGGCCGGGGCGGCGATCGACAAGCTGGTCGGCGACGCCGGTGGACCGGCCTGGGACGCCGAGGGTTTCGCCGCGCTGCGGGACACCGTGCGGGCCGGGCTGGTGGACACGGTGGTGGAGGTGATGGACCGGGTCCGGGCGGTGCTCGGCGCGGCGTACGCGGTGCAGCAGCGGCTCGGCGCGACCCGGAACCTGGCCGTGGTGGCCGCCCTGGCCGACATCCGCGCCCAGCTCACCCGGTTGGTGTACGCCGGTTTCATCACCGAGGCCGGGTACGCCCGCCTGCCCGACCTGCTGCGTTACCTGACCGCGATCGAGCGGCGGATGGACCGGTTGGCGGCCAACCCACAGCGCGACAAGCAGCAGCAGGACCGGGTCGCCGTGGTGCAGCGGGAGTACGACGAGATGGTCGCGGCGCTGCCGGCGGCCCGACGGAACTCGGCCGCGGTGCGGCAGATCCGCTGGATGATCGAGGAGCTGCGGGTGAACGTCTTCGCCCAAGCGCTGGGCACCCCGTACCCGGTCTCCGAGCAGCGTATCTATCGCGCCATGGACGACGCGGAGAGCGGCTAGGCCAGCGGTTCCACGCCGGGCGGGAGCTGCGCGTCGGCGGTGGCGGTGTGCACGTACTCCAGCAGGATGCGGCGGAGTTCGCGGCCGGCGTGGGTGGGCACCACGTCGCGGCGGCGGGCCACCGCGATGGTGCGGCGGACCCCGGGGGGCGCCAGCCGGGTGACCCGGATGCCGGGTCGCCGGGCCACCACGATGCCGGGTACGAGGGCGACGCCCAGCCCGGCCTCGACGAAGCTGAGGACGGCGTCCATCTCGCCGCCGTCGACGGAGAGCGTCGGCTCGAACCCGGCGGCGCGGCACGCCTGGAGGGTGGCGTCGCGCAGGTCGTAGCCTTCGCGGAACATCACCAGCGGTTGGTCGCGCAGGTCGGTGATGCGCAGGTCGCCGCTGGCCGAGGCGGTCGGCAGCGGGTCGACGGAGGCGACCACCAGGCTCTCCCGCAGGATCGGGTCGGCGCGCAGCCCGGGGTCGGTGCCCTGGGCCGGCATGATGATCAACGCCAGGTCGAGGTCGCCGCGGAGCAGGTCCCGGACCAGGTCCTGCGAGCCACCCTCCTCGACCCGCAGGTCGATGGTGGGGTGCGCGTCGCGGAACAGCCGCAGCACCGGCGGGGCCAGCGAGGTGGCCAGGCTGGGGGTGGCGCCGAGGCGTACCCGGCCGCGCCGCAGGCCGACCAGTTCCTGCACCTCGCGGGTGGCCGTGTCGACGTCGGCCAGGATGCGCTTGGCCAGCGGCAGCAGCACCTCCCCGGCGGCGGTGAGCGTGATGTTCCCCCTTACCCGCTCGAACAACGGGGCACCGAGGCTGTCCTCCAGGGCGTGAATTTGCTTACTCAACGAGGGCTGAGTTATGCCGACGATGTCGGCTGCCTGGGTGAAATGTCGTACTTCTGCCACCGCTACGAAGTACTTCAGCTGATGGAGCTGCATCTACATAGCTTATGGCTATCAAGACTGCGGTGTCGATGCATTGGACGACTGATCAAAGTGCTCCTAGCGTCGGGCTCGTGGTAGTCACGACGAGAACGCGGTCGCCCATCCGATCCAATGTCGGACTGAAGGCGGTCATGGCGGTGACGGGCATCTTCCTGGTGCTCTTCCTCATCGCGCACATGCTGGGCAATCTCAAGGTCTTCGCCGGCGACACGTCGTTCAACGACTACGCGCACTGGCTCCGCGAGATCGGCGGCCCGGTGCTACCGAACGTCTGGTTCCTCTGGATCATGCGGATCGGCCTGCTGGTCTCGGTGCTCGGCCACATCTGGGCGGCCACCGTCCTCGCGCTGCGCGCCCGCGCCGCCCGCCCGGTGCGCTACGCCCACCGCAAGAAGGTCCGGGGCAGCTACGCCGCCCGCACCATGCGCTGGGGTGGCGTGATCATCCTGCTCTTCGTGATCTATCACATCCTGGACCTCACCACCGGCACGCTGAACCCGGTCGGTGACCCCTCCCGGCCGTACGCCAACGTGGTGGCCGACTTCGCGCCCGCGCGCTGGTACGTCACGCTCTTCTACACGCTGGCGATCGTCACGCTCGGCTTCCACCTGCGGCACGGCATCTTCAGCGCGCTGCGCAGCCTCGGGCAGCAGACCCCCCGGGGCGAGCAGCGGGCCCGCCTGGTGGCGTTGACCTTCGCCGTCGTGCTCTGCGCCGGCTACCTCCTGGTCCCGTTCGCCGTACTCACCGGATTGGTGTCCTGACCATGGATCTGTTCACCGAGGGCGACCCGATCGCCGACACCCGGGCTCCCGACGGGCCGATCGAGACCCGCTGGGATCGCCGCCGCTTCGAGGCCAAGCTGGTCAACCCGGCCAACCGGCGCAAGATGACCGTGATCGTGGTCGGCACCGGCCTGGCCGGCGGTGCCGCCGCCGCCACGCTGGGCGAGCAGGGCTACCGGGTCAAGTCGTACTGCTACCAGGACAGCCCGCGCCGGGCCCACTCGATCGCCGCGCAGGGTGGCATCAACGCCGCCAAGAACTACCGCAACGACGGCGACTCGGTGCACCGGCTCTTCTACGACACCGTCAAGGGCGGTGACTTCCGCTCCCGCGAGTCGAACGTGCACCGGCTGGCCGAGATGTCGGTGAACATCATCGACCAGTGCGTCGCCCAGGGCGTCCCGTTCGCCCGCGAGTACGGCGGTCTGCTGGACACCCGCTCCTTCGGTGGCGCCCAGGTGCAGCGCACCTTCTACGCCCGGGGCCAGACGGGCCAGCAGTTGCTGCTCGGCGCGTACCAGGCGTTGGAGCGGCAGATCGGCCTCGGCAACGTGGAGATGAACGCCCGGCACGAGATGCTGGAGCTGATCATCATCGACGGCAAGGCGCGCGGCATCGTCGTCCGGGACATGGTCACCGGCGAGATCAGCACCGAGTTCGCCGACGCGGTGGTGCTCGCCTCCGGCGGCTACGGCAACGTCTTCTACCTCTCCACCAACGCCAAGGGCTGCAACGTCACGGCCACTTGGCGGGCGCACCGCAAGGGCGCGTACTTCGCCAACCCCTGCTACACCCAGATCCACCCGACCTGCATCCCGGTCTCCGGCGACCACCAGTCGAAGCTGACCCTGATGAGCGAGTCGCTGCGCAACGACGGCCGGGTGTGGGTGCCCAAGACCAAGGGCGACGACCGCAACCCGCAGGACATCCCGGAGGACGAGCGGGACTACTACCTGGAGCGGATCTACCCCAGCTTCGGCAACCTGGTGCCCCGGGACATCGCCTCCCGGGCCGCGAAGAACGTGTGTGACTCCGGCCGTGGGGTGGGCCCGACGAAGCTCGGCGTCTACCTGGACTTCTCCGACGCCATCACGCGTCTGGGCCGCAAGGCCATCGAGGCCAAGTACGGCAACCTCTTCGAGATGTACGAGCGGATCACCGGCGAGGACCCGTACGAGGTCCCGATGCGCATCTACCCCGCCGTGCACTACACGATGGGCGGCCTCTGGGTCGACTACGACCTCCAGTCGACCATCCCCGGCCTGTTCGTGATCGGCGAGGCGAACTTCTCCGACCACGGCGCGAACCGGCTTGGTGCCTCGGCGCTGATGCAGGGGCTGGCCGACGGCTACTTCGTGCTGCCGAACACGGTCGCCAACTACCTGGCCGCCGGCCCGTTCGAGCAGGTCGACGGCAGCCACCCGGCGGCCGTCGAGGCGCGGCGCGACGTCGAGGACCGGATCCAGCGGCTGCTCGCGATCGACGGCGACCGCACGGTGGACTCGTTCCACCGTGAGCTCGGCCAGATCATGTGGGAGCACTGCGGCATGGAGCGCTCCGAGGCCGGGCTGCGCAAGGCGATCGACGAGATCCGCGCGCTGCGCGACCAGTTCTGGCAGCGGGTACGGGTGCCCGGCGACGGCGAGGGGCTGAACCAGTCGCTGGAGAAGGCCGGCCGCGTCGCCGACTTCTTCGAGCTGGCCGAGCTGATGTGCATCGACGCCCTGCACCGGGAGGAGTCCTGCGGCGGTCACTTCCGTGCCGAGCACCAGACTCCCGACGGTGAGGCCCAGCGCGACGACGAGCACTTCGCGTACGTCGCCGCCTGGGAGTTCACCGCCACCGGGCAGCCCTCGGTGCTGCACAAGGAAGACCTGAACTTCGAATACGTCCACCCCACGCAGCGGAGCTACAAGTGAACCTGACCCTGCGCATCTGGCGTCAGTCCAGCCCCCAGGACAAGGGGCGGATGGTGACCTACCAGGTCGAGGACGTCTCCCCGGACATGTCCTTCCTGGAGATGCTCGACGTCCTCAACGAGCGGCTCATCCTCTCCGGCGAGGAGCCGGTCGCCTTCGACCACGACTGCCGCGAGGGCATCTGCGGCATGTGCGGCCTGATGATCAACGGCGACGCGCACGGGCCGCAGCGCGGCACCACCGCCTGCCAGCTCCACATGCGACAGTTCTCCGACGGCGAGACCATCGACATCGAGCCGTGGCGGGCCCGGGCCTTCCCGGTCATCAAGGACCTGGTGGTCAACCGCAACTCGTTCGACAACATCATCGCTGCCGGCGGGTACATCACCGCCCCCACCGGCAGCGCGCCGGAGGCCCACTCGGTCCCGGTGGCCAAGGCCGACGCCGACGCCGCCTTCGAGTCGGCCGCATGCATCGGCTGCGGCGCCTGCGTGGCCGCCTGCCCGAACGGCTCCGGCATGCTCTTCACCGCCGCCAAGGTCACCCAGCTCTCGCTGCTCCCCCAGGGCCAGCCCGAGCGGTACACCCGGGTCATCGGCATGGTCGACGCGCACGACGAGGCCGGCTTCGGCGGCTGCACCAACGCGGGCGAGTGCACCGTGGTCTGCCCGAAGGGCATCCCGCTGACCACCATCGGCCGCCTGAACCGCGACTACCTGGCCGCTACCACCAAGCGGAGCGACACCCCCGGCACCTGACCCCCGACCCCCTGACCCCCGGCACCCGACCGCCGGCACCCGACCCCCGGGACCAGAACGTCGGGGCCCGACCCGTGGGGCCCGACCGTCGGGACCAGAGCGTCGGGGCCCGACCGTGGGGCCCGACCGTCGGGACCAGAGCGTCGGGGCCGGACCCATGGGGGCCCGACCGTCGGGACCAGGCCCCCGGGGCCCGACCCGTGGGGCCTGACCGCCGGCACTAGACCCCGGGACCCGACCACCGGGGGCCTGGTCCCGTGGGACCCGCCCCCGCACCCGACCTGCGGCACCTGACCCGTGGGGCCCGGCCCCGCACCTGGCCACGTCGAGCGGCCGCCCTGCCACCCCGGCACGGCGGCCGTTCGCAAACCCAGCCCGCACTCGCCCCACCCCGCCCGCCTCACCACCGCAGCCGCAGCCGCAGCTCCGTCGATCATGGAGTTGCGGCTGCGGTTTTGTGGCGATTGAGAGGCTTCTTCGGCGCCACAACTCCATGATCGGCGTCCCTTGATCAGCGTGGGCGTCGGCGTGTGGGCGGTCCGCTCACGCCTGCACGGAGGCAAGATCCGCGCAACTTCAGTGATGTTGCTGTCTCCGGGGGCGTCTGAGGCAGCAGTATCCATGAAGTTGCGCGGATCATGATCATCCGCGAGGGGTGTTGTACGCCCAGTGTGAGACCACCCAGGTGACCGCCGAGGGCAAGGGTGCCGCGCTGTTCGGCTACACCTCCCTGTGCGGCTCGGTGCCCGGTGGGCAGGCGGAGTACCTGCGGGGCGGTCCTCACTCCGTGAGCGGTCGCCATGCGCCGGTGTCCCGTCGGACCGGACGTCCGTGATTGACCCGGCCTAGGGTGTCTGTGACGGAACCGGCTTAGGGTGTCTGTGACGGAACCGGCTTAGGGTGTCCGTGACGGAACCGGCCTAGGGTGTCCGGGACGGACTTCGGGCCGACGGGAGTGGACCATTCGCGAACCGGATGCACCGCAGCACGACCTGAGCCGGATCGCGGCACGGGTCCGGGCGGCGTACCGGCGGGAGCGTGCCCGGGCCGGCGGCGACTGGCAGGCGTACGTGAGTCTCGCCGGACCGGGCGGCCCGCTGGTCGCGGTCGACGAGTCGGCGGACCGGCGGGTCGAGGCGTACAGCATCAACAAGATCGCGGTGGCGACGGCGGTGCTGGACACGGTCGATCGGGGGCGGCTCGCCCTCGACCGTCAGGTCGAGGTGACCGCAGAGCTCGCCACTCCGGACAGCGACGGCATCTTCGGGTTGGCTGGCGCCTATCCCAGCCGGGTGACGCTGGGACACGCGTTGGCGAACCTGCTGACCGTCTCCGACGACGTCGCGGTGCGGCTGTGCGCGCAGGTCTGCCCGGGCGCCGAGGTCAACCGGATCCTGGTGGCGAAGGGCTTCCCGCGCACGCAGGTGCAGCCGGTGGCCGACTCGCCCCGGTACCACCTCGGGACCAGTACGGCCCGCGAGACGCACGACCTGCTCCGGGCGCTCGTCGACGGTACCCTGCTCTCCCCCGCCTCGACGGAGTTCGTGCTGCGGTTGCTGCGCTCGCCGGTGGCGTTCACCGACGGGATACGGCGCAGCATGTCGTCGGCCGAGCGGGCCCGGATCGCCACCAAGGCCGGCTGGTTCCGCGACGCCCGGCACGAGGCCGGGGTGATCTTCGACACGAGCGGCTCGCCCCGGCTGACGTACGCCTTCTTCGCCGCCGGTCAACCGGGAGCGGACGACTTCGGCGCCACCCACCCCGCTGTGCAGGCCCGGGCCCGGCTGGGCCGGCGGCTGCTCGACCTGCCCGACCGGCTGGCGACCGGCGAGCCTCGTCCGCACGGTCCCGGCAACCAGGATTGAACCGCGCGGCGAGGGCTACCGTGGACTGCGGGGATCAGCAGAGGGGGGTCAGCCATGCGAGCGCCGAAGGAGCCGACGGGACGAGTCACCGGCCGACGGATCGCGGGATCGGTGGTCGGGGTGGCCGCGTTGGCCGGACTGGCCGGGTTGGCCTGGGCGGCCCGGGGCGTACCGGCCGCGCTCGGTGGCCGGCTGACCGGGGCGCGGGCCGAGCGAGCGGAGCGGTCGCCGCAGTTCCGCGACGGGACGTTCCACAACCGGGCGAGCACCCGGACGGCACCCAACCCGGACAGCAACCTCTTCCGCGAGATGATCTTCGGTAAGCAGCAGCGTCGGCCGACCCGCGCCGTGCCGCTGGTGCGGCCGACGCCCGCGCCCGACGTCGACCGGGCTCGCGAGCTGAACCTCGTCTGGTACGGCCACGCCTCCACGCTGATCGAGATCGAGGGCCGCCGGGTGCTGGTCGACCCGGTCTGGAGCGACAGGTGCTCGCCGTCCGACGCGGTCGGCCCGCGTCGCCTGCACGAGCCGCCGGTACGCCTCGACGAACTGCCGCAGCTCGACGCGATCCTGATCTCCCACGACCACTACGACCACCTCGACATGGCCACGGTGCGGGAGCTGACCGCCCGGCAGTCGGCGCCGTTCCTGGTGCCGCTCGGCGTCGGCGCGCACCTCGACCGGTGGGGGGTGCCGGCGCACCGGGTGATCGAGCTCGACTGGTCGCAGACGCACCGGGTGGCCGACCTGGAGATCACCTGCACCGCCGCCCAGCACTTCTCCGGCCGGGGGCTGCGACGCAACGGCACGCTCTGGAGTTCCTGGGTGGTCGCTGGTCGGCAGCGGAAGGTCTACTACACCGGGGACTCCGGCTACTTCGACGGGTACGCCGAGATCGGGTCGACCTACGGGCCGTTCGACGCGACGCTGGTGCAGATCGGCGCGTACGACCGGGCCTGGCCGGGAATCCACATGTTCCCGGAGGAGGGCGTCGCCGCCCACCTGGACCTGCGCGGCGGGCTGTTCGTCCCGGTGCACTGGGCGACGTTCAACCTCGCCCTGCACGACTGGTCCGAGCCGGTGGACCGGCTCTGG
The DNA here is from genome assembly GCF_040296095.1 of Micromonospora sp. NPDC002389. Lineage (NCBI taxonomy): Bacteria > Bacillati > Actinomycetota > Actinomycetes > Micromonosporales > Micromonosporaceae > Micromonospora > Micromonospora sp. NPDC002389. The sequence goes on from NZ_JBEOWP010000004.1 coordinate 206,621, forward strand.
GCCGAGGCCAAGGCACGCGACGTCCGGCTGGCCGTGCCCCGGCCCGGCGAGCGCGTCGTGGTGGACGACCCGCCGCCGGTCGACGGCTGGTGGCAGGCGGTCGCCTGAGCTCGTCGTTGTGTTAGTAGGGGTCCCTTCCTATGCCGCAGGCGTTAGGAAGGGACCCCTCCTTGCACCCAGCTCAGAGGACGAAGGCGTCGGTCCAGAGGGCGCCGGAGCGGCCGGACAGGGCGTCCAGCATCGCCACCGCCTGCCCGTCGGTGAGCTGGGCCACGAAGTCCACGATGGCACGGCCCCGCGCCTTGCCGAGCCGGTCCGGGGTGCGCGGGTGCAGCTCCGCCTCGGCCAACTCGACCAGGTCGTGCAGCCGCCGGGGCAGGCGGGACTCCTCCTCCGGGTCGAGCAGCCACTCCAGCAGCGCCTCGACCAGGGTGCCGAGCAGTCGGGCCTGTCCCCGCTGGTGCAGGGCCAGGTCGGGACGGGCCAGCACGAAGCGGTGGTGGACGAACTTGAGCACCTGCACCTCGTGCCACTGTGCCGGGGCCAGCAGCACGTGCCCGGAGCGCATGCCGGGCTGCTCGACGACCGTGATCGCGTCCACGAAGCGGGTGGTCCACCGGGCGGAGAACCGGGCGACGTACTGTTCCGCCTCGATCGAGCCGTCGAAGGGTACCGCCAGCAGGCCCTCGACCAGCTCCTCCCGGACGTGTTCGACGGCCGCCGCGAAGGCGTCGTCGTCGGCGATCCAGGCGTCCTTGCGGTGCAGTTGGCGGCGCAGCCGCTCGATCGCCGCGCCGGGCCGGCGGGCCGAGGTCTGCAACGCCGCGTCGGTGATGGCTCGCAGGCTGCCGCTCTCCCGCTGCCAGGCCATCAGCTCGGCGGCGACCGCGCCCTGCTGGAGCACCCCGACGCGATAGAAGTCCTCCACGTCGTGGATGGCGTACGCGACGTCGTCGGCGGTGTCCATCACCGATGCCTCGACGGTCTGCTGCCAGTCGGCGATCCGCCCGGCGAACGGCGCCCGTGCCTGCCGCAGGTCCTCCAGCTCGGTGCGGTACGCCCCGAACTTCGCCGAGCCGCTGTCCGGGTCGTCCGGCGGCGGGGTGGCGCCGCGCGGCGGCGGGTCCATCAGGCGCGGGTGCGGGTCGGGGTGGTCGAGCCGGGTCCACGGGTACTTCAGCATCGCCGCCCGGACCGCCGCGGTCAGGTCCAGACCGGTGGTGGCCGCGCCGCGGATCTCGGTCGAGGTGACGATCCGGTACGACTGGGCGTTGCCCTCGAAGCCGTCGGTGAGGCCGAGCCGGTGCCGGGCCAGCCGGTCCAGCACCCGTTCGCCCAGGTGCCCGAAGGGCGGGTGACCGAGGTCGTGGGCGAGCGCGGCGGCCTCCACCACGTCCGGGTCGCAGCCGCCCAACTTCTCCACCAGGTCACGTTGCCACCCGTCGGCGGTGAGCCGTTCCGCGATCGCGCGGGCCACCTGTGCGACCTTGAGGCTGTGCGTGAGCCGGTTGTGCACCAGCAGCCCGGACCCGCCGGGACTGATCACCTGGGTGACGCCGCCCAGGCGGGTGAAGAACGGCGAGCCGACGATGCGGTCCCGGTCCGCACGGAACGGGCTGGTCGCGAGGTCGCCGAGGGTCCGGGCGCTGCCGCCGAACAGGCGTCGGGCGCGCGGCTCCACAGGTGGTTCCATGATCGCCACGGTAGCCCGGCAGAATGCACCACGGAACCCACACCCGAAGGCGGAGCGACATCGTGACCCTCTCTGTTCATCAGCGCATCGCCGAGGAACTCGGCGTCGCCGAGCGCCAGGTACACGCGGCCGTGGAGCTGCTCGACGGCGGTGCCACCGTGCCGTTCATCGCGCGGTACCGCAAGGAGGCCACCGGGCTGCTCGACGACACCCAGCTCCGTACGCTTGAGGAGCGGCTGCGCTACCTGCGTGAGCTGGACGAGCGGCGGGCGGCGGTGCTGGAGTCGATCCGTTCCCAGGGCAAGCTGGACGAGGCCCTGGAAGCGCAGATCATGGCGGCCGACTCGAAGTCCCGCCTGGAGGACATCTACCTGCCCTACAAGCCCAAGCGGCGCACCCGGGCGCAGATCGCCCGCGAGGCGGGGCTGGAGCCGCTGGCCGACACGCTGCTCGGCGACCCGGCGCGGGACCCCCGGGAGACCGCCGCCGGCTACGTCGACGCGGACAAGGGGGTGGCCGACGCCGCCGCCGCGCTGGACGGGGCGCGGGCCATCCTGATCGAGCGGTTCGCCGAGGACGCCGACCTCATCGGCACGCTGCGCGAGCAGATGTGGTCGCGGGGCCGGCTGGTGGCCCGGGTACGCGAGGGACAGGAGTCGGCCGGGGCGAAGTTCGCCGACTACTTCGACTTCGCCGAGCCGTACCCGAAGCTGCCCTCGCACCGCATCCTGGCGATGTTCCGGGGCGAGAAGGAGGGCGTGCTCGACCTGACCATGGACCCGGAGACCGACGGCGACGCCGACACGGTCACCGGACCGACCCGGTACGAGGCAGCGATCGCCGGCCGGTTCGGGGTCGCCGACCAGGGGCGGCCGGCGGACCGGTGGCTGGCCGACACGGTGCGCTGGGCGTGGCGTACCCGGATCCTCATCCACCTCGGCGCGGACCTGCGGATGCGGTTGTGGCAGGCGGCCGAGGAGGAGGCCGTCCGGGTCTTCGCCACCAACCTCCGTGACCTGCTGCTGGCCGCGCCGGCCGGGGCCCGGCCCACCATGGGTCTGGACCCGGGGCTGCGGACCGGGGTGAAGGTGGCCGTGGTGGACGCTACCGGCAAGGTGGTCGCCACCGACACGATCTATCCGCACGAGCCGCGCCGGCAGTGGGACGCCTCGATCGAGACGCTGGCCCGGCTCGCCGGGGCACACGGGGTGGAGCTGGTGGCGATCGGCAACGGTACGGCCAGCCGGGAGACCGACAAGCTCGCCGGTGACCTGATCAAGCGCTTCCCGCAGCTCGGGTTGACCAAGGTGGTGGTCTCCGAGGCGGGCGCCTCGGTCTACTCCGCCTCCGCGTACGCGTCGCAGGAGCTGCCCGGGATGGACGTGTCGCTGCGCGGCGCGGTCTCCATCGCCCGCCGGTTGCAGGACCCGCTCGCCGAGCTGGTGAAGATCGACCCGAGGTCCATCGGGGTCGGGCAGTACCAGCACGACCTGTCGGAGGTGAAGCTCTCCCGGTCGCTGGACGCGGTGGTGGAGGACTGCGTCAACGGCGTCGGGGTGGATGTGAACACCGCGTCCGCGCCGCTGCTGACCCGGGTCTCCGGGATCGGCGCCGGGCTGGCCGAGAACATCGTGCTGCACCGGGACGCCAACGGGCCGTTCCGCAGCCGCTCCGACCTGCGCAAGGTGCCCCGGCTCGGGCCGAAGGCGTTCGAGCAGTGCGCCGGCTTCCTGCGCATCCCCGACGGCGACGACCCGCTGGACTCCTCCAGTGTGCACCCCGAGGCGTACCCGGTGGTGCGCCGGATCCTGGCCAGCACCGGGCAGGACCTGCGGACGCTGATCGGCCGGTCGACCATCCTGCGCGGGCTGCGGGCCACCGACTTCGTCGACGACACGTTCGGTCTGCCGACGGTGACCGACATCCTCGCCGAGTTGGAGAAGCCGGGGCGGGACCCGCGTCCGGAGTTCAGGACCGCCACCTTCGTCGAGGGCGTCGAGAAGATCGGCGACCTGACCCCGGGGATGGTGCTGGAGGGCGTGGTCACCAACGTGGCCGCCTTCGGTGCCTTCGTCGACGTCGGGGTGCACCAGGACGGCCTGGTACACGTGTCGGCGATGTCGCGCACCTTCGTCAAGGACCCGCGCGAGGTGGTCAAGTCCGGCGACGTGGTCAAGGTGAAGGTGCTGGACGTGGACGTACCGCGCAAGCGCATCTCGCTGACGCTGCGGCTGGACGACGACGCGGAGGCCGGCCGGGGCGGCGCGCGGGAGCGCGGTGGTCGGGAGAACCAGGCCGGTCGGGAGAACCAGGCCGGTCGGGAGAACCAGGCCGGTCGGGAGAACCAGGCCGGTCGGGAGAACCGGGGCGGCCGGGACGGCGGCGGACAGAGCGGACGCGGGCAGGGCGGCAGTGGGCAGGGCGGTGCCGGGCAGGGCGGACGCGGCGGCGGTCGCGGTGACCGGGGCGGGCAGCGTGGCGGGCCGCAGCAGCGGCAGGGCCGGGGTCCGGCCGGGCCGGCGAACGACGCGATGGCCGAGGCGTTGCGTCGGGCCGGACTGGCCTGAGCCCTCCCCCGGTGGGCGGCGTACGGTGAGCGCCATGGCGGGCGACGACGACTGGCGGGAGCAGCGGCGGCGGGCGGTGCACGCACACGCCGAGGCCGAGTCCCGCGCCCGGGCCGTGGAGCAGGCCGCGGCGGCGGAGCTGGTACACCGCTTCGCCGCCGACGCGACCGCGCGCGGGCTGCGCCCGGAGCGGCTGCGGGTGACGTCGTACGACGGGCGGCACCGCTACCGCACCGGGCTGACCGGCTGGTACGTCGACCGGGGCCGCTCGCGGGCGGTGGACACCCGGGGGAACTTCTATCTGCTGACCGTGCCGAACAGTCTGCGTGCGCTGCTGTTCGGCGCGGTCTGCCCGCCGGTCCCGCCGCCGCTGGTGGTCGGCCGGGGCGGCCGGGACGGCGAGTCGCTGCCCCTGGCGGAGCTGCTGGACCGACGCCTCGCCGCCGGTGACGACTGGCCCTGACGCCGCCGACGTCGGCCCTGACGGCCGCCGCAGTCGGGCCGCTCGGCGCCGCGCGGCCGTCAGCGTGGGTGTCAGCGCCGACGACCCCTCAGCGTCGGTGGACGTCGACCATCTCGGAGAGCGCCTGCTCCACCCGTTGCGCACCGGCGGCCACCGAGAAGACCCGCTGGTAGTGCTGCCGACCGGCCTGCCCGAGCAGGTCGAGCTTCTCCCGGCCCAGGTCGCAGAGTTCGCGCAGCGCGGCGGCGATCGAGTCGGGGTCACCGGGCCGGGCGGTGATCCCGGCCCCGCTGTCGCGGGCCACGTCGGCGGCGTCCCCCTCGGCGGCGACCAGCAGGGCCCGTCCGGCTGCCAGCGTGGCCTGCACCTTGCTCGGCATGGTGTACGCCGACATGCCGCCGGGCCGCAGGCTGACGTAGTGCGCGTCGCCGGTGGCCATCAGGGCGGGCATCCGTTCCCGGGGCAGTTGCCCGAGGAAGCGCACGTTGGCCGCGCCCAGTTCGTCGGCCCGGTGGCGCAGCCGTTCCTCGGTGGTGCCGGAGCCGGCGATCAGGCAGACCAGCCGGGGATCGGTCACCCGGGCACAGGCGTCGACGAGCGAGTCGAGCCCCTGCGCCTCGCCGAGCGCACCGGCGTACACCAGGACCACCTGGTCGGGTCGCAGGCCCAGCTCCGCGCGCAGGTCACCGGCGCGGGGCCGGGGGGTCTCGTCCGCCCACATCGGGATGTGCACCAGCTTCTCCCGGGGCACGCCCCGCCCGGCGAGCAGGTCGACCGCGCCGGGCGAGACGCAGGCGACGCGGGCAGCGCTGCGGTACATCCCGCCGCACCAGCCGGCCATGCCCCGCTCGACGGTCCGGGACAGCCGCCCGGTGCCGAGGAAGCCGCTGGCCACCACGCTGTCCGGCCAGAGGTCGAGGACGTGCAGCAGCACCGGCACCCGGTGCGCGTACCGGGCGAACCACATCGGCAGGGCGACGCTGATCGGTGAGTTGCCCACCCAGAGCGCGTCCAGACCGCGCAGCACCGGCGTGCCGGAGGCCAGTGCGGAGACCGCGAAGGAGCCGTAGTTGGCCACCCGACGCAGCGCGGACCGGTCGTGGCTGGGATACAGCGCGACCCGCCGGATCCGGGTCGCGCCGACGGTCTCGTCCCGGCGGCGGGCCATCCGGTAACCGGGGGCCAGCCGCCCGGTCGGGTAGTTGGGAAAGCCGGTGAGCACCTGCACCTCGTGGCCTCGGCCGGCGAGGGCGGTGGCGAGCATCCCGGGCAGGGCGGCCGGGCCGGGCTCCGGGTCGAACCATTGCGTGAGCAGGCCGATGCGCATCCGCCTCATCCCGTCTCCAGTGTGGCCAACGGGCGTACCGGCGACGTGGCGCCGTCGGTACGCCAGAGCGCGGTCAGCGACTCGCGCAGGTCGTACGCGGGTGCCCAGCCGAGCACCCGCCCGGCGCGGCCGATGTCCGCGCACATCCACGGCACGGTGGCGGAGCGCCCGGCGTCGACGGCGAAGCCTCCGTCGCGGATGTCACCGTCGAACCCGGCCACCTCGGCCAGCAGCCGGACCACGTCGCGGACGGCCACCGCCCGGCCGCTGCCGACGTTGACGACGCGGTCGGTCGTGGGCGCGCTGCGCGTCGCCGCGAGGACCGCCGACGCCACGTCCCGCACGTCGACGAAGTCGCGGTACGTGTCGTGCAGTCCCAACGCGATCCCGTCGTCCCCGGCGGCCCGGGCCGATCTGATCAGCGCGGTGACCCGACCGAGCACGTTGCCCGGTGGCATGCCCGGCCCGACCGGGTTGAAGACCCGCAGCACCACCGTGTCGAGCCGCCCCGCCACGCCGGCCAACTCCGCCAGCCGGGTCGCGGTGAGGTGACTGAGCCCGTACTCGTTGACCGGCGCACACGGGTGCTCCTCGGGCACCGCGAGGCCGTACGGCACGGGTCCGTACTCGGCGGCCGAGCCGATCCGGACCAGTCGGGCCGCCGGCACGGCCTCGGCCATCGCCTCGACGAGCTTGGCGGTGACCAGCACGTGCGCGCGGACGAAGTCGTAGCCGGAGCCGACGATCCGGCCGGCGGCGGCCACCACCACGTCGGGCCGCTCCCGGGCCAGCAACGCGATCAACGCCGGCAGCTCGATCCGGACCAGGTCGCAGGCCACCCGGTCGGGTGCCCGGACGTCGGTGTGCGCGGCGAGCAGGGACCGGATGTGCCGTCCCAGAAACCCACCGGCACCGAGCAGCATTACCCGGCTCATCGGCGGTACGCGGGGTCCGCCTCCGCGACCGACGGTGGATTACCGGTGAACTCGTGCCAGGTGGCCGCACCGGGCGCGGAGATGCCCTGGCGACTGACCACCACCCAGACGGTGGCCAGCACGATCTTCAGGTCCAGCAGGAGGGAGCGCCGGTCGACGTACTCGACGTCGTGGGCGAACTTGGCCTGCCACTCCAGCGCGTTGCGGCCCCGGACCTGCGCCAGCCCGGTGATGCCGGGGCGGACGTCGTGGCGGCGGGCCTGTTCCGGGCTGTAGAGGTCGAGGTACTGCACCAGGTGCGGGCGGGGACCGACGACGCTCATCTCGCCCCGCAGCACGTTCCAGAACTCCGGCAGCTCGTCCAGGCTGCTGGCCCGCAGCCAGCGGCCGACCGGGGTGAGTCGCTGCGCGTCGGTCACCAGTCCCCGGTCCGGGTCGGGGTGCCGCATGGTCCGGAACTTGACCATCTCGAACAGCTCGCCGTGCAGGCCGGGTCGCTTGTGCCGGAACAGCACCGGCCGCCCGTGCGCGATCAGCACCACCAGGGCCACCAGGGCCATCAGCGGTGCACCCAGGACCAGGACGAGAAGGGCGCCCACGACGTCGAGCAGCCGCTTCCACCGATCGTACGGTCGCGGGGTGTCCGGATCCTCGGCGATCCCGCGCGGACCCCTCGCCTCGCCGGCAGACCCGGCACGCGTGTGCGTCGCATGGAGAGCAACTTTTGACATGCGATACGCATATCATTCTCCACTGCACCGGATCCCGCTTTCACATTTCGTGGCGCGCCGTTCGGACCATACGGTGGAATGAATAGCGCTCACCTGTCACCCCTACGTCGACAATCCGAATGAGACTCCTTTTCAAATTCGGGAAAGCCGACCCGGACCAGTTCGTGAATCGGTATGTTCGCCGGTGGATGCTGTCCCGACAGCATCGCGGAACACTCGACTCGGAACAGGCAGGGCCAGATGTGATTTCCTCGCTAACGGATCGGCGATTTCTGATTACCGGCGGCACCGGGTCATTCGGCCAGACGATGGTTTCCCGGCTGCTCGACGCCGGTGCCACCGAGATACGGGTCCTCAGCCGCGACGAGTCCAAGCAGGACGCGATGCGGCACCGCCTGCGCGACGACCGGGTCCGCTACTACGTGGGTGACGTCCGCGACTACGACAGCGTGTTCAAGGCCGCCCGGGGCATGGAGTTCGTCTTCCACGCCGCCGCCCTCAAGCAGGTCCCGTCCTGCGAGTTCTTCCCGTTGGAGGCGCTGCGCACGAACGTGCTCGGCAGCGCGAACGTGGTCGAGGCCTGCGAGCGGGTCGGCGTCGAGACGCTGGTGCTGCTCAGCACCGACAAGGCGGTCTACCCGGTGAACGCGATGGGGATGACCAAGGCCCTGATGGAGAAGGTGGCCCAGGCGCACGCCCGGAACAACCCGCAGGCCCGGACCCGGGTCTGCTGCGTGCGCTACGGCAACGTCATGTATTCGCGCGGCTCGGTGATCCCGCTGTTCATCGAGCAGATCCGCCGGGGTGCGCTGCCCACCGTCACCGAACCGTCGATGACCCGCTTCCTGATGTCGCTGGCGCAGTCGGTCGACCTGGTCGAGCACGCCTTCCGCCACGGGCAGCCGGGCGACGTCTTCATCCGCAAGGCCGACGCCTGCACCATCGGCGACCTGGCCACCGCCCTGTGCAACCTGTTCGGGGTGCCCGCCAAGTTTGACGTGCTCGGCATCCGGCACGGCGAGAAGCTGTACGAGACCCTGGCCAGCCGGGAGGAGCTCGCCCACGCCGAGGACCTGGGGGAGTTCCTCCGGGTGCCGGTGGACAGCCGCGACCTGAACTACGCCCTCTACTTCGAGGAGGGCAATGTCGAGCGGGGCACGCTGGCCGACTTCCACTCGCACAACGCCCGCCGGCTCTCCGTACCGGAGATCGAGTCGCTGTTGCGGACCCTGCCCGAGGTACGGGCGCAGCTCGAGGCCGCGGCGGCCGCCGCCGTGCCCGCGTGACCGAGCGGCGCGGTGCCGCCCCGGGCGTGGGCGGCGGCGCGACGGAACGGGTGCCCCGGCGGCGCGACCAGGCCGACGCCGCGTCGCGCCCGGCTGCCCGGCGGGTCCTCGTCGTCGGGGTCACCGGCATGCTCGGCCACGCCGTCCTGCGCGAGCTGAGCGAGGACCCCGACCTGGACGTGCACGGCCTGGCCCGACGCGTCGACGACGAGGCGGGGTGGTTCCCGACGCACCTGCGCGACCGGATCACCACGGGCGTCGACGCCACCCGGTTCGACGAGGTCCGCCGCTTCCTCGACCTGCTGCGGCCGGACGTGGTGATTAACTGCGTGGGTGTCATCAAGCAGCGGCCGGACGTGCAGGAGGCGGTGCCGACCATCACGCTCAACGCGCTCCTGCCGCACCTGCTCGCCGACGCCTGCGCCGACCTCGGCGCCCGGCTGGTGCACGTCAGCACCGACTGTGTCTTCTCCGGTCGACGGGGCGACTACGCCGAGGACGACCTGCCCGATCCACCCGACCTGTACGGGCGCTCCAAACTCCTCGGTGAGGCGGCCGGGCCGTCCGCGCTCACCCTGCGTACCTCGATCGTCGGGCACGAGTTGGCCACGCACCGTTCCCTGGTGGACTGGTTCCTCGCCCAGCGGGGCCAGGTACGCGGTTTCACCCGCGCCGTCTACACCGGTGTGACGACCGTCGAGTTCGCCCGGCTGCTGCGCACCGTGGTGCTGCCGCGCGAGGACCTGACCGGGCTCTACCACGTCGCGGCCGAACCGATCACCAAGCACGACCTGCTGCGGCTGGTCGCCGAGGTGTACGGGTGGCCGGGCGAGCTGGTGCCGGACGACGGGTTCGTCTGCGACCGCTCGATGCGGGCCGACGCGCTCGCCCGGGTCACCGGCTACCGGCCGCCGGACTGGCCGGAGATGGTCCGGGCCATGCACGCGGCCCGGGCCCGCTGGACCGACGCGGACCTGCCCGGCATCCGGGTCTGACGGCGGAGGGACGACCCGCCGGCCGCGTGGTGCGCGGCCGCGATGCGAAGGACAGCACGTGATGAATCGTTTGGCCGAGTGGGGCGTCGTCGCGGGGGCGGCGGGACTGGTCGTGGTCACGACCCTCGTCGCGGTCGACGCCCCGCTGGTCGCGATCGGACTGACCCTGCTGCTCCTGCTGGTCGCCCTGGTCCGCCGGGTGGACGGCTGGCGGTGGTTGCTGGGGCTGACCACGGCACTTCTGGTCTGTGCCTCGTCGGGCCTGCCCGCCCTGGTCGAGCTGAGCTTCTATCCGCGCTACGCCGCGGTCGCCGGCCTGGTGGTGTGGGGGCTGTGCCGGCCGGTCCGGGCCCCGGTCCGGCTCGCCCCGTGGACCGGCGTCCTCGTCGCCGCGCTCTGGTCGGTCGCCGGGCTCGCCACGCTCAGCACCGTCTGGTCGGTGGTCCCGATGGAGACCTTCCAGCGTGGGGTGGCACTGGTGCTGTTGGCCGCCCTGGTGCACGTGCTGGTGCGCAGGCGGTGGTCCGAGCGCGGGGTGATGCTAGCCGACCTGCGCACGGTGTACCTGGTCCTCAGCGTGTCCGCCCTGGTCAGCCTCGGATACGCGGGCACCGGCGGCGGGCTGACCGCCGGGCTGGCCAGCAGCCAGCGTTTCCAGGGCATCTTCAACAACCCGAACATGCTCGGCATCGTGTGCGCCCTGGCCATCCCGCTGGGCTGGGCGGTCTACCAGCAGTTCCGTCGGCCCGTACTGCTGCTCGGCCTGCTGCCGGCCGGCGTCTGTCTGCTGCTGTCGCAGTCGCGTACCGGCATCGTCGCCGTGCTGGTCGGTGCCGCCTGGGTCCTGCTGCGGCACGGGTTCGGGCCAGTGGTCCGGGCCGCGACAGCGGTGGCCGCGACGCTGCTGGTGGCGCACCTGTTCAACCTGCTGCCGGTGATCTTCTCGGCGCCGTGGATGCAGCGGATCGTGCTGCGCTTCACCGACCCGGAGGGCGCCGACCTGTCCAACGGCCGCACCGAGATGTGGCAGGCCACCGTCGACCTGTGGTGGCAGAACCGACCCACGCTGGGCTTCGGGTACGCGTCCCGCAACCACCTGTTCGAACTCGCCAGCTACGACGAGTTCTTCGGCGCGAGCGTCAGCGTGGTGCACAACAGCTACCTGCAACTACTGCTGGAACTGGGGCTCACCGCCGTCGTCCCGCTGGTGGCGCTGCTGCTGGCCGCCGGGCGTGGCGCGCTGCGCGCACCGGTGCGCGGGGCCAACTCGGGCCTGGTGTGGCTCGTGGTCAGCGGGGTGATGGTGCAGTTGACCGAGTCGGCCATCTTCGGTACCGGGCAGCCCTACCCGTACGTGTTCTGGCTCGCGGTCGCCGCCCTGCTGCACCGGCCCACCGCCGACCCGGACGGCGAGCCCGGTGCCACCGAGGGCGGCCGAACCCGGCCGGGCCGGCGCGCGCACGCCGTGCTGCCGCACTGATCAGCGACGGCGCTCGGCGGTCAGGAACGCGGTGACCCGGGCCTGCCAGGCCCGGTGGTCGAACGACTCGCGGGCCCGGGACAGGGCGGCCCGGCTCATCGCCGTCCAGTCCTCGTCCCGCAGGCGCAGCGCCCGCTCGATCCCGCGACGCACGTCGTCCGGGCCGTTGCCGTCGAGCACCAGGCCCTCGGCGCCGTCGTGCACGTAGGCGGCCAGGTCGCTGGTGTGGTTGAGCAGCACCGGGCACCCGGCGGCGAGGCTCTCCGGCACCTTGGACGGGAAGCCGTGCGCGGCATACCCGCCGGTGGGTCGGACCAGCATCGAGAAGTGCGCGCCGCCGAGCAGCGTCAGCACGGTGTCGCGGGGCACCCGGCCGAGGAAGGTCACCTCGGCCGCGACCTCGTCCAGCAGCGCCGGGTCCAGGTCCGACCCGGTGGCGGCCTGCTCGCGGGTGACGCCCGCGATGGTCAGGCTGACCCGCCGCTGGTCCGCCGGAGCGAGCCGGCTGATGCCGCGCACGATCACGTCGAGCATGTCCTTGCGGCCCGGAGTGCCGGCGTAGAGCAGCCGCAGCCCGTCGGCGAGCGAGGGTGTCCGGGGCGGTGCGAACTCGGCGCAGTCCACCTGCGGCGGCACCACCAGCACGTCGAGGCCGTACGCGGCGAGGTGGTCGGCGAGCGCGCCGGTCACCGCCGTGGCCCGGTGCACCAAGCGGGTGGTCAGGAAGGTGGACCAGCGGTGCCGCACGAAGTACGGGGTGAGCCAGCCGTGCGCGAACTGGTGCCGGTCGTGGCGTTCGCTGGCGTCCACCACCACCGGCGCGCGCAGCGCGAGCCGCAGCACCGCCCAGTTGCCGAGCGTCATCATCGCCATCGGCAGCAGCACCACGCCGATCTCGTCGCGGTCCACGCCCCGGCGGCGCAGGGCGCGCAGCACGCGTACCGGTCGGGCCAGGCGGGCCGCCATCCGGGTGAGCCGGTTGCCGCCCCGCACGCGCAGCGTGACCAGGTCGATGCCGGCGAGGTCGCCGAACTCACCGGGGAAGGGGACCTCGCAGGGCCAGTCGTTGACCACCAGGGTCCGCTCCCCCTCGGGCGCGGCGCTGCGGGCGAGCTGCCGCAGCCGGTTGGAGGTGGCGTCGCCGTACGGGAAGGCGTAGGCACCGACGAGCAGCGGTCGGGCCGGGCGTACCCGGGCCGAGCGGCGGCGTTGCTCCGGGCCGCGTACCAGGGTCCTGTCGTTCATCTCGGTCACCGTTCCGAGCCGGCGGTCTGCCGGCTCCGCTGCGCTGTCGGGTGTTCCTGTGGGCGGTAGATGGCGAGGTGGGTGGCGACCGCCGCGTCGATGGCGAAGACGCTGTCGGCGAAGCGCACGGCGGCCCTCTGCGGCGTCGTCGTCGCGGTGTACGCGGCAGCGGTCCGCACCGCCTCGGCCCAGACCCTTGCCGGCGCGTCGGTGTCGACGACCGTCACGCCGGGCAGGTGCGCCTCGATGAACCGCACCCCGGGCAGGTCGGCGGCGACGGTGCCGACGCCCAGCGCGACGGGTTCCAGCACTCCCCCGGGCAGCCCTTCCAGGCAGGAGGGGTGCACCACCACGTCGGCCTGCCGCAGCAGGTGACCCACGTCGTCGCGGGGACCGAGCAGGTGCACCCGGTCGGCGAGTCCGGCGGCGTGCGCCGCGGCGCGGACCCGTGCGTCGTCGTCCGCGTCGTCGCCGGGGCCGACCAGCACCGCGTGTGCCGGCACCCCCTGCGACCGCAGCTCGGCCAGGATCGGCGGCAGCAGCCAGCGCCGCTTCTCCGGCGAGGCCCGCCCGACGCTGACGCAGACGAGGGCGCCCGGTTCGGCACCGACCAGCGTGCGCAGGTCGTCGCGGCCGGGTGCCCGCAGCCGGTCGAGGTCGAGGCCGTTGAGCACCACCCGGCAGCGCCGGTCGCGCTGCCACTGCGGGTCGTAGCCGAAGGTGAGCGCGCTGGGCGAGACGCCGAGGATGTCGGTGGCGCTGCGCCGCAGCAGCCGACCGCAGAGCCTGCGGTAGACGCGCCGCCGCAGGTCGCGGTGCAGGTTGTCGTCGCCCCGGAAGTGCGCCACCCGGACGGGTACGCCGCACAGCCGGGCCAGTGCCAGCGGTACGCCGGAGAAGTTGGCGCAGTCGACGTGCACCACGTCCGGACGCAACCGCCGCAGCAGCCCGAGCAGGCGCGGGGCGAAGTGCGTGTCCAGCGCGATCGGGGTGACCGTGCCACCGTGCCGGGTGACCACCTGGGCCAGCGGGCCGGGGCCGATCCGGTCGCTGAGCGTCACCAGGTGCACCTCGACACCGGCGGCGGCCAGCCGGGGCAGCAGCTCGGCGGTCCGCATCTCGGTGCCGCCGAAGTTCAGCTCGCCGACGATCCGCAGCACCCGGCACGGACGGTCGGGCCGGTGCGTGCCCGGCGTCGCCGGGTCATCCCAGGACATCTGCGCGCTCCTTCGCTCGTTCGGTCGGTCGGGTCCGATCGCCGCGCAGCGCCCGCCGGTAGCCCACGAACACCGCCGGCCACATGGTCAGCACGTACGCGAGACAGGCCGCGACCGGCAGGCCGACGAGCCCGAACTGCCGCAGCCCCCAGACCTTGAGCCCGGCCGCCAGCACCAGGAACGACGCCCAGCCGACGAACTGCGGCCGGAGCAGGCCGACGCTGTTCTGCACCATGATCAACGGGGAGGTGACGGCGACCAGGAAGGACCAGCCGGCCAGCCCGGCCAGGAGCGCGACCGGCACCGAGGCGCGGTCGATGCCGCCCACCCACAGCTCGACCAGCCGGGGGCCGACGCCGACCAGCGCACCACCGACCACCCCGACGATCAGCCCGTAGAGGAGCACCATCCGTCGGGTGTTGCGGCGTACCCAGGCCACCTCGCCCCGGGCCAGGGCGGCGCCGTTGACCGGCCAGATCGTCATGCCGACCAGCCCGACGAAGATCGACAGTACGCCGAACAGCTTCCCGACCACCGCGTAGTGGGCCGCCACCGCGGGCCCGAGCAGGTACGCGACCAGCGGGCTGTCCATGTTGAGCGCGATCGACGACATGGTGGTGAGCACGAAGAACCGGAGGCCGAGCCGGAGCAGGCCGACGGCGGTGGCCCGGTCCACCCGGGCCGGACCGGGCCGCAGCGCGGGCTCCTGGAACCAGAAGTACGCCACCGTGTTGAGCAGGTTGGTCAGCGGCACGGCCAGCACCGCGCAGCCGATCACCACCAGTGGACTCCACCCGGCGGCGATGGCGCCGAGCACCGCGCCCATCGCCACCAACGCGCCGGCCGACTGCCAGACGTTGCTCTGCACCACCTGGCCCCGGGCGTACTGGATCCGCTGGATCAGCGAGAACGGGATGTTGACGGCGAAGGCCCCGAAGCAGAGCAGCACCATCGTGGACGCGTCCGCGGCGACCCGTGCGTCGGTCACCCCGAACAGCCCGGCCCATCCCACCGTGGGTACGACCGCCACCAGCGCGACGACCAGCACCACGGCGACTGCGCCGAGGGTGGCGAAGGCGCTGGAGATCTCCCGTGCCTGTGCCCGCACGTCGGTGACGTGGTGGCTCAACCGGGTCAGCAGCCCGTTGCCCAGCCCCAGGTCGGCGAACCAGGCCATGCCGGTCAGCGCGGTGACCGCCATCCACAGGCCGTACCGCTGGTCGCCCAGGTAGCCGAAGCAGGCCGGGGTGACGACGAGCGGGGCGGCCAGGCCGATCCCCTTCGCCGCCATCGCGGCCGCGATGCCGACCGTGACGCGTCGGTCCCGGTCCCCCGCCACCTCGGACGGCGTCGGCGCGGCGGCGGCCGGTGTCGTGTCGGTGGCCGGTGCCGCCGTCAGGGTCTCGACGGCGGAGGGCGCGTCGACGGCCTGCGGCATCTCGGCGGTGGGCGGCGTCGAGGTCTGTGCAGGGTCGACGGGAGGGCTCGGGGCGGTCGACCGCCCCGGTCCGGTCTGGCTCGCCGCCCGGTTCACCGGGTCCCGGCGGGTGCGAGGTCGCGCCGCCCGGACATCCACTCGACGGTGGCGCGCAGGCCGTCGAGACGGTCGACCGGGGTCACGTCCGGGAACAGCTCCCGCAGCAGGGTGTCGTCGGCCAGCGAGTGCGGCACGTCGCCGGCGCGCGGGGCCGCGTGCTCGCGGGCGATCGGCCGCCCGAGCAACCCCTCCAACTCGCCGACGACCTCCAGCAGGGTGGCCCGCGCACCGAAGGCGAGGTTGACCGGGTGCGGGTGCTGCACCCGGCGGCGCAGCGCGTCCAGGATGACCTCGCAGACCGTGCCGACGTAGGTGAAGTCGCGGGACTGGGTGCCGTCACCGTGCACCACGACCGGCTCGCCGTGCAGAGCGGCGTGCGCGAAGCGCGGGATCACCGCCGCGTACGCGTGGTCGTGCCGCTGCCCCGGCCCGAACACGTTGAAGAACCGGAAGGCCAGCGTGGGCAGGCCGAACGACGCCTGGTACGCCAACGCGTACGCCTCGGCGGAGAGCTTGCTCGCCGCGTAGGGGCTCATCGGACGGGTCCAGGTCAGTTCCGTCTTGGGCAGCGCGGGGTTCGTGCCGTACACCGAGGACGACGAAGCGACGACGACGTGTGCGACGTGGTGCCGGCGGGCCGCCTCCAGCACCATCAGCGTGCCGGTCGCGTTCGCGTGGTGAGAGGCCACCGGGTCCCGCAGCGAGCGGGGCACGCTCGGCAGGGCGGCCAGGTGGACCACCGCGTCCCGGCCCGCCATCGCCGCGTCCAGGGCGACCGGGTCCAGGATGGAGCCCTCGACCAGGTCGACGCCGAGTCCGTCCAGGTTGCCGGGTAGCCCGACGGAGAGGTCGTCGAGAACGGTCACCTCTTTGACGGCGGGATCCGCCAACGCGGCGCGAGCCAGATTGGATCCGATGAAACCGGCCCCGCCGGTGACCAGAATGCGCATGGATAAAACCCCCGAATGAATGTCGAAGGTATGTATATCGACTCATCTGGGTCACCGTCCGGCGTTCGGGGAATTCCGCGCTGCTGTCCGGGAACCGACCGTGCGCCGCCGACCGGAGGCGACATGGCGCACAGTGACGTCATCGGTAGGCGTCACGGCGCAGGAGCCGGGTGCGCCGGGAGGAGTTCGAGGCCATGGGAGAACTGATCGTCTACCGTTCCAACGCCCTGATGACCGTCCGGTCGCGTTTCGACGCCACCCGGGACGTGCTGATGCCGGCGAACATCGCCTATCCCCAGGGCATGGTCGGCATGTGGCACTCCAGCCTGCCGCAGGTCACGCTCGTGCCGTCGACGGCCACCGACGCCCAGGTGTGGCCCTCACCGTCGGCCGTGGGCACACCGATCCACGACACCTCCGACGACAACTGCCCGATCAACACCGGCTGGTCGTACGTGGGCGGCAACCACGGGTACAACGTGGGCAACCAGATCGTCGTGACCGACCACGGCAAGACCACCGCCGACGTGGGTTCCCGGTGGACCGACGGCACCCGGGTGTTCACGCTGCTCGCCGTCACCAACGCCAACAGCCTGCTCTTCGGCAACCCGTACGTGGTCGTGGACGGCATCGCCCAGGGCGCGCGGCTCCGGCCGGCAGCACCGCTGACCCACCTGTCCGGCGCAACGAACCGCACCACCGTGCCGATCACGGGTCTCACGCCGGACGTGCAGATCCGTCCGGCCACCCACACCCACGTGGTGAGCGTGGAACTCGACGGACGGCCGGTGCCGGACGGTCGGCGTACCGGCCAGGAGCTGCGGATCCGGGAGTCGTACCTGATCCCCTCCTACCAGGGGATGATCGACACCGCCCAGGCGAACATCGGTACGCCGATCGCCACGATCATGCCGCGCATCCCGTCACTGTGCCGGATCGACAACCTGTACCGCTGGAGCGCGGACGGGCTGCTGATCTCGCAGACGGTCACCGCGCTGGACCGCTTCGCCCTGAACGCCGGGGTCACCCAGTGTTCCGCGCTGACCGTGCCGACCGGCGGCAGCCGCCGGCAGTTCATGCCGAACGTCGGGGTCGCCGGCTCGCTGAACTGGTCGACCTGGGCGAAGCTCGACACCTTGACCGTCCTCACCGACATCACCCCGGCCACGTTGCGGGACCCGCTGACGCCGGCCGCCAGCATGACCCAGTGGGCGGTGGACTCCGGTGGGGCGCAGAAGTGGGGCATCGCGGTCGGGCTGCTGCCGATCGACGACGGACGGCCGGCGACGCGGGCCCGGCACACCACGACGAAGTGCTGGTTCATCAGCTCCAGCCTCAAGAAGAACTACCCGCAACTGGTGTGGGGACGTGTCCTGGAGCCCAACGACTCGGTGACCGGCACGGCGTACCGCCGCTATCTGGCACCCCCCTCGACCGCCACCGAGATCGTCGTCTCCACCGGCACCCACGACGTCGTGGTGATCGAGCGGGTCGACCCGGTCGCGCAGACCCGGATGGCAGCGCCCCGGCTGTTCCACCGGCGGCTGGTCGCGGACGGTCCGACCAACCTCACGGTGCCGGACCGGGTCGCCGTCGACGGCATCCCGTACGCGGTGCCGGTCTCGCCCGGCTACGGCATGTGGCGTGCCCAGCCCGCCCCGCCGGCTCCGCCGCAGGTGCCCGGCGCCACGCTCGGCGTCGGCAGCTACTTCCTGCCGCTGGCCGGGCCGACCCGGACCTGCACGTACACCGGCGCGTTCCAGCGGCTCCTGCTGCACCCGGTCTACCTGGCCGAGGCGACCCCGGTCGACCGGGCCTGCGTCGAGGTGACCGCGCCCGGCACCGGCGTGCTGCGTCACGGCGTGTACGCCCACGACCCGACCACCGGGCGGCCCGCGCTCCTCGGCCCGATCACCGACTTCGGCACGCTGGCGGTGACCACCACCGGGATCAAGGAGTCGGTGCTGAGCACGCCGGTGACACTGCCCGACGGCTGGCACTGGTACGCGCTGGTCTGGCAGGGCACCGGCACCACCGCGCCGACGCTGCTGGCCGCGGCTGCGGGCGGGACGGCGCTGAACCTCGGCACCGACCGGGAGGCGATGTCCGGCGACCGGTACGGCTACCAGGTGACCGGCGTGACCGGTGCCCTGGGGGCGATCACGGTCGACGGCGTACACCGGTTCCCGCCACCACGCCTGGCCTACCGGCGGGCCTGACGGTCTCAGGCCGTGGTCACCCCGTAGATCCGCTTCATCGCCTCGTGCTTGGCCGGCACCGGCAGGTGGCCGATCCCCAACGACTTGGCCTGCAACCGCGCGAGGTACTCGTCGGTGGTGCGCAGCGGTCGCGCCGGTACCCCGGCGGCCACGGTGTTGTCGGGAATGTCCCGGGTGACGATCGAGCCCGCCCCGATCACGCACCGGTTGCCGATGGTGACGCCCGCCAGGATCATCGACCGCATCCCGATGTAGACGTCGTCGCCGACGACGATCGGCGCGGTCCAGTCCAGGTCCGGGTGTTCCTTGCGGAGGATCAGCGTGCCGCCGTCGTGCGTGACGAACTGGACCTCCGAGGTGATGAAGACGTTGTCGCCGAGGGTGATCAGCCAGGGCTCCGAACCGAACATCGCCCGGCTGATCCCATAGAACCGGACCCGGCCGGTCAGGTTCACCCCGAGCGAGCGGGCGAACGCCTCCGGGTCGCGGGTGGCGGCGAGATGGTCGCGCACCCGCCTGACCATCGTACGAACGCGACGAGACACCTGACGTCCTCACTCGACGAAGTACGCGGCGACGGGCCGGCGTGCCCGCACCGCCGGACACCTCCCGCAACGATCCGCACCGGGTACGGGTGACGGACCCCCGGCGGGTCGACGGTCAGCGGCAGAACCGGCGGGCGTGCTCCAGCACGTTCAGTTCCCGGCTCTGCTGCCGCCAGATCCGGTACCGCCCGGCGGCGACCCGTTTCGCCTCGGCGCGTTCGGTGACCGGGCGGTCGGCGAGCCGGTCGAGCACCGCGCTGAACGCGGCGGCCGTGGCGGGGCGGACCACCGCTCCCCCGGCCTGCGTGATCAGTTCGCTGAACGGTGTCTCGTCGGAGCAGATCACCGGACAGCCGGCGGCCAGGCTCTCGACGATCACGTGACCGTAGTTCTCGCCCAGCGTCGGGAAGAGGAACGCGTCGTACCGGCCGAAGGTCGCAAGCACCTGCGCCGCCGGGAGTTCGCCCCGGTAGGCGACCCGGACGTGGTCGGGCATCGACTCGACGATCCCGCGACACCGCGCCCAGTACGCTTCGTCCTCCACCGGCCCGAAGATGTCGAACTCGATCGGCCGGGTCGCGCCGGCCACCGCCTCCAGCGCCGTGACCAGGTTCTTCATCGGCGAGATCCGACCGACGAAGACCAGCCGCAGCGGCCCCTCGCGCGGCTCGGCGGGCGGGGCGGGATCCTCCGGCACGGCGCACTCGTTGCCGTTGACCATCACCCGGGCCCACGGCACGGCCGCCCGGATCTGCTCCTCCTCCCGCCGGCTGCACGCCTGCCAGCGCACGTCGAGCCGACGCAGCAGCGGTGCCCACACCGACAGGAACAGCCGCTTCTTGCGCGACCTGATGTCCAGGGCGGCCGGTGCCAGTTCCCCGCGCGGCGCGAGCAGGATCGCCCCGGCGCGCAGCACGCCCGAGGCGACCGCGAGGATCGACACCACCGAGAACAGCGACCAGAGGCTGTTGACGTAGAGCAGGTCGACCGGTC
The DNA here is from genome assembly GCF_040296095.1 of Micromonospora sp. NPDC002389. Classification (NCBI taxonomy): domain Bacteria; kingdom Bacillati; phylum Actinomycetota; class Actinomycetes; order Micromonosporales; family Micromonosporaceae; genus Micromonospora; species Micromonospora sp. NPDC002389. The sequence continues at coordinate 226,804 of NZ_JBEOWP010000004.1, forward strand.
GGGAGCGGACGTGCCGCAGCAGCCGCGCCCAGTGCCGGAGGGCGAACGGATCGAGGTAGAACACGGCGGAGCGGGCGTCGCGGCGCAGCAACCGCCCGGACAGCCCCGGGTAGGACGCCGGTGAGTGCAGGTCACGATCCCGGGTGACCAGGGTGACGTCGAGGTCGTCCGGCAGGGTGTCCAGGATGTAGCGCAGCGAACGGATCGGCCCGCCGCCCCGGAAGCCGGGCTCGAACACACCCGCGGTCGCGACGACCCGATAGTCGGCGGACCGCGACGCCGGCCGGCGTGCACCGGCGGTGTCGGGCGGACGGGCCCTCACCAACTCGTTCACTCTGTGGCTCACCTTCAGGAAGCGGGTGGCGTCACCGCAGGCGGCAGCCGCAGCGTCCGGTCCGGGTCGCCGCCCGGGACCGGTTGCCGGCGAGGCGTACCGACGCGGCCGTCACCATCGACGCTCCGGGACGGTTCAGATGGCGGAGAACGACCGCCGTTCTCCGCAGACGAGGGAGCCACGGGTGACGACCGACGTAGTGATCGTAGGAGTCGGTGGGATGGGCCGTGAGGTGTATCGGGTAATTTGTCTACTCAACATGCCGGTGTCCGACGTACCCCGGTGGCGGGTGCTCGGATTCGTCGACGACTACCCCACCGAGCCCGACGTCGCGCTGGTGCACCGCCTCGGGGTGCCGTTCCTCGGCCCGACCCACCGGCTGGGCGGGCTGCCGCCCGGCACGCGGGTGGCGCTCGGCGTCGGCCGACCACGGCTGCGCCGGGAGACCGCCGAGGCCATCGCCCACCACGGGCTGCCCGCCGCCACGGTGATCCACCCGGACGCCGAGATCGGCGCGGACTGCGTGGTCGGCGAGGGACTGTTCGCCGCCGGGGGCGCGCGGGTGACGACCAACGTGGTCCTCGGCCGCCACGTACACCTCAACCAGAACTGCACGGTGGGGCACGACGCGGTGCTGGGCGACTACGTGTCGGTCAACCCGCTGGCCGCCGTCTCCGGCCACTGTCGGCTCGACGAGGGCGTGATGGTCGGCACCACCGCCGCCGTGCTGCCCCGGCTGGCGGTCGGCCGGGACGCCGTCGTCGGCGCCGGGGCCTGCGTGACCCGTGACGTCCCGGCCGGGGTCGTGGTCACCGGGGTACCGGCCCGGCCGACGCCGTCCTCAGTGCCGGATGCCCGCCCAGTCGTGATGGCGGCGCACGGTCGACAGGATGAAGTCGACCACCCGGCGTGACGTGTCCGGGACCTGGTAGTCCAGCGGACAGCCGGCGACACCTTCGGCCGCCTGCGCCACCACCACCCGGACCGCCTCCACCACCCCGGCCGGGTCCAGGCCGGTCATCACGATCGACCCGGTGTCCAGCGCCTCCGGGCGCTCGATGGACTCGCGCAGGGTCACCGCCGGAAAGCCGAGGATCGCCGACTCCTCGCTGACCGTGCCGCTGTCGGAGAGCGTGCACCGCGCGTGCCGTTGCAGGGTGACGTAGTCGAAGAAGCCGAACGGCTCGTGGAAGGCGATGGCCTCCAGGCGGGTCCCGTCCACGGCCAGGGACTCCAACCGCTTGCGGGTACGCGGGTGGGTGGAGACCAGCAGCGGCAGGCCCCACTCGTCGCGTACGGCGCAGAGACAGTCCAGCAGCCGGCGGAGCCGGTCCGGGTGGTCGACGTTCTCCTCCCGGTGGGCGCTGACCACGACGTAGCCGCCGGGCTCCAGGTCGAGCCGCGCCAGCACGGTCGAGGCGTCGATCTGCGGCCGGTAGTGGTCCAGCACCTCGCGCATGGGCGAGCCGGTGTGCAGGATCCGCCGGGGGTGCAGTCCCTCGGCGAGCAGGTTACGCCGGGCGTGCTCGGAGTAGACCAGGTTGAAGTCGGCGACGTGGTCGACCATCCGCCGGTTGGTCTCCTCCGGCACGTTCAGGTCGAAGCAGCGGTTGCCGGCCTCCATGTGGTAGACCGGCACCTTCATCCGGCGGGCCATCAGGGCCGAGATCGCGCTGTTGGTGTCACCGAGCACCAGCAGCGCGTCCGGACGCGTCTCGGCGATCGCGGTCTCGGTGCCGACCAGGACGGCACCGAGCAGGCTGCCCAGCGAGCTGGTGTCCGCGCGCAGGAACCGGTCCGGCGCGCGGACCCCCAGCTCGGTGAAGAAGATGTCGGACAGGGCGGGGTCCCAGTTCTGTCCCGTGTGCACCAACGTGTGCTCCACGGTCCGGTCCAGCGCGTCGATCACCCGGGCCAACCGGATGATCTCCGGCCGGGTCCCGACGACGGTCATCACCCGGGTCACGGGCATTCTCCTCACCACGGTCTTCCGGTGGACGGCACCGCCCACCGATTCAGGACGTACGCCCCTGCGGGGGCACCCGGTACGCCGGGTCGCGGATCACGTGCCGCGCCTGGTCGAGCACGCTGACCCGGGTCAGGCTCGCCTGCCAGCGCCGGTACGCCGCCCCGGCGGCCACCCGCGCCGCGTGCCGCTGCTCCGGCGCGGCCGTGGCGACCTGCGTGACCAGGGCGCCCAGGGCCGCCGGGGTCAGTTCGGTCAGCACCAGCCCGCCACCGTCGCGCAGCACGTCGGTCCAGGGGGTGCGGTCGGAGCAGAGCACCGGGCAGCACGCCGACAGGCTCTCCGCGATGGCGTTGCCGAAGTTCTCGCCCCGGGTCGGCAGCACGAACGCCTCGTACCGGGAGAAGGTCTCGCGGACGTGGTCGGGGTGCAGCTCGCCGCGATAGGCCACGGCGGCCGAGTGGGGCAGGGCCGCGATCAGCTCCTGGCACCGTCGCCAGTACCCCGGGTCCTCCACCGGGCCGTAGACGTCCAGCCGGACCGGCACCGGAACGTGGGCGAGCGCGCGGAGCACCAGGTCGAGGTTCTTCATCGGGGAGATCCGTCCGATGAAGACCAGTCGCGCCTGCGCGGTCGGCGGCAGCGCGACCGGCTCCGGCTCCGGTTCGGGGCCGGTGGCGACGGCGACCACCCCGATCCGGGCCCGGGGCAGCACCCGCCGGATGTCGGCGGCCTCGGCCGGGGTGGTGGCGTGCCACAGCACCCGGGGCTGGGCGAGCATCCACCGCCAGCCGGCCAGGAAGATCCGCTTGCGCAGGCCGTGCAAGCGCAGCGCGGCCGATCCGAACTCGCCCCGGGGCGCCACCAGCACGCGCCGCACCCGCAGCAGGCCGAGCCGTGCCGCGACGATGGGCAGGATGGAGAAGGTCGACCAGACGCTGTTGACGTAGAGCAGGTCGAATCGGACCGTGCGCAGCGCCCGCCAGAGTTGCCGCCAGTGCGCCGGACGGCGTACCCCGAGATAGAAGACGTTGGTCCGGCCGAATCGCGCCCACCGGCCGGAGAGACCGGGATAGGGATCGCGGGAACCGAGGTCGTGGTCGCGGGTCAACATCGTCGTCTCGATGTCGTCACTGGCTTTCGCGAGCACGTCCGAGATCGAGCGGACCGGGCCGCCCGCCCGCCAACCGGGAACGAAGTACCCCGCCGTCACGAGAACGCGGAATTGCTTCTCGTCATATTCCGAGATTCCCTCTCGAAATTGCGACACGGGGGTGGTGTCGTTGACCATCTTCGCTCCTCGCCGGCAGCACAGGACTGATTGGCCCAACGATCGAGCGCTTCTGCGGTGACTGCCGGACGCGGTAGGCGACACCTTCCGAACAGTATGCGCAAAGACGGAAACCGGGACCCTGGAAACCGCTATAAAAACCAGGCGACACCCACCGTCGATACAGCGCTAGGGGACTTAATGTCACGAGTGGCACTCATATCCGGTATCACCGGGCAGGACGGCAGCTACCTGGCCGAACTCCTGCTCGACAAGGGATACACGGTGCACGGGATCAAACGACGCTCGTCGTCGTTCAACACCGATCGGCTCGACCGCATCGACGTGCACCCGCGCAACTCGGACGCCCGGTTGTTCCTGCACTACGGCGACCTCTCCGACCCGGCCTCGCTGACCTCGCTGATCCGGGACGTCCGGCCCGACGAGATCTACAACCTCGGCGCGCAGAGCCACGTCCGGGTCTCCTTCGACATCCCCGGCTACACCGCCGACGTCACCGCGCTCGGCGCCCTGCACATGCTGGAGGCCGCCCGCGCCGCCGGCATCGGCTGCCGCTACTACCAGGCGTCGTCCTCGGAGATGTTCGGCTCGACGCCGCCCCCGCAGCGCGAGGAGACGCCGTTCCACCCGCGCAGCCCGTACGCGTGCGCCAAGGTCTACGCGTACTGGTCGGCGGTGAACTACCGCGAGTCGTGGGACATGTTCTGCGTCAACGGCATCCTGTTCAACCACGAGAGCCCCCGGCGCGGCGAGAACTTCGTCACCCGCAAGGTCACCCGGGCGGTGGCCCGCATCGAGGCGGGCCTACAGGACCGGCTCTACCTGGGCAACCTCGACGCGGTACGGGACTGGGGCTACGCCCCGGAGTACGTCGAGGCGATGTGGCTGGCCCTGCAACAGGACACCCCGGACGACTACGTGGTCGCCACCGGCGAGGGGCACACCGTCCGCGAGTTCGTCGAGGCGGCCTTCGACCAGGTGGGACTGGACTGGGAGCAGTACGTCCAGATCGACCCGGCCTACTACCGGCCGGCCGAGGTCGACGCGCTGATCGGCGACTACGGCAAGGCCCGACGTCGTCTCGGCTGGGCGCCCAAGACCCTCTTCGGGGACCTGGTGCGGGTGATGGTCGACGCCGACCGTCAACTGCTCGAGGACGAGCGGATGGGACGCCTGGTGCGGGTGGACCGATGAGGGTCGCCGTCGACGCCACCCCGATCCGTCCCGGTCACGCGGCCGGTGTCGAGGCTTTCGCATACGGCCTGCTGGCCGGGATGTCCGCCGACGACTCCTGCGACCTGCGGGTCAACGTCCTACGCGGCACACTGGACCAGTGGCGCGGATACCTGCCCACCGATCGGATCGGCTGGACCGAGGTGGCCCAGCCGCTGCGGTCGGACAATCCCACCGGGCAACTGCTGCGGCGCTGGACCCCGCCCCGGGTCCGCGACTCGGTGGCCGTCCGGCGGACGGTCAACCTGCTGCGCCAACGCTCCGGACCGCCGTCGTCGGGCGCCGACGTGACGTTGTACCCGTTCCACTGTGCGCCCACCGGCTCCGGCCGGTCGGTGGTGGTCCTGCACGACCTGCGGCACCTGCACGCCGACTTCCACTCCCCCGGGTACGCGGCCGTGGTCCGCGAGAACGTGGCCAGGGCCGCTGCCATCGTGGTGACCTGGCCGCACCCGTACCGGCAGGCGCTACGCCTGTTCCCCGAGGCGGCGCAGCGCATCGTGCTCATCCCGACCCCCACCTTCCAGCCCGCGCCGGACCGGGCCGACGCCCGCCCCGAGCCGGACCTGCTCGTCTATCCGTCGTCGACCGCGACGCACAAGAACCACGCGACGCTGCTGGAGGCGATGGCGCTGCTGCCGGAGTACCGCCTGGTCTGCCCGGGGCCGCTCGTCGAACCCGAGGCGAGCCGCCTGCTCGCCCGGGCCGCCCAGCCGGACCTGCGCGGCCGGGTGTCCTTCCCCGGCTTCGTCAGCCTGGACGAACTGAACGCCCTGTACGCCCGCGCCGACGCGGTGGTGGTCCCCTCGCTCTGGGAGGCGGCCAGCGGGACGATGTTGGAGGCGTTCAGTTGGGGGCTCCCGGTGGCCTGCGCCGACTCGGAGCCGCTGCTGGCCCAACTGGAGTTCACCGGGGCGCAGGCGGCGGTGTTCCGGGCCACCGACCCGTCCGCCCTGGCCGACGCGGTCCGGCGACTGTCCGGCGACCGCGCGCACTTCGCCGCCGCGTCCCGCCGTGCCGACGGCCGGCTGGCCTCCCGCACCTGGGCGGCCACCGGACGGGACTACCTGGACGTGCTGCGCTGGGCTGCGGACGGGCAGCCCGGCCCGGTGCCCCGGTCGGCGTTCGCCACCACGCTCGATCCGGAGGTGGTGTCGTGAGCCCGCCGGAGCGTTTTTCCGTCGCCCGGCCCAGCATCACCGACCTGGAGGAGCGCTACGTCGTCGACGCGATCCGAAGCGGCTGGATCTCGTCGCACGGTCCCTACCTGCGGGAGTTCGAGGACCGCTTCGCGCGCCGCTGCGCCGTGGACGCCGCGGTGTCCACCGGCAACGGCACGGTGGCCCTGCACCTCGTGCTGGCCGCCGCCGGCATCGGGCCGGGCGACGAGGTGATCGTCCCGGCGCTGACCTACGTGGCGACGGCGAACGCGGTCGCGTACTGCGGTGCCCGCGCGGTCTGCGTGGACGTGCTGCCGCAGAGTTGGTGCGTCAACCCGGCCGCCGTACGCGCGGCGATCGGTCCGCGTACCCGGGCGGTCATCGCCGTCGACCTGTACGGCCACCCGGCCGACTATCCCGCCCTGCGCGATCTCTGCCACCGGCACGGACTGCTGCTGGTCGCCGACGCGGCCGAGTCGTTCGGCGCCACGCTCCACGGGCACCCCACCGGGTCGCTGGCCGACGCCACCACGTTCTCGTTCTTCGGCAACAAGGTGATCACCTCGGGCGAGGGTGGCTGTGTGACCACCTCCGACAGTGCCCTGGCCGACCGGATGCGGCTGCTGCGCAACCAGGGCATGGACCCGCACCGCCGCTACTACTTCCCGGTGCTGGGTTACAACTACCGGATGACCAACCTGAGCGCGGCGCTGCTCTGTGCCCAGCTCGACCGGGCCGACGAGATCATCGCGCACCGCGACCGGGTGATCGCCGGCTACGAGGAGCAGTTGGCCGACGAACCGGGGCTGACCCGCCAACCCGTGCTGCCCGGGGTACGCCGGGGGCCGTGGATGGCCGCGTTCCTGGTCGGCGACGAGGGAGACGTCACCTCCCGGGACGCGCTGGCCCGGGCACTGGACCGGCACGGCGTGGAGACCCGGCCCTTCTTCGTGCCGATCACCGAGCTGCCCGCGCACCGCGACGAGGCGGCGGACTGCCCGGTGACCACCGACCTCAGCCGCCGGGGCATCAACCTGCCCACCCACGCGGAGCTGGGCGAGGCGGACGTGAAGACCGTGGTGGAACGGGTCCGCGCCGCCCTGGCCGGCGTCACCGGCTGACCGGACGGACGCGACGCCGGTCAGCGCGGGTCGACCGGCGTCGCGTCCAGCCGCAGGTAGCTGAACCACCAGCAGGCGGCGCTGAGCAGGGCGAGCGCCGCCAGCGCGCCGGCCGCACCGCCGGCTCCGAACAGGACGCCGCCGGCCACGATCGTCGCGATCCGCAGCGGTCCGAGGGCCACTCCGATGGCCAGCGCCCGGGCGCCGGCCGACTGCACCCGGTGCCCGGCGAACGCGACCAGCGCGATCGGCGCCAGCACCGCCTCGACCGACAGCAGCGGCAACAGCGGACGGGCCGCGTGCCAGTTGTCCCCGAGCACCGCCCGGCCCACCTCGTCGGGCAGCAGGCACACCGCGAGGACCAGCGGCAGGAGTACGCCCACGGACAGGGCGACGACCGCACCGGCGGCCCGTACCCGGGCCCGGGGCGTGTCGGCGCGGGACTGCGCCAGATAGGGCACGATCAGCGAGGAGAGCGTCGTCGTCAGCAGGGTCACCGGCCCGAAGACCGTCCGGGCCGCGCCGAGGGCGCCCACCACGGCCACCCCGGCCGTGGCGGCCAGCGCGCTCAGGGCCAGTTGGGCCGAGCCGGTGGTGACCAGGAACTGCGCGGCGAACGAGGCGGCGACCCGGGTCTCCCGGCGGTCGAGTCCCCAGCCGGGCAGCACGCCGTACCGCTGCCAGAGGGCGACCACGACGCCGAGGACAGCACCGGACGCGGCCCAACCGACGAAGATCATGACCGTCGGCGCACCGGCGACCAGCACCGCCCCGACGGACAGCGCGGTGCAGCCCAGCCAGGCGCACTCCTGCGTCCAGGCCACCCGGGTCCCGCCGACGCCGATGCTGATCGCCTTGACGTAGTCGTAGACCACCAGGCCGGGCAGGGCCAGGCCGACGACCGTGAGGTACGGCGAGCCGAGCACCATCCCGGTGGCCGCCGTGACCACCCCGGACACCACGGCGACGGCGGCGGCCCGGCGAGCACCACGCCCGATCGTGCGCCGTCCCGGAGCCGTCCGCGCGGCCAGCACCGCCTCGGTGACCGCCGTCCGGACCAGACCGATGACCAGCACGTAGACGGAGAAGGCCAGGGCGAACTGGCCCAGCCCCGACAGCGACTCGCCGCGCGCGACGGAGACCGAGACCATCAGGTTGCCCACGCTCGACAGCCCGTTCACCGACAACGCCGCGACCGCCCGGCGGGCGAACGCACGTCGCCCGCCCGAGCCGGTGGCAGCACCCGTGGCGGCCGGACCGGGCCGGGGCGAGACCCGGGTCGTCACGTGCCGGCCCGGACGCGCTGCGGCGCGGTCCGTGACCGCGATCGATTCAGGGACACCAGCAGCAGCACCGGCAGCGCGGCGACGGTGAACTGCACGAACGAGATCATCGACTCCGGATAGACCTTCGACCACATCAGCGGAGCCGCCACCACGAAACTGAAGACCGCCAGGCGGACCGGGCCGGGAGCACCGCCCGCCCGCAGCAGCAGGACACCGACGAACGCCCAGCCGGTGAAGTACAGGACCACTCCCCACGCACCGTCCAGGAAGTAGATCGTGCCGAGGGCGAGGAAGGAGTACGCGGAGGTGGACGTGCCGCCCATGTACTCGTTGATCCGCGCGCCGGTGGACAGGGCCGGCCGGTCCGGGTCGAGCATCCGGGGCACCAGACCGTACCGGACGACCTGGGGTAGGCCGGGCCGCTCGATGTCGACCGGGGTGTCGTACTCGCTGGCCTGGGTCACCTGGAGGTCGAGCCGCAGCCGGTCGGCGGAGGTCACCGCCTCGTCGATCCTGACGCCACCGTCGGCCCGAAGGTCGTTGCGGGCAGCGTAGACCGTCGGCCAGAGCAGGAAGAGTGCCAGGACGGCGACGACCACGAAGCGGCTGTAGAGCAGCCCGCAGATGGCCGCGACCGCCATCAGGAAGAACAGGTAGGCCATCATCGGCTCGGTCATCGCCGTCGCCACCGCGACCACGAGTTGCGTCCCGAGCAGGCAGAGCGTCCAGCGCAGGCAGGCCAGCCGGCTGGCCCGCCCGCCGAGCAGACTCGCGACCAGCAGGGCGAACGCGAGGTACCGCCAGCCCATGAACAGCGAGCTGACCACGGCCGCCGGTGAGGAGACGACCTCCCCGGTGACCTGGGTGAAGATGGTGCCCTGGCCGGCCCAGGCGGCGACCAGGTCGGCGGTGACGCTGACCAGCACGACCGCGCGGGCGATCGTGAACAGGTGGGGGTAGCCGCTGTTGGCCTCGGCCAGACCGCGTTGCCACTCCCCCCGTGGGCCCACCCGCTTGAGGAAGGCGAACTCCACCGCCAGGCAGCCCGGCAGGGCCAGGGCCAGCAGCATGACGATGAAGCCGACGTCCGGGTTGTCGTTGAACATCGCCATCGGCACGATGAGCACCGCGTACGGGGCCAGCACCACGGTGGTCACCGGGAACAGTTGCAGCAGCCAGGTCAGCCGGGGCAGCTTGCGCCGCCGACCACGGGCCGCGTGCGGCGTGGTGGGCCGCCCGGCCGGCGCCGGAACCCGCGCCTCGACGGTCCGGTACGACGTCGACTCCGTCACCTGCGCGGCGCTCCGGTACGACGGCGCGGGTCCGCCATGGCGGCACCCCACGCACGACCAGGATCCGCCGGCCGCCGATCGAGTGGCGAGCGGGACGCTTCTCGAATGCGAACCCGGCTCGACGCATTCCTCATGTACAAGCCTCCGCGATATCCGTTCGGCTCTTGGCGGACAAATCAAACTAGCATCGGGGGCGGCAATTATCGAACAAGCGGAACACGCGAGCCGCTTTCGTGAATTCCCGTCGCATTGACAATTTGCGGAAGGGTCCCGACGGGTAGCCCGGTGCGGCCGACCGGACTGTGGTGAGCTTTGCCCATGGACCGAATCCGGCTCGGGCTGGTACTCCATCCCACCCGGGACACCTCGCCCGTGGTGGACACCATCGCGGCCTGGGCCGTCCGGCACGACGCCACCCTGGCGGTACGCGTCGAGGACCGCCACCGGGTCCCCGAGTCGGTCCAGGCGATGCCGACGGCGGACCTCGTCGCCCGCTCCGACGTGCTGATCAGCATCGGCGGGGACGGCACCATGCTGGGCGCGCTCCGGATGGCCGTGAACGACCCCAAGCCGGTGCTCGGCGTACACCTGGGCAAGGTCGGGTTCCTGGTCGAGGTGGAGCCGCCGGAGGTGCCGGCGGCGCTGGACCGGCTGCTGACCCGGGACTACACCGTGGCGGCACACAGTTGCCTGGCCTGCGACGTGTGCGGCGACGACGTGGTGGCCTTCAACGACATCGCGCTGATCCGCGCGCCCGGTCAGGGTTTCGTCACCGCCACCCTGGCCGTCGACGGGCGCCGCTACGGCTACTACCGCTGCGACGCGGTGGTGGTCAGCACGCCGGCCGGGTCGACGGCCTACAGCTATGCGGCGGGCGGACCGTTGATCTCCCCGGCCACGCGGGCGGTGGTGGTGACCCCGAGCGCGCCGATGTCCGGCATCTCCCGGGCCGTGGTGCTCTCCCCCGACGAGAACGTCCGGCTGGAGCTGCGGCCCGGGTCCGGGCCGGTGGCGGTGGAGGTCGACGGGCTGCTGATCCGCGAGGGGTCGACCTCCGGCGCGGTCGACATCCGCTACCGGCACGACGCGGGCCTGGTGGTACGCCTCGACCCGGGCCGCTTCCAGGAGCGCAGCCAACTCAAGCTGAGCCTGCTGGACCTGCCGCTGCTGCCCGAGCAACTGCGGGAACTCCTCCCCGAGGAGCTGCGTCACCGGTTCGACCGTCGGGTACCACCACCGGCCTGAATTCGCCGTCTCCGCATTCGGAGAATGTCTCCCGTTCCCCTGCACGCGACAGTTGTTCGCACTTCCGGAAATGAACGACCGGCCAGAGAAACGTGAAAGAGGGAATCGCACGACCTTAATTCCGCTAAGCAGTTAGGGGACGTGCGTGGCCCTGACCTGATGGAGGTCGCCACCGGCCACGGACAGGACAGGGGAGATCGTCATGCCACCCGAGATAACGCCGACGCCCCAGGACCGGATTAGAGTGAACCGACGCCGTACCGCCGTCTTCCTGGCCGCCGACGCCCTCGCCTGGGTCGGCGGCTTCACCGTGGCCGGTTGGGCCCGATACGAACAGGTACCCACCGCAGACCAGGCCGCCGACGTGATGCTGCTCGGTGCCGCCACCGCCGTGCTGCACGTCGGGATCAGCGCGCTACGGCGGATCTACTCCGGCCGGCAGCCGCTGGGCACCATCGAGGAGGTTCGCGGGCTCGCCGGTACGACCGCCACCACGGCCGCCCTGGTGCTGCTCGCCCTGCTCGCCTTCGGCGAGCGCCCGATCCCGGCCAGCACCCCGGTGGTCGGCGGCGCGCTGGCGCTGCTGTTCATGCTCTGCTCCCGTCTGCTGCACCGGCACCGCCGCGACCGCGCCATGCGTCCGGACGCCCGATCCGCCACCCCGGTGCTCCTGTTCGGCCTCGGCGAGGCCGGTCAGGGGCTGGTCCGGGCCATGCTCGGCGACCCGAAGGGGCGCTACCTGCCGGTCGGTGCGCTGGACGACGACCCGGACCGGCGCGACCTGCGCATCGCCGGGGTCCCGGTGCTCGGTGGCCGGGCGCAGCTCGCCGAGGCGGTCCGCCGCACCGGCGCGACCACACTGATCTTCTCGGTGGCGAACGCCGACGCCACGCTGATCCGGGAGATCCGGGAGATCACTCTCCGGACCGGCGCCGCCTTCAAGATCATTCCGCCGGTCCGGGAGCTGGTGGACCACCGGATCAGGGTCAGCGACGTCCGCGACGTCCAGATCAGCGACCTGCTCGGCCGCCGCCAGGTGGTCGGCGACCTGACGCTCGACGACAACGGCCTCGCCGGTCGGCGGGTCCTGGTCACCGGCGCCGGAGGCTCGATCGGCGCGGAACTGTGCCGGCAGATCATGCGCGCCAACCCGGGCGAGCTGATGATGCTCGACCGGGACGAGTCCGCACTGCACAGCCTCCAGATGTCACTCACCGGGCGGGCCCTGCTCGACGGCCCCGAACTCATCCTCGCCGACCTCCGCGACGACGAGGGAATCCGGCGGATCATGCGGGACCGCCGCCCCGAGATCGTCTTCCACGCCGCCGCGCTCAAGCACCTGACCCTGCTGGAACGGCACCCCGGCGAGGCGATCAAGACCAACGTCTGGGGCACGCTCACCGTCCTGGACGCCTGCCGGGACGTCGCCCGCTTCGTCAACATCTCCACCGACAAGGCCGCCAACCCGATCAGCGTGCTCGGCTACTCCAAGCGCCTCACCGAGATGCTCACCGCCCACGCCGCGGCGACCCACCCGGGCACCTTCCTCAGTGTCCGGTTCGGCAACGTGCTCAGCAGCCGAGGCTCGGTGGTGACCGCCTTCCAGCGGCAGATCGAGGCCGGGCAGCCGTTGACCGTCACGCATCCCGACGTGACGCGGTACCTGATGACCGTGCAGGAGGCGGTGCACCTGGTCCTCCAGGCGGCCAGCATCGGGCGCGACGGCGAGGCACTGGTGCTCGACATGGGCGAGCCGGTCCGCATCGACGACCTGGCCCGCCGGATGGTCGGCCAGGCGGCCAGCCCGGTGCAGATCGTCTACACCGGACTACGCCCCGGCGAGAAGCTGCACGAGGACCTGCTCGGCCACGGCGAGGCCGACCACCGTCCGCTGCACCCGCTGATCTCGCACGTGAGCGTGCCGGCCCTGGACCCGCTTGAGGTCAGCGCCCTCGACCCGTTCGGTGACCCGGGCCTGATCGTCGACCAGCTCGCCGCGCTCTGCGGCGTCCTGCCGGGTACGCCCCGGGAACGCCAGCCCGGCATCCCACTGGCCCGCTGACACGCCACCGTCGTGCCGTCACCCGGACCGGGTGACGGCACGCGGGCGTACGCGTCCACGACTGTCCGACGCCGCCGGACCGGTCAAGCGCCAGCCGCTGTCCGACGCCGGGCCGAAGCCGGGCCGGTCAGGCGCCGGACAGCACCTCGGTGACCAGTTCCTGCGCCTCCTGCTGGACCCGGGCCAGGTGCTCGGGCCCCTGGAAGGACTCGGCGTAGATCTTGTAGACGTCCTCGGTGCCCGACGGGCGGGCGGCGAACCAGCCGGAGGCCGTCGTCACCTTGAGCCCACCGATCGGCGCGCCGTTACCGGGCGCGGCGGTGAGCGTGGCGGTGATCGGCTCGCCGGCCAACTCGGTGGCGCGGACCTGCTCCGGGGAGAGCTTGCCGAGCACGGCCTTCTGCTCCCGGGTGGCCGGCGCGTCGATCCGGGCGTACGCGGGCGCGCCGAACCGGTCGGCCAACTCGGCCCAGTGCTGGCTGGGCGTCCGGCCGGTGGTCGCGATGATCTCGGCGGCGAGCAGACAGAGCAGGAGACCATCCTTGTCGGTGGTCCACGTCCCGCCGTCGCGGCGCAGGAACGAGGCGCCCGCGCTCTCCTCACCGCCGAAGCCCACCGCGCCGTCGAGCAGCCCGGGCACGAACCACTTGAAGCCGACCGGCACCTCCAGCAGCGGACGCCCGAGGTCGGCGGCGACCCGGTCGATCATCGAGGAGGAGACCAGCGTCTTGCCGACGGCGGCGTCCGGACCCCACTGCTCCCGGGTCCGGAACAGGTGGGCGATCGCCACCGCCAGGTAGTGGTTCGGGTTCATCAGACCGGCGTCCGGCGTGACGATGCCGTGCCGGTCGGCGTCCGCGTCGTTGCCGGTGGCCACCTGGTAGTCGGCGCGCATCGCGATCAGCGAGGCCATCGCGTTCGGCGACGAACAGTCCATCCGGATCTTGCCGTCACCGTCCAGCGTCATGAACCGCCAGGTCGGGTCCACCGTCGGGTTGACCACGGTCAACTCCAGCCGGTGCCGCTGGGCGATCTCGCCCCAGTAGTCGACACTGGCCCCGCCGAGCGGATCGGCACCGATGCGCACCCCGGCGTCGCGGATCGCGTCCACGTCGATCACCGCCGGCAGGTCGTCCACGTACGCGCCGAGGAAGTCGTACGTGCCGGTGGTGTCGACGGCGCGGGCCCGCGCGTACGGGATGCGCCGCACCTCCTTGAGCCCGGCGGCGAGGATCGCGTTCGCGCGGTCCTGGATCCACCGGGTCACGTCCGAGTCCGCCGGACCGCCGTGGGTCGGGTTGTACTTGAACCCGCCGTCGTCCGGCGGATTGTGCGACGGGGTGATCACGATGCCGTCGGCGAGCCCGCTGGTGCGACCCCGGTTGTGGGTGAGGATGGCGTGCGAGACCGCCGGGGTCGGGGTGTAGCCGTCCCGGCTGTCCAGCAACACCGTGACCTCGTTGGCGGCGAGCACCTCCAGGGCGTCCACGGCCGCCGGGGTGGAGAGCGCGTGGGTGTCCCGCCCCAGGAACAGCGGCCCGTCGACGCCCTGCTCCCGGCGGTAGTCACAGAGCGCCTGGGTGACCGCCAGGATGTGGTCGGAGTTGAACGCGTTGCGCAGGCTCGACCCACGGTGCCCCGAGGTGCCGAAGGAGACCTGCTGCGCCGGGTCGGCCGGGTCGGGATGCTCGGCGTAGTAGGCCGTCACCAGCCGCGGTACGTCGACCAGGTCGGCGGGCTCGGCCGGCTTGCCCGCGCGCGGGTGACCACTCATGGCTCCACCTTCTGTCCCTTGCCGATGACCACGATCCCGTTGTCAGAAACCGTGTAGCGCTGTCGGTCCCGTTCCAGGTCCACGCCGATCTCCGCGCCCTCGGGCACGTAGACGTTCTTGTCGAGGATGGCCCGGCGCACCACCGCGTGCCGGCCGATCTCGACGCCCTCCATCAGCACCGCGCCGTCCACGTGCGCCCAGGAGTGCACCTTGGCCTTCGGCGAGACGATCGAGTTCTCCACCAGCGAGCCGGAGATCACCGCGCCGGGCGACACCATCGAGGCGACCGCGCGGCCGACCCGCTCCCCCCACTGGTGCACGAACTTGGCCGGTGGGTACGGCGGCTGCTCGGTGTAGATCGGCCAGTCGAAGTTGTAGAGGTTGAACACCGGGTGGACGTTGATCAGGTCCATATGGGCGTCGTAGAAGGAGTCGAGCGTCCCCACGTCGCGCCAGTAGCCCCGGTCCCGGTCGGTGCTGCCCGGCACCTCGTTGTCGCGGAAGTCGTAGACGTTGGCCTCGCCGCGCTCCACCAGCATCGGGATGATGCTGCCGCCCATGTCGTGCTTGCTGGTCTTGTCCTCGGCGTCGCGCTCCACCGCCTCGATCAGCGCCCTGGTGGTGAAGACGTAGTTGCCCATCGAGGCGTAGATCTCGTCGGGCGCGTCGGGTAGCCCGACCGCGTCGGTGGGCTTCTCCCGGAAGGCCCGGATCCGTCGGCCGTCCTCGCCGACCTCGATGACGCCGAACTGGTCGGCGGTGTGCAGCGGCTGCCGGATGCCGGCCACCGTCACCCCGGCACCGGAGGCGATGTGGTCCTCCACCATCTGCCGGGGGTCCATCCGGTAGATGTGGTCGGCGCCGAAGACGATCACGTAGTCGGGCTGCTCGTCGTAGATCAGGTTGAAGCTCTGGTAGATCGCGTCGGCCGAGCCGGCGAACCACCAGGGGCCCCGACGCTGCTGCGCCGGCACCGGCGTCACGTAGTTGCCCAGCAGCGTCGACATCCGCCAGGTCTTGGTGATGTGCCGGTCGAGGGAATGGGACTTGTACTGGGTCAGCACGACGATCTTCAGATAGCCGGCGTTGGCCAGGTTGGAGAGGACGAAGTCGACCATGCGGTACATCCCGCCGAACGGGACGGCCGGCTTGGCCCGGTCCGTGGTCAGCGGCATCAGGCGCTTGCCCTCTCCGCCGGCCAGGACGATCGCGAGCACCTTGGCAGCCATGACCAGACGCTATCCATCCCCGTGCCGCTTCACCACTCGTACGGGCACACTTCTGCACTAGGGTGCCGGGCATGACCGACTCCGCCCCCCTTCGCGTCGACCTGCTCACCCGGGAGTACCCGCCCGAGGTCTACGGCGGTGCCGGGGTCCACGTCGAGTACCTGGCCCGGGAGCTGCGCCGGATCACCGAGGTCCGGGTGCACTGCTTCGGCGCGCCGCGTACCGAGCCGGGCGTCCGGGCGTACGCGGATCCGCCGGCCCTGGCCGGGACGAACGCCGCGCTGCGGACCATGGGCGTGGACCTGGAGATGGCCGCCGGGTGTGCCGGCGCGGACGTGGTGCACAGCCACACCTGGTACGCCAACCTCGCCGGACACACCGCGAAGCTGTTGTACGGGGTGCCGCACGTGGTGACCGCGCACAGCCTGGAGCCGCTGCGCCCGTGGAAGGCCGAGCAGCTCGGCGGCGGCTACGCGCTCTCCTCCTGGTGCGAGCGCACCGCCTACCAGTCCGCCGACGCGGTCGTGGCGGTCAGCGCCGGGATGCGCCGGGACGTGCTGGCGGCGTACCCGGAGGTGGACCCGGACCGGGTCAAGGTGATCTACAACGGCATCGACACCGCGCAGTACGCCCCCGACCCGGGCACCGACGTGCTGACCCGACTCGGCATCGACCCCGCCCTGCCCAGCGTGGTCTACGTCGGGCGGATCACCCACCAGAAGGGCCTGCCGCACCTGCTGCGCGCCGCCCGCGACCTGCCGCCGGAGACGCAGCTCGTGCTGCTGGCCGGCGCACCGGACACGCCGGAGATCGCCGCCGAGGTGGAGGGCCTGGTCGCCGAGCTGCGGTCCGGCCGCTCCGGGGTGGTCTGGGTGGCCGAGATGCTGCCCAAGTCCGAGGTGATCCAGGTGCTCACCCACGCCACCATCTTCGTCTGCCCGTCCGTCTACGAGCCGATGGGCATCGTCAACCTGGAGGCGATGGCCTGCGAGACCGCCGTGGTCGCCACCGCCACCGGCGGCATCCCCGAGGTGGTCGCCGACGGCGAGACCGGCCTGCTGGTCCCGATCGAGCAGGCCACCGACGGCTCGGGCCGACCACTGGACCCGGCCCGCTTCGAGGCCGACCTGGCCGACCGGCTGAACACGTTGCTGGCCGACCCCGAGCGGGCCGCGACCCTTGGGCGGGCTGGCCGGCGGCGCGCGGTGGAGCACTTCTCGTGGGACGCGATCGCGCGCCAGACGCTGGAGCTGTACGGCTCGCTGTTGGGGTAAGGCTTTGGGGTAAGGCTTTGGTGTAAGGAAGGGCACCTTATTAACGCCTCGTGCATAGCAGGGGTCCCCTGCTAACACATGCTCACACCGCACCGTCTAACACAGCTCACCCCGCACCATCGCCACCGACGTGCAGGCTGGTGGCGAGGCGGGTGAGGGCGGCGGGCGCGGTGGCGGCGCGGGCCACCACCGCGACCAGGGCTCGGGCGGACGGGCGATCACGTACCTCCCCGGGGGCGGTGCGCTCGACGTCCAACAGCGCCCGCCCCGCCTGGAGCATGTCGCCGCAGCGGGCGTGCGCGCGGGCCACGTCGAGCAGGTACGCCGCCCGGTGCTCGGTCGGCAGCCACCGCCACCCGTTCCCCGCCGTCAGCCGAACGTGTCGGGCCGCCGCCACCCCGACGTCCCCGAGGTCGGCCGCGATCACCACCCGCGCCGCCTCCACCGCCGCCGTACCGTAGCCGTCGGGCAGCTCGGGCGCGATCGCCGCAGCCTGGTCGATCAGCTCTCGCGCGCTACGGCCGTCGCCCCGAGCACCGGCGGCCAGACCCGCCTGGACCAGCAACGTCGTGCGCAGCGCCGCCGCGTCGCCGCCCCGATGCGCGATCCGCTGCGCGGCCACGACCGTCGCATCCATCGCGGACCGTCGCCGTCCGACCGCCCGCAGCGCCTGACTCAGCGGCACGGTCGCGGCGGCGGCCAGCAGCGCGTCCCCGGCCCCCAGGGCGACGGCCATCCCCCGGTCCGCCGCCAGCCACGCCGACTCCCGCTGGTCCACCTTGACCAACACCAGAGCAACCAGCCCGTACGCGCCCACCAGCAACTCGTCACCCACCGGATCGGGACGGTCGACCCGCACCTGCCGGACCGTGTCGAGCAGGTCGGGTAACAGCCTGAGCAGGGCCGGGTACCGGGCATGCCGATAGCTCTGCTCGGCATGGTCCAGCCGGGCCCGCACCTGCGCCACGTCGACCGGACGGGACGACGCCGGAACGTGGTACCTGGCCAGGGCCGCCCGAACCCGCTCCACACCGGCGACTGCGGGGGCGGACCGCCCGGCCCGGTCCGGCAGCAGGGTCGCCAGGTCGATCCGGAGCGCGTCGGCCACCTCCCGCAGGTTCGACACCCGTTCCACCCGGCGCTCCCCACGTTCGACCTTGTCCACCCAGCTCTTGGACTTGCCGATCCGGTCGGCGAACTGCTGCTGCGTCATGTTCCGCCGGACCCGCCACTGCGCGATCCGCCGCCCCACCGGCACCTCACTCACCGCCCCCACCCCACCCTCCACCCGCCTCCGCGCCGACCCACCCACCTCCGACGCCGACCCGACACCCGACGCCGACGCCGACGCCGACGCCGATCATGGAGTCGTGGCGCTGACGAAAGCCGCGTATGGCAACGAATCTCCTGCCACAACTCCTTGATCGGCGGCCGAAGGGCTGGGGCATCGTGCCTCCTAGGGGTGGCGGGAGGTGTGCGGCGGAAGTCGGAAAGTCGGGGCAGAGCGAGCGCGTCGAAAAGGTGCGGCAGGGCGGGGCGGCACGGGGACCCGCCCCGCCCTGGTCAAAGGCGCTCCGTTGCTGACGAGAGAACCTCCGGCACGTTCAACTTAGAAGGCTATGCCGTCACAGTCAACAGAGCATGCACGGCGCGTCACTCGGAGTGCGAAGATCGAGGCGCTGACGAGAGGTGGCGCGCCCATGCCGCAAGCACCGCTTTACGAGCAGATCATCAACGATGTCTCGACCGCAGTCCGCGCGGGCACGCTCAAGCCCGGCGACAAGCTGCCGTCCATCGCTGAGCTGCGTGAGCAGTACCAGTCGAGCGCCTGGCCGGTCCGATACGCCCTCCGCATTCTTGAGGAACGGGGCTGGATCGTCACCCGTCAGGGCAAGGGGTCGTTCGTGGCGACTCAACCGCCGGCCTGATCTCCAACGCACGCCGGCCTGAGCTCGAACGCGCGAGGGCGGCAGGCGGCGGCGGGGCAAGTGGGGCACGGTGCGGCGGTCAGACGAGCGCGAGCCGATCTCGCACAGTAGGTTGAGGCGGTGAGCGGACGGTTCCCGATCGAAGACGTCTCCCCCGTCGTCTCCTGCGGTCGCTACCCGGCCCGGGCGGTCGTCGGCGAGGTGGTGCCGGTGTCGGCAGTCGCGTACCGCGAGGGGCACGACGCGCTCGGCTGCAACGTGGTCTGGCTGGGCCCGGACGGGCTGGCGCGACCGTTCACCCGGATGAGACCGGGCGAGCCGGGCCGGGACCGCTGGCACGCCACCATCGTCCCGGACGCCGTCGGTGACTGGATCTTCACCGTCGAGGCGTTCAGCGACCCGTACCTGACCTGGCACAACGCGGTGACCAAGAAGATCGCCGCGGGCCAGGGGCCGGCCGAGCTGGCCAACGACCTGGCCGAGGGCGTACGCGTGCTGCGCGCCGCCACCGAGCTGGCCCCGGCCGCCGACCGGGCGGGCCTGGACGAGGCGGTACGGGCGCTGGGCGACACGGCGCTGCCGCTGCCGCAGCGGGTGGCTCCGGCGCTGGCGCTGGCCGACCTGCTCTGGGCGCACCCGGTTCGCGAGCTGGTCACCACCGGCGAGGAGTACCGCATCTGGGTGGACCGCGAGCGGGCCCTCTTCTCCGCCTGGTACGAGTTCTTCCCCCGCTCCGAGGGCGCGATCCCGGCCACCGTCGACGCGCCGGCCCGTTCCGGCACGTTCGCCACCGCCACCGAGCGGCTGCCGGGGGTGGCCGCGATGGGCTTCGACGTGCTCTATCTGCCGCCGATCCACCCGATCGGCCGGGTCAACCGCAAGGGCCCCAACAACACCCTGGTCGCCGGGCCGGACGACGTGGGTTCGCCGTGGGCCATCGGCGCCGCCGAGGGCGGGCACGACACCATCCACCCCGATCTGGGTACGCCGGAGGACTTCCGCGCCTTCGTCGCCGCCGCCGCCGAACACGGCCTGGAGGTGGCGATGGACCTGGCGTTGCAGTGCGCCCCCGACCACCCCTGGGTCACCGAGCACCCGGAGTGGTTCACCACCCGGGCCGACGGCAGCATCGCCTACGCGGAGAACCCGCCGAAGAAGTACCAGGACATCTATCCGGTGAACTTCGACAACGACCCGGAGGGCATCCGCGCCGAGGTGCTGCGGGTGGTGCTGCACTGGGTCGGCGAGGGCGTGAAGATCTTCCGGGTGGACAACCCACACACCAAGCCGGTCGACTTCTGGCACTGGCTGATCGGCGAGGTCAAGCAGGTCGACCCGGACGTGCTGTTCCTCGCCGAGGCGTTCACCCGACCGGCGATGATGCACGGGCTGGCGAAGGTCGGCTTCACCCAGTCGTACACGTACTTCACCTGGCGGACCTCGGCCGACCAGATGCGGGAGTACTGCGAGGAGCTGGTGGCGGCGGCCGACTACATGCGGCCGAACTTCTGGCCCAACACCCCGGACATCCTGCACGCCTCGTTGCAGCACGGCGGACCGCCGATGTTCAAGATCCGGGCGGTGCTGGCCGCGCTGCTCTCCCCCTCCTGGGGCATGTACGCCGGGTTCGAGCTGTTCGAGCACGTCGCGCGCCCCGGCGCGGAGGAGTACATCGACAACGAGAAGTACGAGCTACGCCCCCGGGACTGGGCCGGCGCGCTGGCGCAGGGGCGGTCGCTGGCCCCGTTCATCGCCACCCTCAACCGGGTCCGCCGGGAGAACCCGGCCCTGCACCGGCTACGGAACCTGGTCTTCCACGACATCGACAACCCGGCGCTGCTCTGCTGGTCCAAGCACGACCCGACGACCGGAAACACGGTGCTGGTGATCTGCTCGTTCGACTCGCACACCGTGCAGTGGGGCAACACCACGCTGGACATGCCGGCGCTGGGCCTGGACTGGCACGACCGGTTCACCGTGCACGACGCGCTGACCGGCGCCGCCTACGACTGGGGGCAGCGCAACGCGGTCCGCCTCGACCCGTACCTGCAACCCGCGCACGTGCTGGTGCTGCACCGACCCGACGCCACCGCGCCCACCACTGCCGCCCGTCCCCGCAGCGGCACCGACTCCGCCACGAAGGACGACGCCCGATGGACCAGCTGATCTCCGGGGAGACCCACGACCCGCACGCCGTGCTCGGGGCCCACCCGGCGAACGGGCGCACGGTGGTCCGCACGATGCGTCGGGGCGCGGCCGAGGTGTGCCTGCTGGTCGGGGAACGGCGGTACCCGATGAGCCGGGTGCACGACGTCGGCGTCTTCGAGGCGACCGTCCCCGGCGAGGTCCTCGACTACCGCGTCGAGCTGGACGGGCAGCCGCACGACGACCCGTACCGCCACCCGCCGACCCTGGGCGAGTTGGACCTGCACCTGATCGGCGAGGGCCGGCACGAGCGGCTCTGGGAGGCGCTCGGCGCCCGCGTACGCGACGACGGCGTGGCGTTCACCGTGTGGGCCCCCAACGCTCGGGGCGTGCGGGTGATCGGCGACTTCACCGGCTGGGCGCCGGACGACGGCTGGCCGATGCGGTCGCTGGGCTCCACCGGCGTGTGGGAGGTCTTCGTGCCCGGGGTGGCGTCCGGCGCCCGGTACAAGTACCGAGTCCTCGGCGCGGACGGGTACTGGCGGGACAAGGCCGACCCGCTCGCCGCGTACGCGGAGGTGCCGCCGGCCACCGCGTCGGTGGTGCACCGCTCGACGTACGAGTGGACGGACGCGGAGTGGCTGGCCCGGCGGGCGAAGCAGCAGCCGCACCAGGAGCCGATGAGCGTGTACGAGGTGCACCTCGGCTCGTGGCGGCCCGGCCTCGGCTACCGGGAGTTGGCCGAGCAGTTGACCGCGTACGTGGTGGAACTGGGCTTCACCCACGTGGAGTTCCTCCCGGTGATGGAGCACCCGTTCGGCGGCTCCTGGGGCTACCAGGTGACCGGCTACTTCGCGCCCACGTCGCGGTTCGGCGACCCGGACGACTTCCGCTACCTCGTGGACCGGCTGCACGCCGCCGGCATCGGGGTGATCCTGGACTGGGTGCCCGCGCACTTCCCCAAGGACGAGTGGGCGCTGGCCCGCTTCGACGGCACCCCGCTCTACGAGCACCCGGACCCGCGTCGCGGCGAGCACCCCGACTGGGGCACGTACGTCTTCGACTTCGGCCGCCGCGAGGTCCGCAACTTCCTGGTCGCCAACGCGCTCTACTGGCTGGAGGAGTTCCACGTCGACGGGCTGCGGGTGGACGCGGTCGCCTCGATGCTCTATCTCGACTACTCCCGCGCCGACGGGCAGTGGGTGCCCAACCAGTACGGCGGCCGGGAGAACCTGGAGGCCATCGCGTTCATGCAGGAGACCGACGCGACGGTCTACAAGCACCACCCCGGGGTGGTGATGATCGCCGAGGAGTCCACCGCCTGGCCGGGGGTGACCCGCCCGACCAGCGACGGCGGGCTGGGCTTCGGTTTCAAGTGGAACATGGGCTGGATGCACGACACCCTGCTCTACACCTCGAAGGACCCGATCTACCGGCAGCACCACCACCATCAGCTCACCTTCTCCCTGGCGTACGCCTGGAGCGAGAACTACGTGCTGCCGATCAGCCACGACGAGGTGGTGCACGGCAAGGGCTCCCTGCTCGCCAAGATGCCCGGCGACCAGTGGCAGCGCCTGGCCAACGTCCGCGCGCTGCTGGCGTACATGTGGGCGCACCCGGGCAAGCAACTGCTCTTCATGGGCTGCGAGCTGGCCGACGAGCGGGAGTGGAGCGAGGAGCGCGGCCTCGACTGGTACCTCCTGCACGACCCGGCCCGGGCCGGCGTGCAACGCCTCGTCGGCGACCTCAACCGGGTCTACCGGGACACCCCCGCCCTGTGGACGCAGGACACCTCCCCCGCCGGCTTCCGCTGGCTCGCCGGTGACGACGTCGCCAACAACACCGTCTCGTTCGTCCGGATCGCTCCCGACGGGGCGACCCTGGTCTGCGTCGCCAACTTCTCCGCCCTACCCCTGGACGACTACCGGGTCGGCCTGCCGGCGGCGGGCACCTGGGCCGAGGTGCTCAACACCGACGCCCACCACTACGGCGGCTCCGGCGTCGGCAACCTCGGCACCGTCCACGCCCAGGACATCCCCTGGCACGGGCTACCCGCCTCGGTGGCACTGCGCGTCCCCCCACTCGGCGCCCTCTGGCTCCGCCCAGCCTGACCACTGCACGGCTTGGCCACTGCACGGCCCGACCACTGCACGGCCTGACCACTGCACGGCCCGACCACATCGTCACGGCCGTGGCCGTCCCAGACGTGGCCGTCCCCGTCGTGGCCGTCACCGTCGTGGCCGTCACCGTCGTGGCCGTTGCGGGCCTGGCCGTCACCGTCGTGGCCGTTGCGGCCGTTGCGGCCGTGGCCGTTGCGGGGCATGGCCGTTGCGGCTTGCGGACCCTTCGACCCCGATACCTCCCTCGCCGCCTGTCGAGCTGAACCGTTCGCGCTATCGCGTCGCCAGGCACGGCACGCCGCAGCCTGCGGCCACCTAACGCGATCCGTTCCCGCTCTCAGCTCGACAGGGCCCGACCCTGCTGTACAGACCGGCTTATACGGAACTGGCTTGGATCGGCGAATGTGGTCGGGGGCCTTGGGACTGAGTTGGTGGGTGGAGGCAAACGGACCCGGCGGCTCTCTGCCATGCCGGGTCCGTTCAGGGTCCCGCCGGTAGGGGTCAGGCCGGTCGGCGGGACACGACCG
This sequence comes from Micromonospora sp. NPDC002389, assembly GCF_040296095.1. Taxonomy (NCBI): domain Bacteria; kingdom Bacillati; phylum Actinomycetota; class Actinomycetes; order Micromonosporales; family Micromonosporaceae; genus Micromonospora; species Micromonospora sp. NPDC002389. Next base: position 250,791 of record NZ_JBEOWP010000004.1, read on the forward strand.
TCCGGACTGCCTCGATCAGGCTGGCGGTGCGGGGGTCTGGGCCCATCGTGACGCGGAGTCCGTTCATCACGTAACCGAATGCGATGCCGCTGGCCGGGTCGGCGTAGCCGAGCGAGCCGCCGTGGCCGGGGAAGCCGAAGGAGGTGGGCGACCACCAGGGCTGTCCCGGCACTGGCAGGCCGAAGCCGAGCGCCGGCCGGGTCGGCACCTTGAGCACCCGGTCGGTTCCGCTGGCCTGTTCGCGGGTGGCGGTGGTGAGGGTGGTCGCGTCGAGGATCCGGATGCCGTCGACCTCGCCGATCAGGCCCCCGTAGAAGCGGGCCAGTGATGAGGCGGTGCAGATGCCGTTGACCGAGGGGATTTCCGCTGACCAGGTACGTGGGTCGGTGAGGTCGAGCGGCGGGTGAGTCACCGCCGTCGACCGGACCGCCAACGAGGTTGGATCGGTGTACGCGGCGAGCGCCTCCCGCAGCGCTTCCGGTATCGCCCTGGTGGCGGCGGGTGGGTCGACCGGCTGCTCGACGGTCCGGGCGACCCGGTGTGCCTCGGTGGTGGGCAGGCCGATCCAGACGTCCAGGCCGAGTGGTTTCGCGATCTCGTCGGCGAAGTACGTGCCGAGGCTGCGGCCGGTAATGCGACGGACCACCTCGCCGACCAGCCAGCCGTAGGTGATTGCGTGGTAGCCGTGTGCCGTGCCCGGCTGCCAGGTGGGTGCCTGGGCGGCTAGGGCGGCGACGACCGGATCCCAGGCCAAGGCCTCCGCGAGCGGAACCGGACGGTCGAGTATCGGCAGTCCTGCCTGGTGGGACAGGAGCCAGCGGACCGGGATGCTGTCCTTTCCGGCTGCCGCGAACTCGGGCCAGTACTCGGCGACGGGTGCGTCCAGGTCGAGTTGCCCGCGCTGGGCCAGCAGGTGCACGCAGGCGGCGGGCACGCTCTTGGTGGTGGAGTAGACGACCTGGAGGGTGTTCTCCCGCCAGGCGCGGCCGGTAGCGGGATCGGCGACCCCGCCCCAGAGTCGAACCACCTCCTGGCCGTGCCGGTAGATGCCGACGGCCGCGCCGATCTCGGACCGCGTCTCGAAGTTCGCCAGGAACGCCTCCTGGACCGGCTCGTAACCCGGCGCCACGGTGCCGCTCACCACGGACATGCGCTCTCCTCCAGGAGTGTCGAGCCCGGGCGACGACAAACCCGGGCATTGATGTCAGGACATTCTGACACATGACGTCAGGATATCTTGACGCGCCTATGCTTGTGGGATGGCGGAGGAAATGGTTCCGGGGCACGCGAACCTCGTCGGGTTCCGGTTACCGAACGGGACGCTGAGTACCGCCGCCGCAGCACCGGCCGGCACCGTCAGCTACCGGGCCCGGTGCAGTTGCGGATGGATCGGCACCAGCGACTATCCGGCTGCAGAAGAGGGGCGCTGGATGGCCACCTCCGAATGGAGCGGACACATCGGGCCGATCCTGGCCGCCACTCCACCCGGCTGGCTGCTGGGCCGCTCCGACACCCTCCGGGACAACATCGCCGAACTGGCCACCACCTGGCCGTTGCAGGCGCTCGGCATCCTCGCCGAGGTGGAACGCTGGCAACGGCCGCTGATCGAACGCGCCGTGATGACGGCCCGGGAGGGCGGGCTCTCCTGGGCCGAGATCGGCAAGGCGCTCGGCATCAGCCGGCAGTCGGCGCACGAGCGCTTCCGCAACGTCGCACCGTCCAAGCCACCCGCCTGACGGGCGTCACAGACAGTGCGGGACCCTGGCCGCCTCATGTCTGCGTGACAGCGCGCTCACCAGGTCGGTAACAATTCGCCGGGCTCGCAAGTAGATCACCGAACGGTGAACCGCCGGCGTCCGCGCGCCCGTACCTCCGAGGGCAGTTGACGACGAGGGGGAGAGAAACGATGGCGAGCAACAGACGTACAACCCTGAGCAGTCGGCGCGGGACCTCACCGCGACAGCGGAAGATCGCGGGGGTCGCGGCGATCGGGGTGACCCTCGGCGTGGCCTTCGCGATGGCGACCGGGACCAGTTCGGCGAGCGAGAACTGCGAGGGTCTCGACACGGCCGTGGGCAACAACCTCGCCTTCATCGCCGACCAACTGGTGTTCCCGGATCCGCTGTCGGAGGCCCGGATCGCCAACCGGCAGGCCGTGATCGACCAGCTCGAACAGCGACGCGCGGCGGCCGGCTGCACCGGCGAGGTCGAGGTGCCGGACGCGGACCCGAACGCGGCACTCAACGGCGGCGCGGCGGAGAACTGCGACGGCCTCGACACCGCCGTTCGCAACAACCTGACCTTCATCGCCGGTCAGCGGCAGAACCCGGACGCGCTGTCAGAGGCTCGGATCGCCAACCGGGAGGCGGTCATCGACCTGCTCGAAGACCGCCGGCACCTGGCCGGCTGCACGGGCGAGGTGACGCTCACGCCCGGCGGCTGACGCCCGGCAGGCTCGGGAGAAGCAGCGCAGCAGCCTCAGACCAGGCCGGCGCCGCGCAGCAGGGTCCAGAGGCCCGCGCCGTCGGGGGCGGAGAGCCACTTCTGCCCGATCGGCCCCTCGGCAGGGCTGTCGTGCGGGACGGGGAGGCTACCGGCCAGCACCGCCTGCGTGGGTGAGAGCCGCCGGATCGCCACGCCCGCCACGTTGTCCGGGTGGGCGGCGGCGAACTCCCGGTAGATCTCCGGGTCGTGCTGGCCGTCGTCGCCGACGAGCAGCCAGCGGACGTCGGGGAACTCCTTGGCCAGCCGGGCCAGGGTGGCGCGTTTGTGCTCCCGGCCGCTGCGGAACCAGCGGTCGTGGGTGGGACCCCAGTCGGTCAGCAGCAGCGGCCCGGCCGGGTAGAGGTGCCGGGACAGGAAGCGGGTGAGTGTCGGGGCGACGTTCCACGCGCCGGTGGACAGATAGAACACCGGGGCGCCGGGGTGCGCGGTGACCAGGCGCTCGTAGAGCACGGCCATGCCGGGCACCGCCATCCGGGCGTGCTCGTCGAGCACGAAGGTGTTCCAGGCGGCGAGCAGCGGCCGGGGCAGCGCGGTGACCATGACCGTGTCGTCGATGTCGGAGAGGACGCCGAAGCGGACCTCCGGGTCGAGGATGCGGACCGGCGCCTCGACCGGCTCGGCGTCCTGGACGCTGAGCCGTACCGATCCCCAGCCGGGCGGCAGGTTCGTCTCCACCACGATGTCGACGAAGCCGCTGCGGTCGGCCTGCGTCTCGTGGGTCACCCCACCGGTCTCGATCGTCACCGTGACGTGCTTGGCGGGCAGCGTGGTGAAGCTGCGCCAGCCCCGGACCTTCTCCAGCCGGCCCCGCTGACGGGTGTCCGGTCGCCCGAGCAGCACCCGGCACATCACCCGCGCCCAGCCGGGCGCGCCGTAACCGGTGTACGCGATGATGTTGATCCGCCAGCCCGTCCGGCGCAGCCGACGCTCGACCACGGCGTGCACCGCGTCCTCGATCCGTGCGGCCCGGTGCAGGTTCGGAATGGCCAGTTGGCCGGCGGAAGTGGGTGGCACGGGTGCAACCCTGCCACACGCCGGCGACCTCGGCCACGCGAGAGCCGCCTCGGCACCCCGTCGGCCACCGCGCACCGCCGCCGGAGTGGGCCACCGCGCGGACAAGGCCGCGCCGCCGGGCGGGCGAGCCCACCTGAGCTGCGGCGAACCGGCCCGTAGCGACGTCCGGCCGTGCGAAACTCCGGTCGGGACGACGACGGGGGCGATGGTCGTGCCACGTGCAGGGTCGCAATCAGGGCGACAGCGCGGACGGGGGTGGCTCCGGCTCGACCGGCCGGCGCTCGTCGCGCTGCTCCTCGGGCTGGCCGGGGTCGGCTACCGGCTCTACCTCGTGCTGCACACCGTGCCGGTGTCCAACAGCGACGAGGCGACGTTCGGGCTGGCCGCGCTGCACATCGCCGAGGGCCGGGAGCACCCGGTCTTCCTGTACGGCCAGCGCTACATGGGCATGTTGCAGTCGTACCTGGCCGCTCCCCTGCTCGCGGTCGGCGGACCGAGCTGGCCGCTGCTGCGGCTGCCGGTGCTCGCGCTCTACGCGGTGTTCCTCTGGCTGATCCACCGGCTGACCCGGCGGATCGGTTCGCCCTGGTTCGCCACCCTGGTCGTCGGACTGCTGGCGCTCGGCTCCGAGCGGGTGATCCGGGACCAGGTGACGACCGTCGGCGGTCGACCGGAGGTCAAGGTCGCGGTGCTGGCGATGCTGCTGCTGGTCGCCGGGCTGGCCCAGGGCACGGTACGCCACCGCCGGCTGGCCGTCGGCCTCTTCGGGCTGCTCGCCGGGGTGGCCGTCTGGTCGGACTGGCTGATCGTGCCGTATCTGGCGGTGGCCGGGCTGGCGCTGGTGTGGGCGGTACGCCGAGAGTTGCTCGGCGGGGCCGGGCTGCTGCTGCTCGTCGGGTTCGCCGTCGGAATCGCCCCGATGATCCGCGACAACCTCGTCGCACCGCCCGGACAGGACTCCCTCTCGGTGCTGCGCACCATCAGCGGCGCCACCGGTGCGCCGCCACCGTGGACGCTGCGGCTGGACGGTGGCCTGCTGGAGGGGGTGTCCCTGGCGGCTGGGCTCTGCCCGCTCTCCGGCTGCGCCCGCTGGCAGGAGTGGTTCGGGCTGCTCTACCCGGTGCTGCTGGTCGTGGCGGCGGTGCTCGCCGGGCGCGCGTACCGCCGGGGAGCCGGGCGGGCCGACCGCCTCGCCCCGGTGCTGCACCTCGCGCTGCTCGGCGGCGCGGCGTTGACGCTGCTGGCGTACGTGCGCAGTTCGCTCGCCGCGAGCGACCCGCTGGGCAACGCGCGGTACCTGTCGGTGCTGCAACTGTCGCTGCCGGCGGTGCTGTGGCCGCTCTGGTCGGCGGCGGTGGCCGGCGCTCGGGGCACCGTCGGCGCGCTGGGGCGGCTGGCCGGCGCGTTCGCCGCCGCCGTCCTGGCCGCCCTGGCGGCGACGTCGCTGGTGGTCACTGTCCTGTTCGCCACCGCCGGTGCGGACCCCGGCCGACGGGAGGAACGGTACGCGCGACAACTCGCCGCCACGGTCCACGCGGCCGGTCTGCACGAGGTGTACGGCGAGTACTGGACCTGCAACCGCCTGATCTTCAACACCGCCGAGAAGGTGGTCTGCGGGGTGCTCGACGGCGACCTGCACCCGGGCCAGAACCGCTATCCGAAGTACTGGTGGCGGCTGGCCCGCGCCACCCGTCCGGGGTACGTGCTGGCGGCCGGGGCACCGGCGGACCGGCGGCTGCGGGAACTGCTCGGCGACGGTGCGGACGGCAGCCTGCTCGCCGAGATCGGCGGCTTCCGCGTCTACCACCCGCCGGAGCCGCTGCGCCCCTGGCGTTAGAGTCACCCATGCTCATCCTGCTGCCGCCCTCCGAGGGCAAGGCCGACGCCGGCACCGGCCGCAAGCTGGACCTGGACCGGCTCTCGCTGCCGGCGCTCAACCCCGCCCGCCGGGAGGTGCTGGACGCGCTCGTGGCGCTCTCCGCCGGGCCACCGGAGGCGGCGCTGGACGCGCTCGGGCTCAGCGCCGGCCAGCACGCCGAGCTGCGGCGCAACGCCCGGCTGACGGCGGCGGCCACCGCCCCCGCCGGGGCGATCTACACCGGCGTGCTCTACGAGGCCCTCGACCTGGCCACACTCCCGCCCAGCGCCCTTCGGGCGGCACAACGGCAGGTGCTGGTCAGTTCCGGCCTGTGGGGGGCGGTCCGGCTCACCGACCGGATTCCGCCGTACCGCTGCGCGATCGGGGCCCGCCTGCCCGGTCTGGGTGCGCTGTCGGCGTACTGGCGGCGGGTGCTGGGGCCGGTGTTGACCGAGGCGGCCGGCACCGCTGCGGTGCTCGACCTGCGGTCCGGCGCGTACGCCGCCACGTGGGCGCCGCGCGGTGCGTCGGCCGAGCGCGTCGTGACGGTACGCGTGCTGCACGAACGTGAGGTGGACGGGCAGCCGGTGCGGTCGGTGGTCAGTCATTTCAACAAGGCCACCAAGGGTCGCCTGGTGCGGGACCTGCTCCTCGCCGGGGCCCGGCCACGCAGCGCGAACGCGCTGGTCACAGCGCTGCGAGACCTCAAGTACACGGTGTGCGAGCAGGCCGGAACGCCGGGCCGCCCACGTCAGATCGACGTTGTGGTTTCCGAACTGTAACCAGGCGCAAGATTTCCTCAAGGCTGAGCCGGATCGGTACCACCCGCGGGTGTCACAGGTCACCGTAAGGAGGACCCGACACCACAAGGAGGCACTCCGGTGGTTGCCGCACCCATTCTGCTCGACCGGCATCGCCAGGCGACGACCCTGCCGCCGTTGGACTGGACCACGCTGGCCGACGCGTTCGAAACAGCCTGCCTGCTGCGCTGCATGCCGCCTCCGGCGGCTCCCGGCAACCGGTACGCGGGCCAGCAACCCGCCATCCCGGCGACGATCGAGTTCAACCGGGAGGAGGCGGCGCGGCGTACCCGACAGCTACTCGACCGCCTGCACATCCCGGTCCGGCACGAGACGGCGGTGGGCGGGCTGCGCCGCCGCTACGAACTGCACCAGATCCATGTCGCCCGCGAGCACCGGATGGCGTACGCGGCGATGGTGGAGAACGGGTGGCGGCGTGGCCGCCGGGAACTGCTCGGGGGGCCGGTGCCCGGTGCCTCGACGGCCCGACGGCTGTGGCGTACCCGGTTGGCCGCCGCCGCCTGGCGGTCCGCGCTGCTGGCCGGTGGTCGGCACGTACGCCGGCACATCCTCGGCGTCCGGATCACCGACCGGGAGTTGGCCGCCGTGCTGGTGCGCGGCGCGGCCCTGCTGGACGTGCCGGCGCTGCTGCGCCCGGGCACCGGCTGCTTCCTGGTCAGTGTCGCGCACGGCCGGGATCGCGAGCAGATCCTGCGCCACGCCGGAGAGGAGGCGGCACACCGCCCAGTCGCCTGATCCGTGGCCATCCGGACGGCTGGAACGGCTCGCCGGCCGCCGGTCAGGGCCACCCGGACGGCCCCGGCACACCCGCCGGGGTCGTCCGGAGAGCGCTTCCGCCGCCTCTGGGCTTGCGCCACAGGGGTTCGGCGGCGCACAGTGCTGCCCGTGAGCCGTACCCGGTACACCGCCCGAGCCCGGCGACGCGGCGCCCGCGCGACGCTGGCGCTGACCGTGCTGCTGGCCCTGCCCGGTCTCAGCGCCTGCCGGGAATCTCCGGATAAGACAGTGCATATCCGGATCGCCACCGGCAGCCCGACCGCCGTGTACCACGCCTTCGGTGAGTCCCTGGCCGCCATCCTCAACCGGGAACTGCCCGACGTCCGCGCCGAGGTGATGGTCACCGCCGCCTCGGCGGAGAACGTCCGGCTCCTCGGCGCCGGCGAGGCCGAACTCGGTTTCACCCAGGCCGACGTGCTGCCCGCCGATCCCGGCCCGCACCCGCAGGTGGTGGCGGTCGCCCGGGTCTACGACGACCTGCTGCACCTGGTCACCACCGCGAACAGCCCGGTGCAGACCCTCACCGACCTGCGGGGGCGGCGGGTGTCGGTCGGCGCGCCCGGTTCCGGCACCGAGATCACGGTGCAGCGGCTGCTCACCGCCGCCGATCTCGACGACGGCCAGGTACGCCAGGAACGGCTCGGCCTCGACGACTCGGTGGCCGCACTGCGGGAGGGGCGGATCGACGCGTTCTTCTTCTCCGGCGGGCTCCCGGTGCGGGCCGTGGCCCAGTTCGCCCAGGACACCCCGACCCGCATCGTCGACCTCGGCGAGTGGACCGCCCCGCTGCGGGTGGGCAACCCGGAGGTGTACGTGCCGAGGGACATCCCCCGCTCGGTGTACGGGATCGACGCGGTCACCACCGTGGCCAACCCCAACTATCTGCTGGTCCGCGCCGACCTGCCGGAACCACTGGTCCGCGAGGTGACCCGGCTGCTGATGGAACGGCGCTCCGAGCTGGCCAGCGCGCACCCGGCTGCCGGCCGGATGAGCCCCCGCTCGGCGATCGCCACCTCACCGCTGCCGCTGCACCCGGGCGCCGCCGACTACTACCGCGCCAGCAAGCCCTGACCGTCGCCGGCCACCGAGGCCGGCGGCACCGGCTCGGTGGGTGCCGGGCCGGGCGGCGCGGTCGAGGTGGCGAGGTCGGCCGGCTCGGTGGGCGCCGGGAACCACAGGGCGGCCACCAGGCCACGGGGTGAGTTCGGGTGCATGGTCAACCGGCCGTCGGAGGCGTCGACGAGCACCGCGGCGATGGTCAAACCCAGCCCGGCACCGTCGACGTTCTGCACCTCAGGTGCCCGCCAGAACCGTTCGGTGGCCTGGCCGAGCTGGTCGGGGGTCATACCCGGGCCGGTGTCGCGTACCTCCAGGGCGATCCCGCCCTCGCGGGTCGCCACGGACACGGTCACCTCGCCGCCGACGCCACTGAACTTCACCGCGTTGTCGATCAGCGCGTCCAGCGCCTGGTCGATGGCGGTCGGCACGGTCCGGGCGTACGTCGGCGCCGGGTCGGCCGCCAGGCGCAGGGCGACCTTGCGGTGCCGGGCCAGCGGCTCCCAGGCGGCGACCCGGGACGCGGCCACCGCCACCGCGTCGACGGTCACCCGCTGGTTCTCCCGCCGCTCGGCCCGGGCCAGGGTGAGCAGCGCGTCGAGCAGCAGCGCCAGCCGATCGGTCTCCTCCAGGGCCAGCCGGTGCTCGGCGCGGCCGTCCTCGTCGGTCAGGCTCGGTCCCAGCTCCTCGACCCGCAACCGCAACGCGGTCAACGGGTTGCGGAGCTGGTGGCTGGCGTGCGCGACGAACGCGCGTTGCCGGTCCATCACGTCGGAGACGGCGTCGGCCATGTGGTTGAAGCTCGCCGCCAGGCGGCGCAGCTCCGGCGGGCCCACCTGGTGTTGCACCCGGGCACCCCGGTCCCCCTCGGCGATCTCGTGGGTGACCGCGTCCAGCTCGGTGACCGGGCGTAGCACCCAACCGGCCAGCCCGAACGCGGTGAGCACGCAGGCCAGCACCGCCAGCGTGCCCAGCGCGGCGAGCAGCAGCCACCAGGTGGCCACGGTCCGGCGTACCCCGTCGGACGGGGTCGCGGTCACCACCGCGCCGAGCACCTCGCCGCCGTCGTTGATCGGCACCGCCACCACGATCGGCCCGGACAGCCAGGGCCAGACCGACTCCGGTCCACTGGTCTGCTGGCCGGAGAGGGCGACGTCCAGCGCCTCGCGGGTGCCCGTGCCCGGCCGGTAGCTGCCCGACGCGACCACCACCCGCCGGTCCCGGTCGACCACCGCCGCGCCGATGCCGAACAGCTCGTCGTAGCTGCTCAACTCGGCGTCCAACGGACCGGAGACACCGCTGCGCAGCGCCGGACCGGCCAGCGAGGCGAACCGGGTGGCGTCGGCGGTCCGGTCCGCCCGGACCCGTTCGGTCTCCCGGGTGGTCAGCGTCATCCCCAGTGGCAGGCCCAACGCCGCCAGCACCAACACCATCAGCAGGAGGTAGCTGATCACCAACCGGCGGCGCACTCACTCGCTCCGCAGCCGGTAGCCGACGCCACGGACGGTCTCCACCAGCCGCGCGTCGCCGAGCTTGCTCCGCAACGACCCGACGTGCACCTCGACGGTGTGCCGGTCGGCGAAGGTGGTCCCCCAGGCGTCCAGCAGGATCCGGTCGCGGGGCACCGCGACGCCGGGCTGCCGGGCCAGCGAGACCAGCACGTCGAACTCCTTACGGGTCAACGCGACCGGGCGTTCGGCCACGGTGACCGTACGGGCCGCCACGTCGATGCGCAGCCGCCCGGCCTCGATCAGGTTGCGCTCCGGCGCCGCGTGCGAGGCCCGCCGCAGCACCGCCTCGATGCGCGCCTGCAACTCGACCATCGAGAAGGGCTTGACCACGTAGTCGTCGGCACCGAGCCGCAGACCGAGCACCCGGTCCCGCTCCTCGCCCCGGGCCGTTACCGCGATGATGCCGAGCTGGTTGCTGCGGCGGCGCAGCTCCCGGCAGAGGTCGGTGCCGTCGCCGTCGGGCAACGTGAGGTCGAGAAGCACCAGATCGCACGGCGCGGCGGAGAGGGCGGCGGTGACGGTCGCCGCGTGCTCCACCTCGTAGCCGCGACGCGTCAGCGCGGACGACAACGCGGCGGCCACCCGACGGTCGTCCTCGACCAGCAGGATGCGCACCCGGCCTCCCCGTTCGGTCTGCTCCGCTGACCCCGCATGGTCCCGGTCGACTGCGCCGACCGTGGCGACACGGTCGGCGGAACTGACCTTAGATGGTCGCAGACAACCGCCCCGGGTGACAGGCCCAGGGCCGGGTGACGGTGGTTCAGAGGCCGAAGACCTCGTCGGCGGTGGCGTCGCGTACGCCGTCCACGAAGCCCCGGAAGGCGGGATCGTCGTGGCTGGCCGGCACGGTGGTGACCAGCTCACCCGTGGCCTCGGTGACCGCGTCGACCAGGGGCGGGAAGTCGATCTCGGCATCGGCGAGCGTGTCGTCGTCGGCCTGGCCGAGGTTGATCACCTGCTGGACGTCCTCCGCAGCGGTGTCGGGGTCGCCGGCCCAGTCCGCACCGGCCCGGTAGCACTCGTCGTAGAGCGCCCGCTGGCTGTCGGTCCAGTCCTCGTGGTAGCTCTCCACGCCCGTCCCCTCTCCCGCGACCTGCCTCCGAGCATGCCCGTCCGCGCGCCCGGCCGGGCCCGTACCGGACAAAACCGGTCCCGGCGCGCCGCCTGCCGGCTCGTTTCCGGCCGGGACGACGCCGCGCCGCCTGCCGGGCGGCGGCCCCGCCCGGTGCCGGACGCGCGACCCACTGGTGCTCAGCCCGATGCCGGACGACGACGCGCCCGGGACGACAGGTCGTCCCGGGCGCGTGGCGGTCGTGATGTCGGTCAGCGGCAGAGCCGCCCGATCTCCTCGGCGAACCGGTCCATCGGGTTCGCCTCGGCCGGGCCGAGCAGATAGGTCTTCAGCTCCCGCCGGGCCTCGGTCATCGGGTCGTCGCCGGCCCGGGTCACCGCGACGATCTTCTCCAGCTCACCACAGTCCGCCGCGAGCAGGTACGCCGCCCGCGAGGTGGGGAAGGTCCGCCGGAACTCGTCCTCGGGCAGCCCGGCCGGGTTGGCCACCACGTACGGCCGCTGGCTCTGCACGAAGTCCGACACCACGCTGGAGACGTCGCTGATCAGCAGGTCGGTCTCGTTGAAGCAGTCGAACAGCGCGGGCACCCGACCGGTGACCACCCGGTGCGCCGGCCCGTCCAGGCCGGCCGCGTCGACGTCGCCGCCGGCCGCCCGGATCCGCTCGACGATCCGCTGGTGCACCGCCTTGGCCTGCTTGGACCGGGTCCCGGTCAGCGGGTGCGGCTTGTAGATCAGCCGGACGGCGGGGCGGGTGGCCAGCAGCGCGGCCACGATCCGCTCCCCCATCAGCATCAGCGAGGTGTGGTACGGGTCGTCGTCGAGCCACCCCTCCCAGGTGGGCGCGTACAGCACGGTGAACGGGCGGTCGACGGACTCCGAGCCGAAGGTGTGCACGCCGGCCAACTGTGGGCGACCGATCTCCACGATGTCGGCGTCCAGCACGCCCACCCCGGCCCGCGCGTACCGCTCCCGACCGGCCAGGCCGGCGACCCACACCTCGTCGTAGACCTTGCTGTACGGGTTGACGCTGGCCGCCTTGTCACTGTCACCGTGCCCGACGAAGACGTGCTTCATGCCGGGCTCCCGCAACATGTGGATATTCGGCCCGACGTTGGCGGCGTACAGCGTCACCTGGATGCTGCTCTTGTCCAGGTTCATGAAGTCCGGCGCGGCCGGCACGAAGACCACCGGCAGCCGGGTGTCGGCCAGTTCCAGGAAGGCGTCCCGGTTGCGCATCAGCACCACCGCGTGACGCCCCACGGCCTCGATCGGCGCCAGCCACATGTTCGCCTGGTAGACGTCCTTGGCCGGGCCGGCGAAGTAGAGCGCCACCTCCGGGCGGTAGCTGTTCAACCACTGCTGCACGGCCGGCAGCGGCGAACTCTGCCCGGCGCCCCGCCCACGCAGCCAGGTGAACGCGACGATGCCGCCGATCACCCCGGCCAGCCCGACGGCCACCGCACCAGCCAGGAAGACCGGCATCACGTCGGCGGCGACGACGGCCACCACCGCGGCCGGGACGAGCAGGACGTTCGTCCACGGCAACCGGTCGCCTGCCGCCTCGGCGACCCATCCCGGCGGGCGGGGGGCGGACCGCTTGCGACCCAGATCGATGTTGCGCACCAGCGCCGAGTCGGCGGTGCGGCGGTCGATCATCCGGTTGAACGCCCCGGCGAAGACCGCGATCAGCCACACCGCGGCGGGCAGCAGGAGCAGCAGGGTCAGCTCGACGCCGGTCACCGGCACGTGGGCGGCGACCAGCAGCACCACCGACAGGTCGCGAGCCAACTGTCGGTAGACCAGGCTGACGCCGACCTTCTCCAACAACGTCACGGTGGCCGGCGACCACCGCGCGGCGGCGAACTCACCGAGGACGGCCGCCAGGCCGGCGACCGCGAAGAGACCGACCCAGCCGAAGGCACCGGCGGCGAGCAGCACCAGATAGGACGCCAGCAGCAGGGCGCCACGCGGGGCGACTCCCACGCGCGAAGTCAACATGCCGAACAACGAGAATGCTCCCTCACGAGATCGATGACCGGCTGGATGCGCGTCGACGGCCGCCAGCGTAGCTGCGACCTTAACGCGAAGTGCCGTCGGGACGAAGGTCGGGTATCAGGCATCTTTCTCCCAAACCACCGTTGCCCGCATCGCTGACCGCCCGCCTCGGACAGTCGGCCTGACCAGGCCGAACGCGCGCGCCCTCAGACACGACGCAGACAGACCACGATGCCGGACCGGCCCGGCACCCGACGGCTGGCGAACTCGACGTAACCCAGTTCGCCGGCGGTCTGTCGGGCGTAGCGGTTTCCGCCGTAGACACAGATCGTGCCGACGTCCACCCGCTCCAACGCCCCGGCGACCTCCTCCGGGGTGGGACGCTCGTCGGCCGGTGCCCCGCTGGCGAACCGGGTCAGCAACAGCCGATCCTTGGCGAACTGCGACGTCAGGTCGTACTCGACCAGATAGAAGTCGCGCGGCAGCACGACCCGCATCTCGCTGGTCACGATCGGCGTGGTCCGCATGATGGTGTCGGGCGCGAGCAGGAAGCCGTCCGGCCGGTCCAGACCGTCGATCCAGAACACGATGCTCTGCCGGTGCTGCGGCAACTTCCAGGTCGGCCGGTCGTGCACCTCCACCCAGCTACGCTCCGACCACATCGGAGTGGCGTACGCGGCGAACGAGGCCACCATCACCCCGGCCAGCGCCACCCCCACCAGGGCGCGCACGGCCCGCAGCCCGGTGGGCAGCCAGACCGTGCAGAGCAGCCCGACCAGCGCGGGCAGGGCGAGCAACCACGGCACCCGCCAGAGGACCACCGAGATGCCGGTGAGCGCGGCGAGCCACTCCAGCACGCCCGGCACCAGCAGGACGCTCAGCGTCAGGGTGCCACCGGCCGCCAGCAGGGCGGGGGTGCGGCGGCGGACCAGCAGCGGCCCGCACCACAGCGCCAGCCCGCCGATCACGCCGACGATGCCGACCTCGAAGGTGCGCCGGTAGGTGTACTCGGCGTCATAGACGATCGCGTCCGCCCCGGTCGCGGTGCCCTGCCCGAGGACCAACTGCGTCACGATCACCGCGCCGACCGGGTACGCCACGGCGGCCACACCGGCGACCAGCGCCGCCTTCCAGCGGCCGACCAACGTCATCATCAGTGCGGCGCCACCGACCAGCATCGGCAGGATGATCGCCGCGGTGGTGCTGAGCCCGATCGCGGTGACCGACAGCGCGACGATCAGCACCAGGATGCGCGGGGACCGGTCGTCGAACCAGCGGGTCAGGTAATACCACATCAGCGGCACGACGGCGGAGACGAACATGCCCTTGCCCTCGTAGAGCCGGGGCAGGTGGAAGGTGCCCAGGGCGGCGTCCGGGCCGGCGACCAGCCCGAGGAAGGCGATCGCCACGGTGAACGCGAGCACCGGACGTCGGGGCGCCCACTGCTGCACCACCCGCCAGAGCGCCAGCACGGCCAGCACGGCCAGCACCGGCAGCAGCACGTACCAGGTCGCCGAGGCGGCGTGGATGTCGAGGAACCGACCGAGCGCACCGGCGAAGACCTCGATGCTGGCGGTCGGCGGCAGCGAGGCCATCGCCGGGAGCACGTTCTCGCTGAACAGGAAGTCGTTGAGCGGGACGACGTCCCGTTGCGCCACCCACACCGACCGGCCCACGTAGTAGACGTCGTCGGGGGTGTTCCGGGCGATGAGCAGCGAAGCCACCGCGACCAGACCGGAGACCAGCAGCGCGTACGCCGACTGCGCGGCGGTCGGTGCCGGCGTGGGCGGCCGGGTCGCCGGGGTGACCCGCCAGGTCCGCCGGGTCAGCAGCACCGCGCCGACGGCGGCCACCGCCCCGGCCGAGGCCGGCACCCACCAGGACAGACCGTCGCCGGCCGGCGTTCCGGCCAGGCCGGCGGTGATCGCCGCGACGACGCCGAAGAACAGGACCGGCACGGTCCACCGACGCGGGGCCACCGGCGGCCGGCCGGGCGGTTCGCCCGCCGGCTCCGTGCCGGTTCCCCGATCCGTGTCGGCCGCCTCCAGCGTCCCGCTGTCCGGGGCGGGCCGGCCGGCGCGCCGACGCCACCACCATCGCAGCGGTGGCGCGAGCAGGACCGACACCACGCAGGTGACCAGCCAGATCCGGAACGTCGACGACGGGGCGAGACCGAGCGGGAGGGCCGCGTGATACAGCAGCGTCCAGAGCGCGAAGGCCAGTACGGCACCGTCGGTGAGAACGGCGGGCAGTACGGCGGTCACGGCACCGACCCGGCGCCCGACCGACCGCAGGCGGCCCGGTGCGGTCGGTCCGTCGACCGCTGTCGGGACGGTGGCGGCGACGGTCTGGTCGGTCATCGACAGGGGTCCTTCGTGGTAGGCGCAGGGCTGCCCGGCCCGGCGTCGACGGCCGGCGTGAGCGGGCATCGTGCTGGATGAACGGCACCGAGGGTATGCCGAGTCGGACCGACGTGAGGACCTGGCTCGCCGGGGCCCGGACGTGGACGACCGTGGCTTTCGCAGGGCCCGACCGGAGGTGGGTATGCTACGCCACGTTCGATGCCCCCGTGACCCGATGGGATCCAAGGTTGACTGACGAGAGCGCCTCCACCGTCTTCGTGCACCCGACCGCTGACGTCGAGCAGGGCGCCCAGGTCGGCGACGGGACCAAGGTGTGGCACCTGGCCCACGTCCGGTCGTCCGCGCAGGTCGGTGCGGGCTGCGTGATCGGACGCAACGTGTACGTCGACGCGGGTGTCACGGTCGGCGACCTCGTGAAGATCCAGAACAACGTCTCCGTCTACCAGGGGGTGACCCTGGAGGACGAGGTGTTCGTGGGCCCGTGCGCGGTCTTCACCAACGACTTCCGTCCCCGCGCGCAGAACCCCGACTGGAAGATCACCCCCACCGTGGTACGCCGGGGCGCCTCGATCGGCGCGAACGCCACGTTGGTCTGCGGCATCGAGGTCGGCGAGTACGCGATGATCGCCGCCGGTTCGGTGGTCACCCGGGACGTCGCGCCGTACCAACTCGTGGCGGGCAACCCGGCGCGGCCGAAGGGTTGGGTCGACGAGCGCGGCGAGGTCGTCTCGCGCGACGTGGACAACCCGCCGCAGCGCGGCTGACCCGGTCAACGGCACGGGCCCGGCGACGCGGTCGCCGGGCCCGTCACCGTTCGTTCAGCCGCCGATGACCACTCGGCGCACACCCACCCAACGGTCCGGGTCGGTGACCCGCCGGCCGTCCACCAGCACCGTCACGCCGGGCAGGTCGGCGGGAGCGAGCGTCCGGTACTCGGCGTGGTCGGCCTGGACGACGGCGGCACCGACCGGCTCTCCGGCGTAGCCCGGCAGGCCGTGCGCCACGAGTTCCTCGTTGGTGTACATCGGGTCGGTGACGTACGGCGTCGCGCCCCGGCGGCGCAGCGCCTCCACGGTCGGGAAGACACCGGAGAAAGCCGTCTCCTTGACCCCGCCCCGATAGGCGGCGCCGAGCACCAGCACACCGACGCCGGTCAGGTCACCGTAGGCGGCGGCCAGGAGGTCGACGGCGTACTCCGGCATGGCCACGTTGGCCTCCCGGGCCGACCGCACCACCGTGGCCGCCGGGTCGTTCCACAGGTACATCCGGGGATAGACCGGGATGCAGTGCCCACCGACGGCGATACCCGGCGAGTGGATGTGGCTGTACGGCTGCGTGTTGCAGGCCTCGATCACCTTGGTGACGTCGACACCCACCGTGTCGGCGAAGCGGGCGAACTGGTTCGCCAGGCCGATGTTCACGTCCCGGTAGGTCGTCTCGGCGAGCTTGGCCAGCTCGGATGCCTCGGCCGAGCCCAGGTCCCAGACGCCGTTCGGACGGTCCAGGTCGGGCCGCTCGTCGAAGTCCAGCACCGCCTCGTAGAAGCGCACGCCGTGCTCGCCCGACGCCTCGTCGATGCCGCCGACCAGCTTCGGGTAGCGGCGCAGGTCGGCGAAGACCCGGCCGGTGAGCACCCGCTCCGGACTGAAGACCAGGTGGAAGTCCTTGCCGGCGGTGAGCCCGGAGCCCTCCTGGAGCATCGGAGCCCACCGGTCGCGGGTGGTGCCGACCGGCAGGGTGGTCTCGTAGCTGACCAGGGTGCCCGGCTTGAGGCCGGCGGCGATCGCCCGGGTCGCGTCGTCCATCCAGCCGAAGTCCGGCACGCCCTCGGCGTCCACGAACAGGGGTACGACCACCACGACCGCCTCGGACTCGGCCACCGCCGCGGCGGTGTCGGTGGTCGCCGACAGCAGCCCGGCGGCCACCGCCTCCTTCAGCTTGACGTCCAGGTCCGTCTCGCCGGGGAAAGGCACGGCCCCGTCGTTGACCAGCTGGACGACCCGCTCGGAGACGTCGGCACCGATCACCCGGTGTCCCTTCGAGGCGAACTGTACGGCCAACGGCAGGCCGATCTTCCCGAGGGCGACGACGCAGATGTTCATGGAACTACTTTCCTCTCGACGACCACTTGGTGGTCAAACGGGCGACTATCCGGCGCGACGTGACAGACGTGATCATCAGGATCACCCGGTGCTTGCGATCCGTGTGCGGCGTGACCAGGTACAGGCGGAACCCGCGCCGGGCCGCCCGACGTGGCGCGGCAGGACGTCCCTCTGCCCGCAGCCCGGTCGTCGCCGCCCCGCCCAACACGCTGAGCTTGACCTCGACCTTGCGCGGCTCCGCGCCCGCAACCCCGATGCCGAGCAACTGGTGCAGCGGCCATTGCGCCCGTACGACGGTACCCGGCCCGCCCGGACGCAGCGTGACGGCGGCCGCCAGCCCGCCGAGGCTCACCTGGACCGCCTGCGGCGGAAACCCGGCCAACTGCGCCCAGGGGCTGTGCGCCGTGAGCACGAGCGTCTGCGCGCCGGTCTCGTCGCGTTCCCATGCCAACTCGGTCGCGGTGACCTTGATCGCCTGCTTGGCGGCCCGCTCGGTGACGTCGTACCACTCGTCCGGAAAGCCCAGCTCCGGGTCGCGGAAACCGAAGTAGTGGGCGTAGCCGCGGTCGCCGACGACGGTCACCTCGGGCAGTGCGCCGTCCTTCTGCTGGCGGATCAGCTGGAGCAGCCGGTCCAGGTCCCCGTGCCCGGCGGCCAGCAGGCGCAACCGGACGGCGGGAGCGAGCCGCTCGCGGATGCCGTCGGTGAGGTAGTTCTCGACGAGCCGGCGGATCCGTTGGTGGGCCTGCTGCTGCCGGGCCGGTTCGAGGTCGAGGAAGTCGGCCTGGAGCAGCTTGGCCACCTCCCAACTGAAGTTCCGCAGCAGGATCGCGTCACGCCGGTGCCCGGGCTCGATCAGCCCGACGACGAACTCGACCAGCTCCTCGGCGCAGCGCAGTCGCTCCTCGAACCGACTGGCGTAGGTGATGTTCTGCGCGTTGTCCCGTTTGACCGCGTAGTAGTAGACATAGTCGGCGAGGACCGAGATCCGCCCGGCGCGTACGCAGGCCTCCAGCGTGAAGGGCTGGTCGCTGCCCATCCGCATGTCCTCGCGGAACCGCAGGCCGTGCCGCTCGATCAGGTCCCGCCGGAACAGCTTGGTGTTCGACAGCGACCAGGGCAGCTCGCTGTCGAAGAGGTCGACCTGCTCCGAGGTGCTGGCGTAGATGGCCTGGTGGACGTAGCGGTTGTTGGTGCCGACCATCCGGCCGAGCACCACGTCCGAACCCCACCGGTCGGCGGCGTCCACCAGCCGCTCCAACGCCTCCGGCCCCAGGTGGTCGTCGGAGCCGATGAAGAAGACGTACCGGCCCTGGGCGACCTCCAGCGCGCGGTTGCTCGGTGCCGCCGGACCGCCCGAGTTCGGCTGGTGCAGCACTGTGACCGTGCCCGGGTACCGCTTGGCGTAGCGGTCGAGCTCCTCACCGCTGCCGTCGGTCGAGCCGTCGTCGACCGCGACCACCTCGAGCCGGTCCAGGCCAATGGTCTGCCCGACGAGCGAGTCCAGGCACTCGGTGAGGTACGGCATGGTGTTGTAGACGGCGACCACGACCGTCACGTCGGGCGCGGTCATCCGGCCATCTCCGCCGAGGTCAGAGCCGTGTCCGTGAGCAGCCCAGCCGGCCCCGGCAGTAGCCGGGAACCACCGTCGACGCGTCTCCGAGAATCCACCGCTGCGGTCGTGCCGTCAGATCCCATCCCCGCCCGTTTCCGTCGTAACCGGTGCCGCCGTCCGCGGGACCCGAGCGAGTCTACGACAAGGATTCAGGTCGGAAGGCCCACCGCTGGCGGCAGTCCCGTGACCTGCAGCGCCGCTTGCTAACCTCCGTGCTGTTCAACGACCGGTGGTGGCCCGGGTCGGTGTCCCGCCCCTCGGCCACACCGGGATTCCAGCACGACGCGAACAGGATCGCGGGCTGATTATGGTGATGACGGAAGAAGACCGCTTGCTGGTACCGAAAGGTCCCAGCCACACCCGGCCCGGCCGGATTCAGCGGCTGCGTGAGGCCGCCTTGTACGCGCTCCCCGCGATCGTCGCCTACGCGGCGATCCGCCTGGTCGGCGTGGTGGCCGTCTATGTCTGGGCCCGGAGCAGCGGCCGCTCCCCCGGAGCTCGTCTGGCGAGTTCGGACGGGGTCTGGTATCTGGGGATCACGCAGGACGGGTACGACGGGTTCGCACAGACGCAGAGCAACATGGCGTTCTTCCCGCTCTATCCCGGGCTCACCACCGCGTTGGATCGGATCTCGCCGCTCACCGCCAGGGACGCGGCGCTGATCGTGGCCTGGTTGGCCGGTCTGGCCGCCGCCTGGGGGCTGTTCGCGATCGGGGCACACCTGCACAATCGACGCACCGGCGTGCTGCTCGCCGCACTCTGGGCCGCAGTGCCGCACGCCATCGTCCAGTCCATGGCGTACAGCGAGACGCTGTTCACCGCCCTCGCCGCCTGGACGCTCTACGCTCTTCTGCGCGGCTACTGGGTCACCGCCGGCGTACTCTGCCTCTTCGCCGGCCTGACCCGACCGACCGCCTCTTCGTTGATCCCGGTGGTGGGGCTGGCCGCGCTGGTGGCGATCGTCCGACGCCGGGACGGCTGGCGCCCCTGGGCCGCCGCCCTCCTCGCCCCCGCCGGCTGGCTCGGATACCTGGCCTGGGTGGGCCGCGAGGTCGGACGCCCGGACGGCTGGTTCCACATTCAGGACGTCGGCTGGGGCAGTACGTTCGACTTCGGCGCCGACACTTTCCGCCGAGGCCGGGAGGTGTTGGCGGATTCGGCCATGCCGCAGATGTTCGTCGTGAGTGTCGTGGTCCTCCTGGCGGTGATGTTCTTTGTGCTGAGCATCATCGATCGACAGCCGTGGCAATTGCTGCTGTACAGCGGGTTGTTGCTGGTCACCACGCTGGGCGCAGCGGGCTACTACAACGCCAAGGCTCGGTTCCTGCTGCCGGCCTTCCCGCTGTTGCTGCCCGCCGCTGTGGCGTTGGCCCGGGCCGGCTGGGCCCGGGCGATCACCGTGCTGGTGACGATGGCCGCCTTCGCCACGTATTTCGGTGGGTACCTGCTGCTGATCTGGCGATGGTCACCCTGACCCGGTGACCGGAGGCGTCACCGGGTGAACGGGCGAACGTCCCACAGCCAGACGTCACCGACCCGCCGGCCCGGCCCGTACAGCGCGTTGAGCACAGTCTTGAGCGCCTCGTGCCGACGAGCGCCCCGGTCGGGCAGCACCACCGCGTCGGCCTTCCAGTAGCGGACGTCGGCCCGCGCCTGCGCGATTTCAGCCGGGCCGACCGTGGTGTCCCGCTTACCTGCCGACACCGCCGTGAGCAGGTCGGCCGTGGGCTGAGGGTCCACTCCCCAGCGCCCGGTGGTGTCGGTCGCGGAGACCGGCCCCAGGAAGTAGCCCTCGGGCACGGCGAAGCCGGCCAACGCGGCGGAGCCCCAGTAGACCGAGGTCATCCGGGCGACCGGCACCGGCACCAGGGTCCGGCCGGGCGCCACGTGATCACGCCAGGCGCCACTGGTGACGAAGTCCGGCACCGGAGCCCGCCCCTGCGCCGGCAGGGGTACGGGCAGGATGGGCAGGAGCGCCGCAGCCACGGCCACGGTTCCCGCCGCGACGGTGAGCCGACCGAACGGCCGTTCCCGTTGAGCGGCGAGCCGATCCGCGGCCACCGCCAGCAACACGCCGAGCGCCACGGTGGTGATGAGGGCGAATCGCGCCACCACCAGGGCATCGAAGATCGGCAGGTGCTGCACGAGCGCGAACGGCGCCGGGACGTCGGTGCGCCGCGTGCCGGCGGTCCAGGTGGTGCCGATCGAGAGCAACGCCGTCACCAGCCCGATGATGCCGAGCACCCAGACGATGACCTCGCGACGCAGCCAGCAGAGTGCGCCGAGGAGCAGCACCAGCATGGGCCAGCCGTAGAAGCTCGCCTCCTCGGTGGTGTTCGGCGTGAAGCCCACCGCGCTGGTCGGACCGCCGGCGACCGACTGGGTGGCGAACCGGACGTACGAGCCGAGTTTGAGAGCGTACGCGTCCGGACCGCCCGGATGACCGACCCGGTGCTGTGGGCCGGCGAAGTGCATCCAGAGCGGATACGCGGCCACGACCACCACCAGCACGGCGGCGAGCGCCAGGCCGGGCAGCAAAGCGCGCCCGCGTCGCAGCGCGTCGCGCGGCCGAACGGCGAGATACACCAGGACGAGCAGCAACAGACCGAGCGCGGTAAGGAAGAGGATCTCCAGGCTGACGAAGAACTGCGCCGTCACCAGTGCGCCCAGCACCAGGCCGTCGCGGACCACGTGCCCACCCCGGGAGAGCGCGACCACCCGCCAGACGATGAACGGGACCAGCCACTGGGCGGTCATGTGCGGATGACCGTTGCTGTGCGAGACCAGCGCCGGGGCGAAGGCGCAGAACAGTCCCCCCAGGAAGGCCGCTGCCCGGGAGTCGACCACGTGCCGAGAGAGCACGTGGTACCAGGCGTACGCGGTGCCCACCAGGTTCAGGGTGATGAACAGCAGGTAGGCGACCGGCGCGCCGAACAGCAGGGTGACCGGGCTGAGCACCAGCCCGGGCAGCTGCATCCCGACGTTGGCCATCAGGTTGACCCCGTCCGGGGCGTTCTGGAGCGTGGTGAAGAACGGGTTCTCGAAGTGGCTTACCGCGTGCGCCGCGTACGCCAGCATCCATTCGTTGAAGCCCTGGTCGTCGGGGCGGCTACCGAGCAGACGACCGTACGGGTCCAGCCACCCACGGGCGGTGACCCAGCCGGCACCAAGGAGGAAGACCAGGGCCACCAGCGCGTCCATCGGCCAGCGCCGGGCAGTACCGCGACCGGCGCCGGCGGGCGGCTCGGTGCTCGCCGTCGGGGCGGGTGTCTCGTCCTCCGCCGCCCCGACGATCTCGGCGGCGTCGTGCTGGAGGTCGCGGGTGTCGGGCGCGGTCATGGGTCAGGAGCCTACGAGACGGGCGATCGGGACACAGACCCGCTATCGGTCGTGTCGGGGGCATGGTTCAGCGGGCGCCGACCCGGCCGAAGGCTGATAGCGTCGCCACTGGTTCGAGTCCACGCAGCCGGACCGCATTTGCCAAACCCTATCGGCAATATCGGTGATGCCCGATGACGTTATTATCGGCGGAGGAAAACGCCGCATACTGGAACCAACGCCACGAAAAGGAAGGTGAGCTCCGTTCCGGCGGCCACATCTCCCTCGACGAGTGCACCAATCGGATGTTCTACATTCGACGCCTCGCCCTGCTGCTGGAGATCACCGGCCACCACTCACATCCCGTAGCTCCGCTGTTCCTGTTGGACGCAGGCTGCGGCAAGGGGTGGTTCAGCCGGGAACTGGCACGGTTTGGACACCAGGTCGACGGCGTCGACGCCAGCGAAAGCGCCCTCACCGTCTGCCGGGCCCGGGGCGGCGGCCCGCAGTTCCACCACTCTTCGTTGGCCGACTGGCACAGTCCATGGCTCTACGACGTGGTGGCCTCGGTCGACGTGCTGTTCCACATCCTCGACGAGGAGGAGTGGGAGCGGTCTGTTCGCAATCTCGCCTCGCTGGTCCGGCTGACCGGGCGGCTGGTGGTCTCCGACTGGAACGGCGAGGGTACCCGAGTTTACGGCAACTACCAGGTGGTCCGCGGCCCCTCCCGCTACCTGTCCGCGCTGACCGGACATGGACTGCGCTACGACGGCTGGCACGGGTACGGATTCCGGCGGAGCCCGATCGGCTTCCACGTGTTCACCCGGATTCACTGAGCGGAGGCGGAGAACGATGTTGATCCAGGAGTTGCTGCCGCTCTTCGGCACAGTGACGGAGATCGTCGACAGCACGCCGGAGCGGCTGGACCTGCGCCGCCTCCTCCGGATTCCGGACGAGGTCCGGTACACCGCGCGGGAGGGGCGGCGGGAACTGGATCCCGGCCAGCTGCTCGTCGTCCTGGTCGGGGCGAACCCGCCACAGACCGACCCGGCGGGGCTTCCCGACATCCTGGCTCCCTTGAGGACCGGCGCCCAGGCGCTGCTGCTGCTCGGCTGGGCCATCGACGAGATCCCCTCGCACCGGCTCGTCGATCCGCTGGTGCGCAGCGGCTGTCAGGTGATGAACGCCGTGCCGTTGGATCGACCGGCCGGCCACGGGGCCGATGCCGCGATCGTGGCGCAACGGGTCGACCGGCTCACCGCACCACGGCCGTACCTGCTCGAACTCGACGACGACGGTCCGCTCCCGCAGGACGGCGGCGCGACGGTCGAGCGGGACGGCGGTGCCGCAGACCGGTTCGGCCTACGGATGGCGAACGAGTGGCACCTCACCGACCTGGTGTCTCGACCGTTACGCCGTCGGCTGCGCGAGCAGGAGGCCGAGCTGGCTACGCTGCGCCGACAACTGGCCGAGCAAACGGCGCGGAACGAAGGCGGTTCCTAGTGCGGGGTCGGCTGGCCAGCGGTTCACCTGACGGACACACGGTGACGTATCGTACGGGGCCAGGGCAGGACTTGTCCTGGTAGCCACCCAAATCGGGAGATATTCGCGTGAAGGTCGTCAGTGTCGTCGGGGCCCGTCCCCAACTGGTCAAGCTCGCACCCATCGCGGCGGCCTTCGCCCGGACGGCCCATGAGCACATCATCGTGCACACCGGTCAGCACTACGACGCGGACCTGTCGGATGTCTTCTTCAGCGGGCTGGGGATCCCGGATCCCGACGTCCACCTGGGCGTCGGCTCGGGCAGCCACGGAATCCAGACCGGCGCGGTGCTCGCCGCCATCGACCCGGTGCTGGACCGGGAGAAGCCGGACTGGGTACTCGTCTACGGCGACACCAACTCCACCCTCGCGGGTGCCGTGGCCGCCGTCAAGCAGCACCTGCCCGTAGCCCATCTGGAAGCAGGGCTGCGATCGTTCAACCGGCGGATGCCCGAGGAACACAACCGGGTGCTCACCGACCACGCCGCCGACCTGTTGCTCGCTCCGACCGACGAGGCGATGCGCCACCTGGCGGCCGAGGGCCTGGCCGCCCGATCCGCGCTCGTCGGAGACGTGATGGTCGACGTCTGCCTGCGCATTCGCGACGACGTGCGGGCCGACGGGCACCCCGCACCGGCTCTGCCCGAGGGGATCGACCCGACCCAGCCCTACCTGCTGGCCACCCTGCACCGGGCGGAGAACACCGACGATCCGCGTCGACTGGCTGACCTCGTCGCCGCGCTCAACGACCTGCCCTTGCCGGTCGCGCTGCTGGCTCACCCTCGGCTGATCGCCCGGGCCAGGGAGCACGGCATCAAGCTCGACCAGGGAGCGGTCCGGGTCGGCCGGCCACTGCCGTACGCCGGCATGGTCGCCGCGGTCCTCGGAGCCGCCGGCGTGGTCACCGACTCCGGCGGGCTGCAGAAGGAGGCCTACCTGCTCCACCGCCCGTGCACGACGCTGCGGCCGGAGACCGAGTGGGTGGAGACCCTGGAGGGCGGCTGGAACCACCTCGTTCCCGACCCGCACCAGCTCCCCGAAGCGGCCTGGGCCGAACTCGCGACCAGGCCCGCGCCGGAGACGCCCACCGGCACCCCGTACGGGGACGGCCGTGCCGCGGAGCGCGTGGTGCAGACCCTGGAGCAGCAGGCCTGAACGGCACTCGGGGCCGCGCGGTCGATGTTCGACCGGACGCGGCCCCGATACGCATCCCCGACCCGCACCGGCGGGCCGGACGCCTCAGGCGCTTCCCGACGGTGCCTCATAAGGGCTGAGGTCAAGCGCGGTCGTGGCCGGTACGTGCTGATGCTGACGGGCAAGCCGCCAGCCCAGCGGTACCGCACTGACATCGGCCGCGACGATCCGGTCGGCCGAGCCGACGTCGAGCGTCGCCACCGTCGCGCGTCCGGCACGGGCCAGCAACCACGGCCGGGCCTGCCGGTAGATCGGGACGAAGACACGACGGTGGAAGCCCTTGGCGACGCGACGGTGACCGCGTTCGGTGAGCCGCAGCACCGCGTCGAGCGGGCGTCCCACCTTGTGCCGACGAGTGATCCGACGGGCAGCGGTGATAACCCGACGCGGGCCGCTGAACACGAGTACGTGCTCGGCGCGCCGCACCGGATGCCGCTTCTCATTCACCATCAGCGGGTGTACCCGGACCCCCGCCGGCAGCTCGACATCATCGAGCCGGGTCTTGTCCACCAGTACCAGGTCGACCTCGACACCTGCCTCGTCCAGCTGGCTGAGATAGGCCAGCACCTTGTCGGAGGGCTGGTAGTTGAGGCTGAGCAGCAGCAGCCGGGGCGGGACGCCCGATGTCTGCGCGAACCGGCCCGGCATCGGCCTCTCCTTCTGGTCTCTCGGCATCTTCTAGCGTCCCGTCAGCTCGGCGTCGGCCTCGTTCGGAAACCCTGCGATCGTGCGCAGCCGCTGCGTCAACGGTCGGAGCAGCGTCTCCCGGGTGTAGCCGTCAGCGTGTCGTCGTGCGGTCGCGACCTGCTCGGCGGTGAGGTCGCGGGCCGCCCGACCCGCCTCCACCATCGCCTGCGCCACCGCGTCGACGTCCAGTCCGTTCGGATCGAACCAGAGGGGGTAGCGGGTCAGCACCTCGCGCGCCGCGATGTCTGGCGCGTGCACGGAGACGATCGGGCGACCGGTCGCCAGGTATTCGAAGATCTTCCCCGATGTGACATACCGGCCACCACCGGCCAGGAACACCAGAACGTCGCTCTCTCGGTAGACCGCGGAGACCTCCGTCTTCGGCACCGGCCCCCGGCAGTGGATACCGGCTTGGTCGTCGCTCTGCTCGTCACCGTGTGGGTCGAGTCCGAGTCGCTCGCGCAAAGCACTCGGGCTGTTGCGGAAGAAGCCGAGGTGGCCGTGGATGTTGAGTTCCGCGTCAGCGAGTTCGGGGTGGGTACGTGCTCGCCGGAAAGCCGCCGCCAACTCCTCGACCGGCTGGTTCACCGTCAACGTGCCGAGGTAGCCGAAGCGCAGGGGCCCCTCCGCCCGAGGCTTGAACTCCTCGACCTCCATCAGGTCAGGGTCCCACCCGTTCGGCACCACCATCATCTTGTCCGCGAACGCGGGGTACCGCTCGGCGTGCCAACCGCGTAGGGCCTGGTTGACGAAGACCAGCCCGGACGCGCCCCGCATCACCCTTTGCTCCCACTTGAAGGCGGGATGTCCGTCGGGATAGGCGGGCGAGTCCGTGAACAGGTTCAACGTCCACGAGTCGCGGTAGTCCAGAACGTAAGGCACGCCGGTGAGCCGGCGGAACAGCCACGCGGCGGCGAACGAGGCGTGCGGGTTGCCGGTCGCCAGGACGACGTCGAACCGCTGCCTGGCATGCAACCGCAACGCGCGCCGAACACTTGCCCAGGCCCACGACGCGTACTGCTCGGGAAAGATCCGCTCCGTACGCCAGTCCTCGAACCGGCGGGCCAACACCGGCATGGTGCCCCGGAAACGCCCGAACCTGCGCAGGTCGTTCTCCCACCGGTTCATGTTCATCTCAGGACGCTCGACCTGGATCTGCGGGTCGACCGTTTCGAGGAGATCCTCGTCCACGGTGCCCACGACGTCGTACAGGAAGCGCAGAGGTGCGGCGCAGACGGTCACGTCGAAGCCCTGTTGCACCAGATGGTTGGCGGTGGCGCGGGCGCGGTACACACCGCTCGCCCGGGAGGGTGGAAAATAGAAGGACAGGTACAGCACCCGCGGCCGACGGGCTGAAGGGCTGGATCTCATAACTCTCTCTCAGTGATTGGTCGCGCGCTGCGCCCGATGGTCAGCCGCCGACGTAATCGATGCTGTAGGCGACGCTTGGCGCGACCCGACCGGCAGTGCCCGGTAGGGCAAGCAGATCGACGGCCATCGGCATGGAGAGGGCATCGGTCACGACGAGTAGGTCGAAGGGCTCCGACTCGACAAGGTGGCGCTCGACCAACTTCGACGGGTCCTGCTTGAAGAACCTGCCGTAGGCGGGCAAAAAGATCCGCCGATGTACGCGGTCCGCGATCCGCCGCTCGTATGCCTTGCTCGCCCGACGAGCCCGGGGCTGCAGCCGACCTCGACCGATCACCCGGTTCAGCAAGAAGCGCGGCCCCTTGTAGAGAAGGAACTTCTCGGCCCGGCGTACCGGCCGGCGCTGCTCGAGTTTGGACATCGCGACCACGTCGACGCCATCGGCGAAGGTCACCCGCTTCCAGCGAGCGGCCGATTCGACCAGGACGACAGCACTGCCGCCCTCGGCGACCACCTGCGCGGACTCCGCGACCACCGCGCGTCGTCGAGTCGCTCCCAGGGCAAGGAACAGAACTCTCATCGCGCCCCCTCAGGCGTGGCCGGCGCGAGGCCGCCCTCGGCATCGGCCGCGGAATTCTCTTCCGGGAACCAGACCCGATGGTGCGCACGCGCTACCGCTGGATATCCGTAGCGGTCGTCCAACGTACGCTGGGCCAGCTCAAGGTCCAGCCCGTCGGGGAACCGCGACCGTAGCCGACGGTAGCCCGCCACGATGGAATCCGGGCTCTCCTCGACCGCCACCAGTTCACCGGCGGCGTCCTCGATGCCGGCCAACGTCTCCTCCGGCCCACCGCAGCGGGTGACCAGCACCGGCATCCCGGCGGCGAGCGCTTCCACCACGGTCATCCCGAAGGTCTCCATCCGGCTGGGATGGACCAGCAGATCGTGCTCACGCATGAGCCGCAGCGCCTCGTCGGGCGAAACGGCACCGGCGAAGGTCACCGCATCCGCAATGCCGAGTTCAGCGGCGCGGGCCTGCAACGTGGCGGACAGCTCGCCGTCGCCGACCAGACTGAGGGTGAGTCGTGGGTCGTCCGCATGGCAGACGGCGAACGCCTCAAGCAACCAGGTCACGCCCTTGCGCGGGATCAGACCACCGAGAAATAGCCAGCGACGCAACTCGGTGACGGGTACCGGACGGGGGTGCTCGAACGAGATCGGGTTCGGAACGATACTGATTCGATCGGCGTGGTGCGGGAACGTCTCGACCAACAGGTCCCGCATGCCGTCTCCGACCGCGAAGAAGGCGTCGCACCGGTGCAACACCTGGTCGTACATCGCGTGGCCGTCCGGCTCGGCCAGGATCCGGTCGAGGAAGGTGGCGTGTTCGGTGACGAAGAACCGGGCATCGGGGCGCAGGTGATGCAGCGCCGCCCAGCCGCTCGGCAGCCCGACGTGTGCGTGGACCACCGGCGCGTCGATCGGTCGTCCGCCGAGCGCCAGCGCGAGCGTGGCCTCGTGTCGCCGCGCGATGTCGGCGAAGCTGAGCCCACCCGGCATCGGCACCGGTACGTAACGCAGCCCGGCCCCACCGACTGTCTGGCCGACAGCCTGCGCTTGCGGCAGTAGGAGTCGCTGTGCCTCACCGATCTCCGCGTCCTGCTCCGAAGTCAGCCGTGACCACCACCCGTCGCAGTGGTAGACCGTGGCCTGGTCGCAGCCGGGCGCCGTCGCCTCGGTCATCGCTCGGACGAAGGCGCCTCGGAACGGCAGTTCCCGCGTTGGATACCAGGGCGTGACGATCGCCACGTCCCGTGCCGACGTTCGACTCACCTGCGGCTGCCCACCTCTGCTTGGCGGTTGCTGTCCGACGGGGTGGCCACCTGGGTCGCCGGTACCGCCGTCGGCTTTCCAGCCGGAACGGCCGGGGACGCGCCTGCGCGGTCCCGAAGCAGACCGGTGTACACCCGGTCCAGCACCGCCGCCTGAGCCTCCCAGGTCCACCCTTCGAGGAGACCGGGACGGTCGTAGGCAGCGCGGTAACGCTCCGGATCGGCCAGGACCGTCTTGACCGCACGGACGTAGTCCGTCACGTCCTCCGCCCGGAACACCTCACCCTGACCGGTGGAACGGACCATCTCCGCCATCGTTCGGACGTCACTGGTGATAAGCGGTAGACGTGCCTGCGAGTACTCGAAGAACTTGTTGCTCAGGGCGATCTCGTGGTTGGACAGGTGCACCAGCGGGCTCACCGCCGCATCGGCCGGCGCGAGGAACTGCGCCACCTGCCAGTGCGGCACGTATGGCAGCAGGTGCACACGGTCGGCGACACCCAGATCCTCGGCACGGGCGAACGCCTCGTCGGAAGTGGCGTTCTTGCCGTTGGGGTGCAGCGACACGAGCGCGATGTGCACGCCCGGCAGGTCGGGCAGAGCGTCGATCATGACGTTCACGCCGCGCACCGGAGTGATCCCGCCGCAGTAGGCCAGCAGCGGAGTTTCCGACCCGACGCCGCACAGCGTCCGCAGATCCGGCACCGGTGTCGAGTCGGTCTCCTCGGGAGCTCCGCTGACCGGGGCGTTCATCACCACGTCCGGCAACACCGGCAGTTTGTGCTCCGTACGTAGCAACTCGGCCAACGAACTGGAAACGGTCACCACGGCGTCGGCGTACGGGGCGTACTCCTTCTCGTGCGCGACCACGGCTGGCAGCCAGCGCGGAGTGTTAGGCCGAGGCCGTAGGCCGGGCGCGTACTCGTGCGCGTCCCAGACCAGCTTGACCCGACGCCCACTGGCCCGGGCCCGCATCGTGGCCCGGGCGCCGACGCCGATCATTCGGAAGTCGTGAGCGTGGATGATGTCGGGCTTGAGCCGGTCGATCACGCGACCGAAGGACAGCTCCCACCGCCACAGGCCGGGGTCGAGGCGGCGCCATGCGCGGCGGCCCAGCACGGCCTTCCAGAAGCTGATCGGAATCGTGTTCAGCAGCGCCCGTTCATCACGACGGGCCGCCTTCAGTCGGTTCGTCTCCCGTGCCCGGAACCGGGCCCAGCGATGCATCGCCTTGGCTGCTGCCCACGGCGCCGCAAGCAAGCCGAGACCGGCTACCTCGCGTAGTCGCGAGCCACCGTCGGCCCGCCTCGCCCGAAGGGTCGCGATCCGCATCCGTACGTCCGCGCGGCGGGCCCGGGCGATGCCGAGACGGTAGTTCGCCATCCGGCCCGGCGGGTAGGCCAAGGGCCGCCGTAGCAGCGAGCGGGTGAACGTCGTGGGCGGCATCGCGAGATCGCTGTTGAGTTCCACCAGCCGAACCTCGGCTTCACCGAGCTGCCAGCTCTCCACCGGTGCGTCTCGCCGCTCGCCGAGCAGGATCACTTCCCAGCCGGCTGCGGCGGCAGACCGCGCGATCTTCTGGACGCGTGAGTCGCCCCGCACGTCGTTGTCCACCAGCATGACGACCCGCCCGCGAGAGGGGCGTGGAACGTCGCCGGCTACTGACTCCATCTGGACAGATCCCTTTCGGTTGTACCTCGTCGCGAAGTTAGATCTGCGCGCGCATGACCGCGATAGCTCCGCAGTCCATGGTGGTGCCGTCCGCCGCAGATCGCAGCAGCGCCCCGGCTACCTCGACGGTTCGCAGTCCCTGCCGGAGGGTGACGATATCGCTTTCCTTGCCCTCCACGGCATCCCGGAATCGCTCGTGTTCCACCAACAGCGGTTCGCGCTTCGGAATGGCGTAGCGGATCATGTCACCCTCGGCGACGCCCCGGAAGGCCCGCAGCGCCTCCCACTCGGTGCCGACCGCGCCGTTGGCATAGAAGGTGAGGTCGGCGGTGAGCGTGTCGGCGACGAAGCAGCCCCGATCGCCGGTGATCACCGTGGACCGCTCTTTCAGCGGGCTGAGCCAGTTCACCAGGTGATTGACCATCGTGCCGTCGGTGAGCGTACCGACGGCCGCCACCATGTCCTCGTGCAGCCGCCCGCTGCGGGACACCGTCCGGGCCGACACCGAGACGTACTCCTGGCCGGTCACCCAGCTCGTCAGGTCGATGTCGTGGGTGGCCAGGTCCATCACCACGCCGACGTCGGCGATCCGGTGCGGGAACGGACCCTGCCGCCGGGTCACCACCTGGTAGACCTCGCCCAGCTCGCCGGCCTCCAGGCGGGTCCGCAGGCTTTGCAGAGCGGGGTTGTACCGCTCGATGTGGCCGACGCCCGCCACCAGTCCACGGCTCTCGAACGCCTCGACCAGACGGGTCCCCGCCTCGACGGACTGCGCGAGCGGCTTCTCGATCAACGCGGACACACCGTGTGCGGCGAGTTCGAGCCCGACCTGCTCGTGCAGCGCGGTCGGGCAGGCGACCACGGCGTAGTCGATGTCGCGGGCCAGCAGCTCGCCCAGGTCGGGCAGCACCGGCGCCCGGAGCTGCCCGCTCGTGTCACCGACGGGGTCGACGATGCCGACCAGCTCGACGCCGTCCAGACCGGAGAGCACCCGGGCGTGGTTGCGCCCCATCGCGCCCAGGCCGATCAGACCGGCGCGCAGCTTGTCGCTCTGCCGCTTGCTCACTGGGCACCGCCGGCGAGGTTGGCGGCGTCCGCGATCCGCTCGAGGTCGCTCTGCTCCAGTGTGGGGTGCACCGGCAGCGAGATCACCTCGGCTGCGGCCCGGTCGGTCTCCGGCAGTTCCCACGGGCCGGGGCGGCCGTCCGCACCCAGGTACGGCTTGAGCCGGTGGATCGGGGTCGGGTAGTAGACGGCGTTGCCGATGCCCTGCTCGGTCAGACGCTCCTGGGCGGCGTCCCGGTCGCCCCGGACGCGGACGGTGTACTGGTGGTACACGTGCCGGGCGGCGTCCGCCACCGGCGGGATGATCATGTTGGTGATCTTCGAGTCGAGGTACTTCGCGTTCGCCTGGCGCTGTGCGGTCCACTCGGCCAACTGCGTCAACTGCACCCGGCCGATCGCCGCGGCCACGTCGGTCATCCGCATGTTGGCGCCGACGATCTCGTTGGCGTACCGCTGCTCCATGCCCTGGTTGCGCAGCAGCCGCAGGGTCCGGGCGAACCCGGCGTCCGCGGTGCTGATCATGCCTCCCTCCAGGGAGTGCATGTTCTTCGTGGGATAGAAGCTGAAGCAACCGGCGGCGCCGAACGCACCGACCGGCGTGCCGTGCAGGCCGGCCCCGTGGGCCTGGGCCGCGTCCTCGACGACGGCCAGACCGTGCCGCTCGGCCACCGCCATGATCTTGTCCATCGCGGCCGGGTGGCCGTACAGGTGCACCGGCATGACGGCGACGGTCCGCGGGGTGACCGCGGCGGCGACCGCATCCGGGTCGAGGCAGAAGCTGTCCCGCTCGATGTCGGCGAAGATCACCTCGGCACCGACCAGCCGCACCGCGTTGGCGCTGGCGGCGAAGGAGAAGGACGGCACGATCACCTCGTCACCCGGGCCGACGCCGAGCGCCAGCAGGGTCAACTGGAGGGCCGAGGTGCCGGAGTTGACGGCGACACAGTGCCGATCGGCGACCACCTCGCCGAACTCCTGCTCGAAGGCCGCGACCTCGGGCCCCTGCACCACCATGCCGCTGCGCAGCACCCTGACCGCCGCCTCGATCTCGGCCTCGCCGATGATCGGCCGGGCTGGCGGTATGAAGTCCGGACGCTGGCCAGTCATGAAGGTCCTCCCGTGTCACAAGACTTGTTCGCGAGTTCGGGGTGCGATACTAGTCCGTTTGGAGCGGGAGTCGGGAATGGCACTCACGTGGCGTCAGGTCCGCGTTCACGCTTTATTCAGCGGACGGATGTCCGCGCAGCTCACGACACCTCCTCCCGCGGGCTCGCGCAGACGACCCGCAGTGCGGCCACGGCCGCCGCCGCCATCCGGGCCAGCTCGGAGGGCTCCAGCGGCACCCGGGCGATGGCCAGCCGCCAGTAGACCGGCCCGACGATCAGGTCGGCCGCCGCGCGCGGATCCGCACCGGGGGGCAACTCCCCCCGCTCGATCGCCCGTCCGATGACGATCTCGCCGATGCGGTCCTGGTAGTCGTTCAGCGTGCTCTGCAACGTGCCGGCGATCTGCGGGTTGCGCGCCGCCTCGGCGAGCAGATCAGGGATGATCTGTGTCGCCATCGGGTGACCCAACGCACCGGTCACGACCAGCAGCAGCAGGCGTACGTCCCCGTCGAGGGTGCCGGTGTCCAGCATCGGCAGCTTCCGGCTGGCGACGGCCGAGACCACGTCCAGCACGAGGTCGAGCTTCGAGTTCCACCGGCGATAGATCGCGGTCTTGCTGACCCCCGCCCGCCGGGCCACCGCCTCGATCGAGAGCCGGCCGTAGCCGACCGCCGCCAGTTCGTGCATCAGGGCCCGACGGATGGCCGCGGTGATCTCTCCACGGAGCACTGCGGCACCGGCCGGCGCGCGTCTCTTCTCGGTCGTCACCTGGGACTCTTCTCCACTGTCACGAACAACAATGTAGCGCAACGACGGTACGGTTGCGTCCCGACGTGTTTCGGACTACTGTCCACGCAGCGGCGAGGCGGCGCTCCACGCTAGATTCCATCGTCGCGAACGTATCCGCCGCACGACAGATCGGAGCGCCCATCCCCATGGCCAACACCACGCTGGCCGACCCCGACTCCGGCCTCACTCCCGCGCAGGTGGCCGCCCGCCACGGCCTGCGGGTGGCCGGAGAGCGGCCCTCACTCCGCCGCTACAGCGGTGAGCTGTGGCGTTACCGGCACTTCGTCGCCGCGTACGCCAACGCCAAGTTGACCGCCTCGTTCAGCAACGCCCGACTCGGGCAGCTCTGGCAGGTGCTCACCCCGCTGAGCAACGCGGCGGTCTACTACCTGATCTTCGGCGTGGTGCTGGAGCAGAGCCGGGACATCCCGAACTTCATCGCCTACCTCACCACCGGTCTGTTCATCTTCAACTTCACCCAGACCACGGTGCAGCAGGGCACCCAGGCGATCAGCGGCAACCTCGGCCTAATCCGGGCCCTGCACTTCCCTCGGGCCTGCCTGCCGCTGGCGATCACCGCCACCCAGTTCCAGCAGCTCCTGGGCTCGCTGTTGGTGCTGGTCGGCATCGTGGTGGTCACCGGCGAGCCGATCACCCTGATGTGGCTGATGCTGGTGCCGGCGGTGCTGCTCCAGACGGTCTTCAACGCCGGGCTGACCATGGCGATGGCCCGGCTGGGCGCCAAGGCCAGCGACCTCAAGCAGGTCATGCCGTTCGTGCTGCGGGCCTGGATGTACGGCTCCGGGGTGCTCTACAGCGTCGAGCTCTTCTCCAACAACCTGCCCGGCTGGGCCGTCGGGATCGTGCAGTTCAACCCGATGCTGGTCTATATCGAGCTGGCCCGGACCGCCCTGCTGGAGCAGGCCCCGTTGCTCAACGACTCGCTGCTGCTGACCTGGCTGATCGCGGCCGGCTGGGCGGTCGTGATGGGCATCGGTGGCTACTTGTTCTTCTGGCGCGGCGAACAGGAGTACGGTCGTGGTTGATCACCTGGCGATGTCCAACGACGTGACGGTCACCCTGCCCCGGATCCAGGAACGCATCCCGACCGTGGTGGTGGACGACGCGCACATCGTCTACCGGGTGCACAAGGGCGCCGCCGGCAACACCAGCCCGGTGGCCGCGTTCAAGCGGATGGTGAGCCGCACCTCGGCGCCGAACGTGCGCGAGGTGCACGCGGTGCGCGGGGTCACCTTCACCGCGTACCGGGGTGAGGCGGTCGGGCTGATCGGCACCAACGGCTCCGGCAAGTCCACCCTGCTGCGGGCCATCGCCGGCCTGCTGCCGGTGGAGCGCGGCGCGATCTACACCCAGGGGCAGCCGTCGCTGCTCGGGGTGAACGCCGCGCTGCTCAACGACCTGCCCGGCGAGCGCAACGTCACGCTCGGCTGCCTGGCCATGGGCATGCACCCGGCCGAGGTGCAGCGCAAGGTCCCCGAGATCATCGAGTTCTCCGGGATCAACCAGCGAGGCGACTTCGCCTCCCTGCCGATGCGGACGTACTCCTCCGGCATGTCGGCCCGGCTGCGCTTCTCCATCGCGGCGGCCAAGCAGCACGACGTGCTGCTGATCGACGAGGCGCTGGCCACCGGCGACAAGGCGTTCCGCAAGCGCAGCGAGAAGCGGGTACGCGAGCTGCGGGAGAGCGCCGGCACGGTGTTCCTGGTCAGCCACCAGCTCTCCTCGGTCCGGGACACCTGCGAACGGACAATTTGGCTGGAATCGGGCCTGATCCGGATGGACGGGCCGACCGCCGAGGTGTTGAAGGCGTACGAGGCGTTCACCAACGGCAAGTAGAGTCCAGGCGAACGTCCGGCGTCTCGACGACGTCGCGCGGACCGCGTCGGCCCGTTGGGGTGGCGCGGTCCGCGCGTTAAGGTTCATCCCGTCGCCAGCGGCGGCGACACCCCCCACGTTGACACTCCCCGCGAGCCATGTATCCCGAGAGCGAGGACCCGCGATGACGCAGGACCTGACCACCGACCCGGGCAGCCAGCCGGACGACCCGGCGCCGTGGCGACCCTCGCGGACGGTGGCCGTGGTGCTGGCCGGCGGTACCGGCACGCGACTGGGCCTCGGCATCCCCAAGCAGCTTCTCAAGATCGCCGGTAAGCCGATCATCGAGCACACCCTGGCCGTCTTCGAGGCCGCGCCGGAGATCGACGAGATCATCGTGCTGATGGCCACCGGACACGTCGACGAGGCGCAGCGGATCGTCGACAAGGCCGGCTTCCGCAAGGTCACCAAGGTGATCGAGGGCGGCGACACCCGCAACGCCACCACCCGGATCGCGCTGGACGCCGTGGGTGAGGCGGACTGCAACATCCTCTTCCACGACGCGGTCCGGCCCCTGCTCAGCGGCCGGATCGTCCGGGAGTGCGTGAACGCCCTCTGGACGTACGCGGCGGTCGACGTGGCCATCCCGTCGGCCGACACGATCATCCAGGTCGACGAGGACGAGTGCATCACCGACATCCCGGTCCGCGCCACGCTGCGCCGGGGCCAGACGCCGCAGGCGTTCCGGTCGAGCACCATCCGGGAGGCGTACCGGCAGGCCGAGGGTGACCCGAACTTCGCCGCCACCGACGACTGCGGCGTGGTCCTGCGGTACCTGCCCCAGGTGCCGATCAAGGTGATCGACGGCTCGGACGAGAACATCAAGGTCACCCACCCGGTCGACGTACACCTGGCCGACAAGCTGTTCCAGCTCGCCGCCGCCAAGGTGCCCCGCCTGACCGACCACCGGGCGTACAGCGAAGAGGTCACCGGCCGCACGATCGTCATCTTCGGTGGCAGCTACGGCATCGGCCACGACCTGACCGAGCTGGCCCGCCGCCACGGCGCCCAGGTCTTCCCGTTCAGCCGGTCCAGCACCGGCACGCACGTGGAGCGGCCGGAGGACGTCGAAGCAGCGCTGCGGACCGCCTTCGAGGCCACCGGACGGATCGACCACGTCGTGGTCACCGCCGGGATCCTGGAGAAGGGCGCGCTGGCCGAGATGGACCAGGAGACCATCGACCGGGTGCTCCAGGTCAACTTCGTCGGCCCGGTGACCGTCGCCCGGCAGTCCCTGCCCTACCTCCAGCAGACCAAGGGCCAACTCCTGCTCTACACCTCCAGCTCCTACACCCGGGGACGGGCCGACTACGCGCTCTACTCGGCCACCAAGGCGGCGCTGGTCAACCTGACCCAGGCGCTCTCCGACGAGTGGGCCGAGTTCGGCGTACGGGTCAACATCATCAACCCGGAGCGGACGGCCACCCCGATGCGGACCAAGGCGTTCGGCGCGGAGCCCGAGCACACCCTGCTCGCCGCCGAGACCGTCGCCCAGGCCTCGCTGGACGTGCTGATCTCGGAGCTCACCGGCCAGGTGATCGACGTACGCCGGCCGCCCGGCGAGACGCCGTCCCCCGCCCCGGTACCCACCCAGGCCGACGCCTCCAGCAGCGGCACCCGCGTCGGCTGACCCGCCGACGACGAGCACGAAGGCAGCGCCGAGATGCGTGGTGACCTGGTCACGAAGTTGGCCGCCCGGGGCCTGGCCACCGGCGGGGCGGTCCTGGCGTTCCTGGTGCTCGCGCTCACCGGCGCGACCACCTGGGGACTCGGGCTGGCGGTGGCCGCGCTCGCCGCCACGGTCTGGGAGCGCCGGGTGCGACCCGGCGCCGACAGCGTCGCGGAGACCGCCCTGCTCGCCGCCGGGATCCTGGTCGGCTACGCCCGGCAGCTCGACGGCGGCTTCGACCCGATCCTGGTGGTCACCGCCCTGGTGCTGCTCGGGCTGGTGCTGGTCACCGGGCCGCTGCGGGCCGCCGGCAACCTGGAGATCCGCGCCGCCAACCTGCCGGTACGCACCTGGGTGCCGCAGGTCGCCGCCCGCCTCGACGACGCCGTCGCGGGGCTGCTCGCCGCGCTGGCCGTGGCCGCCCTGGCCGGCCTGCCCGCCATGGTCGCCCTGCTGGTCTGCCTGCCGGTCGGCGCCGCCGCCGGTGCGGTCGCCCTCGACCTGGCCCGCCGCCGGTTCCGGCCGGCGTCCGGCGGCTCGCCGGTCACCCGGGCACTGCGCCGGCACCAGCCGGAGTTCGTGCTCCACTTCTCCGCCCCGCCCGGTTCGGAGTACCAGGTCACCATGTGGCTGCCGTACCTGGAACGGATCGGTCGGCCGTTCGTGGTGATGCTGCGGGAGCCGGAGTTCCTGCCCGCCGTCGCGGCGGCCACCACCGCCCCGGTGGTCTACTGCCCCACCCTGCGCACCATGGACGAGGTGCTGGTGCCGAGCCTGCGGGTGGCGTTCTATGTCAACCACGGCGCGAAGAACAGCCACTGCATCCGGTTCACCCAGCTCACCCACGTGCAACTGCACCACGGCGACAGCGACAAGGCGCCCAGCGCCAACCCGGTGTCGGCGATCTTCGACCGGATCTTCGTGGCCGGCGAGGCGGCCATCGACCGGTACGCCCGAGCCGGGGTGGAGATCCCGGCCGAGAAGTTCGTGGTGGTGGGCCGTCCGCAGGTCGAGGCGATCGAGGTACGCCACCAGCCGACGCGCGGACTGGCCAACCCCACCGTCCTCTACACCCCCACCTGGACCGGCCACCACGCCGACGCCGACTACTGCTCGCTGCCGATGGCCGAGACGCTGCTGCGGCGGCTGCTCGACCGGGGCGCCACGGTGATCCTGCGCGCCCACCCGTACACCAACCAGCATCCGGCCTCGGCCCGACGCCTGGCCCGGCTGCACGAACTGCTCGCCGCCGACCGCTCCCGCACCGGCCGTCAGCACGTGTTCGGCGCCGCCGCCGGCCGGCTCACCCTGGCCGAGTCGGTGAACCGGGCCGACGCCCTGGTCTCCGACGTCTCCGGGGTGGTCTCCGACTGGCTGTACTCGGGCAAGCCCTACGTGGTCACCGACACCGGTGTCGACGGTGACCGGTTCGTCGAGCGGTTCCCCCTCGCCGCCACCGGCTACGTGCTGCGCCGGGACATGTCCGACCTGGACGACGTGCTGACCCGGCTGCTCGACACCGATCCGCTCGCCGAGGCGCGCTGGGCGACCCGTCGGCGCTACCTGGGCGACTTCCCGGCCGAGTCGTACGCCGAGGCGTTCCTCGCCGCCGCCCGGCGGGAGCTGGACCCGACCTGGACCGCCCCGGCACCACGGACCACGACCGACGCCGCGCTGCCCAGCGCCACCTGAGCGGTCTCAGCGCCAGGGGTCGAGCAGGGCCAGCACCGCCGCCCTGGATGTTAGGAAGGGTCCCCTGCTATGCACGAGGCGTTAGCAGGGGACCCTTCCTTACATCTCAGGAGGAGTAGCCGCGGGTGGCAGCCCAGTGGGCGAGATCGATGGTGGTCATCCAGTACGAGTAGTACGAGGCGTCGGCCGAGTCGGCGATCTTGACCAGTCGACCGTCGTCCTCGTAGCCCACCACGGCGACGTAGTGGCCGCCGGGGAAGGAGTGCCAGCCGCCGTCGGTGTCGGTGGCGCTGCCGGCCACGTTCACCACGACACCGCGCCCGTCGGTGATCGCCTCCACCACGTCGGCCTGGAGCTGGTCCATCTGCGCCGGGCTGGCCGAGCCGCCCGGCAACATCGTGGTCGAGTACGGCTCGCCCTTGACCGTGGCGTTGAGCACCCGGGTGGTGTCCTGGGCCGAGTTGGTGCCGGCGTACGTGGTGCCGAGCTGGGCGGCCAGCGTGTCCTGGTCACGGTCGACACCGGCGGCGCTGAGCGCGTTGCGTACCGCGGCCGGGCCGCAGTAGTAGCCGGTGGTCTGCGCCTGGAAGTCGTAGTCCAGGACCTTCCGCGCCGGTGCCTTCGGTGCGGCCTTCGCACTGGTCGCCACCGGCGAGGGAGCCGCCGAGGTGATCTTCGGCGAGGGCGACGGCGACGGCGCGGCGCTGCTCGGGGCCGCGCTGCTGGGCGGGGTCGACGGGGTCGGCTCCACCCGGGCCTCGGCGCGGGAGACCGCGGTGTCGCCGCGCAACTCGGCGACGGCGGTCGTGGTGTGCGCGGTGGCCGGGGTGTCCTCGGTGCCGACGAGTACGGCACCGGCACCGGTGGCCAGCGCCAGCGCGGCGGCCGAGGCGGCGACGACCTGGTAGGGGCGTTCGGTGGCCAGCCGGCGTAGCTGGCGCGTGACGGTCTGCTTCACGGAGTCCTCCACGGGGCTCAGGGAGGCACGGCGAACCGCTCCGGCGGTCAGCTCGACAGGACATGCCGAGGACCGCCCGAGTGGGCGGACGGGCCGTGCGAGGGGCTGCGCCCGGTCGACCGGGCGGTGGCGGTGGCCGCAGTCAGCTCGCGGCTGACGGCCCGGTGAGCGCGGGCACCGCAGTGCCGTGGAGGAACAAGAGGGGTACCACGAGGGGATGCACGAGAGGAAAGCTCCTTCCGACACCGCCGACCGGGTTAGCTGACGGGTTCGGGCGGGAAGATGGCCCTACCGCGAGCCGAGGCTCGCGGATTCACCCCAGTGGTGCGGTGGGTCCCCGGTTCGTGAGACCACGATTAGGCGGGTCGATGCGGCGTCGCCTCCTGCGATCGGGTACCGCATCGGACGGGCCGACACTACTGGCCGGTCATTGCCCTGCCAACCCGCTCTGACCTGCGTAAACATGATCCAGGTCGATGATTTTCGGGCGTTCGGTCAGCGACGTCGCGCAACGGGACCGACGGCGATCGACGCAACAGGCGGTGACAGGGGGACCACCCGCAGACAATGTCTCCGGGCATCGCATCACGTCTCGGGCGGTTCGCGCCTCGGCGTCCGCTTGGCCGAGGGATGTGACCGGGCTCACCCAATCCGGCCGGACTATCCGGTCGCCGAGCCGGGTCACCCCACGCGCGCCGGGCGCCACCGAAGGACCGCTGCGGCCGGACGTGCGACGGCGGTGACGGCGGGCGCCGGGAGCAGGTTCGGCCGCAGGCGCTGCGCGGCGGCGTACGCCTCGGCGGAGAGCACCCGTGCCGCTTCGGTGGCCAGCTCGGCCTCCCGCCAGGCGGCCCGTTCCCGCTCGGCGGCAACCCGGTACGCGGCCCGGTGGTTGTCGCGGACGACCCGGGCCAGGACGACCTCCTGTTCGGCCGGGTGCAGTCGGGGATCCCAGCCGGCCCGACGCGCCAGCACGTCGGTGAGCTGCCGCGCCGACAGGTCACCGCGCCAGTGCGCCTGCATCGCCGCGTGGTGCAGCCAGCGCTCCCGGGCGGCGTACTCGCTGGCGGTGCGCGGGGTGCGGGGGGCCGGCAGCGCGGTGGCCCCGACGAGCCGCCGGGCACGGCTCTCCGCCTCGTCGAATCCGGCCCAGGCCCGGTCGAGAGCGGTCTGAGCGGTACGCCACGCCTCCTGCCGCCGGGCGGCGTTCTGCGCGGCCCCGGCGGCGGCCACGGCCACCTCACCGGCGTAGCGGCGCAGGTCGGCCGCCTCGGCCTCGGCGGGGTCGGCGGCCGGGCCGGTGGTCTCGTCGGCGCCGGACGACGCCGGTTCGGGCCGGGCGACCAGGGCGGTGAGCACGCCCAGCGCGAGCACGAGCAGCACCGACCAGATGGCGGCGGCTCGGGGCACCTCGATCAGGAACTGGTAGAGGACGGTCTTCTCCATGGCGGTACCTCGTGGGCAGTGGTGCGCTGACAGCGGACCGCGCCGGGTATCCGGTCGTCCGGTGGCGGTGCCACGGGACCGGGCGGGGCGGTGACGGGATGCGTCGCGGGCAGAGGTCCCGGGCGTTGCGGGACGGGCTGCGGCGGAGTCCGGTCGGCGGGCCGCAGCGGGGCGCGAGGTCAGGCGCCGGGTGGGGCGCGGGCACCGTGGGCGGCCGGTGCGACCGTCGTCGGGACGGATGTCGCCGGACCTGCGACCGCCGTCGCGGCGGTCCGCTGCGCCTCCGGGCGCGCCTCCGGCAGCAGTCCGGGTACGCCGACCGGGTCGACACGGTCGACGACCCCGGTGGCGGCCACCGCGACCAGCGTGCCGGCCGACGCGGGCTGCCAGCCTGCGTGGGGCGACTGCGCGAGCAGGGCG
Organism: Micromonospora sp. NPDC002389; assembly: GCF_040296095.1. Classification (NCBI taxonomy): domain Bacteria; kingdom Bacillati; phylum Actinomycetota; class Actinomycetes; order Micromonosporales; family Micromonosporaceae; genus Micromonospora; species Micromonospora sp. NPDC002389. The sequence continues at coordinate 292,134 of NZ_JBEOWP010000004.1, forward strand.
GACGACGCGACCCGGTCGACGGCGGGGTGCCCGGCCGGGGCGCCCTGTGCGGGCATCGCCCAGGCGCCGAGGGTGAACGCGGCGGCGACCGCGAACCCGGTCAGCAGCCGCGTCGCCCAGCGCGCCAGCCACCACAGGGGACGGGTGGACGCGACGGGAAGCACATCGTCACGCTACCGCCACCACCGTCGAATCGCATCGGCGACGGGCGTGTCGCGTCGGCGACGCGCCGCCGATGACGCACGAAACAGCAGGTCGGACGGCCGGCGAGGATCATCCACCATGGACTCAGTGGTGCGGGTCGCGCCGACCGGCGGTGCTCGGCTCGTCACCCGCCACCCGCTGCCTCGGCAGCCCGGCGGGCGGCTCCGCACGCGGCTCCACGGGCGACCCCGCAGGCGGCTCCGCGCACGCTTCTGCGGGCGGCTGAGTGGGCGGCCTCGCGGACGCGGCGGTGCGCGGCGCGGCGGACGCCGGTGGACCGGCGGACCCGGCGGCGGACGGGCCGTCGGACCTGGCGGCGGGTGGCGGGGCGGAAGCGGCGGCGGATGGCGGGACGGAGGCGGCGCGGCTCGGAGCGAGTCGCCGCATCATCGGTTGCTCCACGTAGCGGTGCAGCAACGCGGCCAGCGCCAGGGTGAGCAGCAGGAACCCGATCACCGCCGGCACTCCCCACCAGCCGGGCAGGCCGGTGCCCCAGTCGCCGGTGAGCCGCAGGATCGTCATGATCGCGAAGACGTGCACCAGGTAGAAGGCGAACGAGACCTCGCCCAGCCAGACCATCAGCCGGGAGCGCAGCGGCGACCGGCGGCCGTGCACGTCGGCGTCCGCCGCCGCCGCGATCACCAGGACGTACGCCACCGACAGCAGGGCCGCCCAGAGCTCGGCCCGGATCCACTGCGAGGCCGCCACCCAGGTCGCGACGAAGATCACGGTGGCCAGCGGCAGCCGGGGCCCGCGCCAGCGCCCGCGCAGCATCAGCTCGGCGGCGGCCACGCCCATCCAGAACTCCAGCGACCGCACCAGCGGGAAGATCTGGGCGAACCACCAACGGCTCTGCTCCGGCACCAGCAACTGACCGGGCCAGAGCGCCAGGATCAGCAGCGGCATGGCGATCACCACGGCCCACAGCATCCACGGCCGGGCCCGGCGGACCAGCGGCAACGCCAGCGGCAGGCAGAGATAGAAGAACAGCTCGCAGGAGAGCGACCAGCTCACGTTGTTGACGCTGTAGAAGTAGCCCGGTCGCGGATCCCACGCCTGGAGCAGGAACAGGTTCTCCAGCGCGGCCACCGGGTTGATCGGGTCGGCGAACCAGAGCGCCGCGAGCATGGCCAGCGCCCACATCACCACGTGGTTCGGATAGATCTTGGCGATCCGGCGACGCCAGAACCGGCGACGGGAGTCACCGACCCGGGCCGACCAGACCAGCACGAAGCCGCTGAGGATGAAGAAGAACTGCACCCCGGACAGGCCCAGGGTGAAGATCTCGCTGACCACCGCCTGGTGACCGGGCTCGGCGATGATGCGCATGGTGCCGGCGTGGAAACCGAAGACCAGCAGCGCGGCGATCCAGCGCAGTCCGGTCAACGAGGGCAATCGGCTGGCGTCACCGCGTCGGGTGGTGGAGGGCGGCCTATCGACGACGGTGGTGCTGGTCATTCCGGGCACCATACCGGTGCGCGCACTCCCCCTCGAACCGGGCGGGGAGGCGGGCGGAATGGGGCGGATGTGGCTCAGGTGTCAACCGGTCCCCCGGTGGCCTACTATTCCCGGGACTTGGATGAGCACCCACCCCGCCATCCGGCCCGGTGGTGCGCTGGGCATGCCGAGGCGGGGGGCGGCACCGACGAGAGGCAGAGTCAGCGATGCACCAGCGGATCCTGATGCGGGCCCGGAAGGGGCCCTTCGACGTCAACTCGCCCGAGGAGACGTTCGAGCGGAACCTGATCGGTGAGAACGCCGGCAACCTGGTCTTCAGTCACGCCGCGAACAAGCTGCTGGCCACCCGTGCCGCCACCATCACGCCCAACGGCTTCACGGTCAACATGCGCGACAGCGACCGGATCAACGAGGAGTACGACGTCTTCGTGGTCCCGCTGGCGAACGCGTTCCGGCGCAGCTACGCCCACCGGCTCGACGCGATGAGTCGGCTGATCGAGCGGCTCAAGATCCCGGTCGTGGTGCTCGGGGTGGGTGTGCAGACGAACGTCGACGGTGACCGGGAGTACCTGCGGCCGATCGACGACCAGGTCAGCCGCTTCTGCCGGGCCGTCCTCGACCGCTCACCCAGCATCGGCGTCCGGGGTGAGATCACCGCCGACTACCTGCGGACGATCGGCTTCTCCAACGTCGACGTGATCGGCTGCCCGTCGATGTTCCTGCACGGCGACACCCTGCCGGTGGACAAGCGCAAGACGTTCATCGGCCCGTACGACCGGATCGCGTTGACCGTCTCGCCGTACGTCAAGTCGATGGCGCAGATCATCAAGACGCACCACCAGCGCTACGAGAACCTGCGCTACATCCCGCAGGACCTCAAGACGCTGGGCACCCTGCTCTTCGGCGACTCCCCCGAGGACCGTGGCAAGAGCAGCGAGATCCCGATCCACACCACGCACCCGCTGTTCACCGAGGACAAGGTGCGGATGTTCGTGGACCCGTGGACCTGGATCGACTACCTCTCCGGGTTCGACTTCAACTTCGGCACCCGCATCCACGGCACCATCGTCTCGCTGCTCGCCGGTACGCCGGGCTTCCTCTTCGCGCACGACTCGCGCACCCTGGAACTGGCCCGCTACTTCGAGATCCCGCACCGCGTGATGCGTGACGTGCCGGCCGACGTGGACGCGGCCCAGCTCTACGACGAGGCCGACTACTCGGGCATGGTCAACGGCCACAAGCAGCGGTACGAGACGATGATCCAGTTCCTGAACAAGCACGACCTGGGCAACTCCTTCACCGACGCCGACAGCGCGGCGGTGTTCGACGCCACCCGGCAGGCGACCGCCTTCCCGCCGGCCGTCCGCCCGGCGTTGGCCACCTCGCCCGAGGTGCTGGTCAAGCGCATCGAGTGGCTGCGCGACCAGGAGGCCGCACTCCGCGAGCAGGCGCCGCCGAAGACGGCTCGGCCGGAGCGGATCCGCACCCGGATCAAGAAGGCGGTCCCCGGCTCGGTGCGCCGCATGCTCAACCGTTAACCCGGCACTGCTCGGCTGTTCAAACACTTCACCACCGACGGTCACGTCAGGTTCCAGGGCCGTCCACCCGGGCGGTCGATGGTTGCCGCGTGGTCATTGCGCCGACGCACGCGCCGCTGTTGAGCATCGTGGTACCCGTCTACGGCGTCGAGGCGTACCTGGAACAGTGCCTCGACTCGATCCGTGGTGACGTCCCGGCCGACCGGGCCGCCGAGGTGGAGCTAGTCGCGGTGGACGACGCCTCGCCGGACGGGTGCGGTGAGCTGCTGCGCGCGTACGCGGCCGAGCACGCGGGCGTACGCGTGCGGCACCTGGAGACCAACGTCGGCCTCGGCCCGGCGCGCAATGCCGGGCTGGACGTGGCCACCGGCCGGTACGTGTGGTTCGTCGACAGCGACGACTGGCTGCCGCCGGGCACGATCCCGGCGGTGCTGGACCGGCTGCGGGCCGACCGCCCCGACGTGATGATGATCGACCATCTGCGGGTGCACGACTGCGGCCGCCAGGAGGAGGACCCCAGCAGCCGGTTGCTGCGGGACACTCCCGGCGTGCTGCGGCTGGCCGACCGGCCCCGGCTGCTGCGGGTGCAGCACACCGCCTGGAACAAGGTGGTGCGCCGGGAGTTCCTGACCGAGCTGGGCTTGCGTTTCCACCCCGGCTGGTACGAGGACATCCCGTTCAGCCACCCGCTGCTGATCGGCGCGGAGCGCATCTCGGTGCTGGACCGGGTCTGCTACCTGTACCGCCAGGGACGGCAGGGCGCCATCACCTCGACCCGCAGCGGCCGACACTTCGACGCCTTCGACCAGTACGACCGCCTCTTCGCCTGGCGGCACGAGCGGTACCCGGACGGGCGCTGGCACAGCGAACTGTTCGACCTGATGGTGAACCATTTCCTGGTGGTGGTGGGCAACGACGACCGACTGCACCCGCACCTGCGGCGCGACTTCTTCCGGCGGATCGCCGAGCACTACCGCCGGTACCTGCCGGACAGCGGGTATCCCCGGCCCGGCGGGGTGGCCGGGTTCAAGCACCGCCTCGTCGGCCGGGACAGCTACCTGGCGTACGCCGCGCTGCGCCGGGCCCACCGAATGGCCACCCGGTTGCGTGCTGCGACGCCCGCCGCCCCGTCCGCGCCCGCCGCATCGACCTCGACCGCCGCGGCGTCCGCCGCGTCCACGGCCCCGCCCGACGGCACGCCCGGCCCCACGTCACCCCGCCCGTTGGTGCGGACTCGCCAGAACGGATCACGATGACCACCTTGAAGATCGGCCCACACCTGGTCGGCGCCGGGGAGCGCCCCTTCGTGGTGGCCGAGATGTCCGGCAATCACAACGGTGACCTGGGCCGGGCACTGTCCATCGTGGATGCTGTCGCGGCGGCCGGCGCACACGCGCTCAAGCTCCAGACGTACCGACCCGACACGATCACCATCGACGTGGACACCCCGGCGTTCCGCATCTCCGGCGGGCACGAGCTGTGGGGCGGGCAGAACCTCTACCGGCTCTACGAGCGGGCACACACCCCGTACGAGTGGCACCGGCCGATCTTCGAACGGGCGCGCGAGCACGGCCTGACGGTTTTCTCCTCCCCCTTCGACGCCTCGGCCGTGGAGCTGCTGGAGGAGTTGGACGCGCCCGCGTACAAGATCGCCTCGTCGGAGCTGGTCGACCTGCCGCTGATCCGGCTCGTCGCGGCCACCGGCAAGCCGATGGTCATCTCCACCGGGATGGCCACGCTGGCCGAGATCGACGCCGCGGTCCGCACCGCGCGCGACGGCGGTGCCGGCGGAATCGTGCTGCTGGCCTGCACCGCCTCGTACCCGGCGCCGCCCGCCGACAGCAACCTGCGCCGCATCCCGGTGCTCGCCGAGGCGTTCGGGGTGCCCGTCGGCCTCTCCGACCACACGCCCGGCATCGGCGTGCCGGTCGCGTCGGTGGCCCTCGGGGCGTGTTTCATCGAGAAGCACGTCACGCTGGACCGCGCCGACGGCGGCGTGGACTCCGACTTCTCGCTGGACCCGTCCGAGCTGGCCGCGCTGGTGGTCGAGTCGGAGCGGGCGTACGTGGCGCTCGGCGGCACCGCCGTCAATCCCACCCCCGCCGAGCGGGAGGGCCTGCGCTTCCGCCGCTCGCTCTATGTGGTGGCGGACGTGCGGGCCGGGGACGAGGTCACCGCCGCCACCGTGCGCTCGATCCGGCCCGCCGGCGGGCTGCACCCGGTGGAGATCGACCGGGTCCTCGGCCGTCGCTTCACCACCGACGTCGCCCGGGGCACCCCGCTGAGCTGGGACCTGATCTGACCGTTGGGCCTGGCGTCTCCCACAGCGACCTGGCCGCCACCCTCGCCGAGGGCTACGGCCCGGCGCTGTTGCCGCGACCGTTCGGCATCCGGGTCGGCCGCGTGGTGCTCGTCGGGGGTGGCGTGGTGCTGGCCGCCAGCTATCGGGCCAAGGCCCGGGGTGCCGCTGAGGGGTTTCCGACAGCGTCCGAAGCCAGGTGGGTAGATTTGTTGTCGCTGGGGCGACAACAAATCTACCCACCTCCCGGAACGACAGTCGACAACATCCCGCAACCCGGCAGCCCGCCCTGACCGCGATCAGGTTGGCCGAGCGGTCGGTGACACGACGGCACAGACGGTTCAGCTCGAAAGGCCCCGACCGGGAGGCCCGAGGCCCGAGGTCCGAGGTCCGAGGTCCGAGGCCCAAGCCGGAAGGTCCGAGGCCCAAGCCGCGAGGTCCGAGGCCCAAGCCGCAAGGTCCGAGGTCCGAGCCGCGAGCCGCAAGGTCCTAGTCGGGAGCGGCGAGGCACGAGCCGGGAGCGGCGAGGCACGGGGCGAAGGCGACGGTGACCACCAGGTCGGAGAGCCCGGCCCGGTCCACCGGGCCGGGCTCTCCCGCACGGCCCGACGGGCTGAGGATCAGGGTGCGCCAGAGCCGGACGGTGCCGGTCGGCGCACTCAGGCCGTGCTGTCGCCACAGGGCGACCATCGGCACGTCGGCGAGCTTGGCCACGCACTCGGTCCGGGTCCACCGGGCCCAGAAGTTCGCGGTGCCGAAGCGGTGCGCCAGCATCGGCGGCACCTGGGCACCGACGTACTCGGCGTCGACCGCGACTCGCCAGCCCGGGATCGACGGCGCGTACCACCCGACGCAGCGTCCGTCGGCCAGGTGGCTGCGGGTGACGGCGTCGCCCGACTCGGTGGCCGACGCGACGCGCAGGTGTCGCGGCGCGGCGGCGAGGAGCGCGGCCACCGACGGTCCTGGCGTGCCGACGGCGAGGCGGGAGGACACGGTGCCCGGGTCAGATCGAGGCCGCACCGTCGACCACGATGACCTGGCCGTTGATGTTGGTCTGGTCGCGTAGCAGCATCCGCACCACCGGCATCACCTCGTGCGGCTCGGTCAGGTGGCCGGTCGGGGTGCGACGCACGATCTGGTCCAGTTGGGTCGGCCCGAGCACCGCCGACATCTCCGAGGCGAAGAAGCCCGGCGCGACGGCGTTGACCAGGACCCGGCCGCCCAGTTCCCGGGCCAGCGAGCGGGTGGCGGCGTCCATCCCGCCCTTGGTGGCGGAGTACGCGACCAGCCCGGGGAAGCCGCGCTGCGCGCAGATCGAGGTGACGTTGACGATCCGCCCGCGCCGTCCCTGCGCCAGCATCCGCCGCACGGTGAGCCGGGTGAGCTGCAACGGCGCGGTCAGGTTGGTCTCGACGATCCGGGCGATGTCGGCGTCGGCGGTGTGTACGTGCAGCGAGTCCTGCCCGACCGCCGCGTTGTTCACCACACCGTCGACCGGACCGAGCCGGTCCTCCACCGCCCGCACGAACGCCTGCGTGGCGGCCCGGTCGGTGGCGTCGACCGAGTCGACGTGAACCCGGTCCGGACGGGTCTCGGCGAGCTTCGCCAACTCCGGGGTGACGGTGCGCGCGAAGGCGGCCACCTTCAGCCCCGCGTCGAGCAGGTCGGTGACGATGGCGAGACCCAGGCCCCGGGAGCCGCCGGAGACGAGCACCACGGTGGACGGTGGGACGGGGACGGCGGATTCAGACATCGCTCTTCAGCGTCTCCTTGACGGGGATCTCGGCGCGCAGCCGGATCCGGCGGGGCACGGCGTACTCGGGCAGCCGGTCGGTGCACCAGCTCACCAACGCCGCCTCGTCGAGGTCCGGTCCGGCTGCGCCGGACACCGGTGGGACAGGGACCACCTCGGCGACGACCATGTGGCCGAGCAGTGGGGCGCGTCGGCCGGTGACCCGGGCCCAGGCCACCCGGGGGTGCGCGGTGAGCACGTCGCGGACCAGGCCGGCGGAGACCTTGCTGCCGCCCACGTTGATCTCGTCGGTGTCGAGCCGCCCGCTGATCAGCACCCGGCCGTCGACGACCTGCGCCCGGTCCCCGGTGCGGACCGGCCCGGTCAGACCGACCCCGTGGTACGGCGAGGTGACCACGAGTTCGGAGTCCCGCACCCCGATCGTGGGGCGTCCGGGGACGGTGCGGTCCAGCCACTCGACCGGGAACCCGGCCCGTCCGTCGTGCACCACGATCGCCGCGCCGACCTCGGAGGAGGCGTAGATCCAGGAGATCCGGGCGGCCGGGAAGACCTCCCGCAGCCGGTCCAGGACCGTCTGGTCGACCGGTTCCCCGCCGAGGGTGAGCTGCCGCAGCGGCACCCGCGCCAACGCCTCCGGATCGCGGTGCAGCGCCCGACGCCAGAAGGTGGGCGTGCCGGAGGCGGCGTCGACACCGTGTGCGGCGGCCAGCGCCGGCCAGTCGTCGAGCTGCTCCGGCTCCACCACCACGAGGTGCTGTCCCGGCTGGGTCAACGCCAGCGTCACGACCTGCCACCAGGCGTAGGTGCCGGGGGCGTACGGGCAGAGCCAGGTGCGGCCCGGCTGCGCGCCCCGGACGGTGGTCAGCGACTCCAGCGTGTGCCCGACGCGCTTGGGACGTCCGGTGGTGCCGGAGGTCAACAACCAGAGTCGACCGGGCTCGACCGGTCGGGGCCGGGTCGGAGCGAGGGCGACGGTCCCGCCCCCCAGCACAGCTCCGTCGCCCAGCAGGGTCGGGTCGCCCAGCACGGTCGGGTCGGCGGCGGTCAGGCTGAAACCGGCGGCCCGCAGCTCGTCCCGCAGCCCGGCGTCGACCCGGGCGGCGCCGGCGAGCAGCAGCTCGGTGCCGTGCACGGCGTGGTGCCGGGCGGCGGCGAGCGCGTCGCAGGCGGAGTACGCGAGCACCGCCACCGGGTCCGGCAGGGCCGGCTCGGGAAGGTCCCGCCAGGTCAGCGCGCTGCCGCCGACCACGACGCGGTTGTCCACACCGGCCGGGTACGCCCCGAGGCGCGCGGCGGTCCGCACGCTCACTGCCGCGCGAGGTCGGCGAGGAAGTCGAGGACGTCGCCGACGGTGGCGATGCGGCGCAGCCCGGGGGCGTCGAAGTTCAACTCCTCACCCGTGACGTCCTCGACCCGCAGCGCCAGCTCGGAGAAGTCCAGTGACCGGAAACCGATCTCCCGCAGATCCGCCGCGTCGTCGTCCGGCAGCGCCTTGCCCTGGTTGGCCAGCACCTGCCCCATGAGGTCGCGAATCTGCGCACGACTCAATTCCGTCATGCCGCGGAGTGTACAGCCAGAAGAATCGTGATTAGGGTGCCCGAAGACCCTGGAAATACGAACAGAAAGTGAGCGGTACGTGCTGCGAGACGCCACCGGGGACGACGTTAACCTGATGTTGTCCTGGCGTAATCAGGACGTCAATCGACAGGTCAGCAAGACCAGTCACCTGATCGGTCCGGAGGAGCACCGACGGTGGTGGGACGCGGTCCGCACCGACCCCACCCGCCGAGTGCTGACCTACCTGCACGACGGGGTGCCCTGCGGCGCGGTCACCTTCTTCGACCTGCGGTTCGACGGTCCGCGTACCGGGTCGTGGGGGTTCTATCTGGACGCCGAGGGGCTGGCCGCGCGGGGTGAGACGCTGCCCGTCTGGCTGGCCGTGATGCGGGCGGCGGTCGGGTACGCCTTCGACGTGCTGACGCTGGACCGCCTCGACGGCGAGGTGCTCGCCGACAACACCGTGGTACGTCAGATGAACCGTCGTTTCCGGTTCGTCGAGGGCGCCGGCCGCACCGAGGTGCGCGACGGTCGGGAAATCACCGTCGTCCCCATTTCGCTAAAGCGCGACAATCGTCGTCGACACTGATGGGGCGAGCCGTCCACGTCGCGTTCACGAAAGGTTCGGAAATTGTTTCCGACACCGCTGGAATCGTGCCCGCCGGTGCTCGCCATTCACGGCCCCAGCGGCCCGGGTTAACCGCAGGGCGTGGGCGCGTTAACCCACCGCCCCTAGCGTTCCCACCCGGCCGGCTGTGGCGTCGCCGGCTCACCGACGACCACGGGAGCACCACATTGAGCGAGCTGAACGGATCGTCCATCCTCGTCACCGGGGGCACGGGTTCCTTCGGCCGGACCTTCCTCCGGCACCTCCTGCACGAGGTCGACCCGGCCCGGGTGGTGGTCTTCTCCCGTGACGAGCTGAAGCAGTACGAGCTGCGCCAGCAACTCGGTGACGACCCGCGACTGCGCTGGTTCATCGGCGACATCCGGGACCGGCACCGGCTGACCCGGGCCATGCACGGGGTGGACCACGTGGTGCACGCCGCCGCGCTCAAGCAGGTCGACACCGCCGAGTACAACCCCTCGGAGTTCATCGCCACCAACATCACCGGGTCGCAGCACGTCGTCGACGCGGCCATCGAGGCCGGGGTACGCAAGGTCATCGCCCTCTCCACCGACAAGGCGTCCAGCCCGATCAACCTGTACGGCGCCACCAAGCTGGTCGGCGACAAGCTGTTCGTCTCCGCCAACCACTACGCGGCCCAGCACCCCACCCGTTTCTCGGTGGTGCGCTACGGAAACGTGGTCGGCAGCCGGGGTTCGGTGGTGCCGCTGTTCCGCCGCCTCGCCGCCGAGGGCCACAGTCTGCCGATCACCGACAAGCGGATGACCCGGTTCTGGATCACGCTGGACCAGGCGGTGCAGTTCGTCCTGGACTCGTTCGACCAGATGCAGGGCGGCGAGCTGTTCGTGCCGCGCATCCCCAGCATGCGCATCCTCGACCTGGTCGAGGCCGTCGCCCCGGACGCCACCACGCACGAGATCGGCATCCGCCCGGGCGAGAAGCTGCACGAGGAGATGATCGCGCCGGACGACAGCCGCCGAACTCTGATCGCCAAGGACCGGTTCATCGTGCAGCCGACCATCGCCACCTGGGGCTACCAGCCGCCGGTCGACTGCGAGCCGGTTTCGGACGGCTTCGCGTACCAGTCGGACACCAACGACGAGTGGCTCACCGTCCCGCAGTTGCGCGCCATGCTCGGCCTCACCGCCCTCGCCGCATGAGCATGCTGCCGTACGGCCGGCAGTCGGTGACCGAGGAGGACGTGGCCGCCGTGGTCGCCGCGCTGCGCAGCGACTGGCTCACCACCGGTCCCGAGGTCGCCGCGTTCGAGGCGGAGCTGTCCCGGTGGGCCGGTGGCGCCGGGGTGGCGACGGTCTCCAACGGCACGGCGGCACTGCACGTGGCGTACGCGGCGGCCGGTGTCGGTCCCGGTGACGAGGTGATCGTGCCGCCGACGACGTTCGTGGCGACCGCGAGCAGCGCCCTGGCGCTGGGCGCGCGGATCGTCTTCGCCGACGTCGAGGAGGAGACGTACACGCTGGACCCGGCCGCGGTGGCCGCCGCCGTCACCGAGCGGACGAAGGTCGTCGCCGCCGTGGACTACGCCGGACACCCGGCCGACTACGACGCGCTGCGCGCCGCGATCGACGGTACGGGCGCCACCCTGCTCGCCGACGCGGCGCACTCGATCGGGGCCACCTACCGGGGTCGGCCGGTCGGCACGCTCGCCGACCTGACCACGTTCTCGTTCTTCCCCACCAAGAACATGACCAGCGCCGAGGGCGGCGCGGTCGTCACCGGCGATCCGGAGTTGCTCACCCGGGCCCGTCGGTTCCGCAACATCGGGCTGGTCCGGGAACGCGACGAGCAGCGGTGGCCGGACGAGGGCGGCTGGCACCAGGAGGTCCACTCGTACGGGCTGAACTACCGGCTGCCCGACGTGCTCTGCGCGCTCGGCCGCAGCCAACTGCGCCGCCTCGACGCGTTCCTGGCCCGCCGGGCCGAGTTGGTGGCCCGCTACGACGAGGCCCTGGCCGACCTGCCCGGCGTGCTCACCCCGGGTCGGCGGGACTGGGCCGCACCGGCCTGGCACCTGTACCCGATCCGGGTGCTCGACGGCCGCCGTCGACAGGTGTACGACCGGATGCGCGCCGCCGGCATCGGCGTGCAGGTCAACTACATCCCGGTGCACTGGCACCCGCTCTTCGCCGACCTCGGCCACCGGCGTGGCGCCCACCCGGTCGCGGAGGCGTTCTACGCCCAGCAACTGTCGCTGCCGCTCTATCCCGGCCTGCGCGACGTCGACCAGGACCGGGTCGTGGAGGCGCTCGCCACGGCACTGCGCGGCACGCGGGTCCGGTCGGCCGCCTGAGAGGACCCGATGCACCACGCGAACCACTTCTACGGGCACGCGCACGTGCTGGCCCGCTACGCCGGGCTGGGCGACGGGCATCCACCCCGGATCGACGGGTACGTGCAGCACGGCTGGAACATCGGCGACGGGCTGGCGCCCGGCCACCCGTACGCGGACCGTGCCCCCAGCCTGCTCTGGTCGGAGCAGACCCGGCGCCGGGCCTGGTCGGTGGGGCGGCGCAACGTCACCGTGATCGGGGCGCCCTTCGCGTACCTGCTGGCGATGCGGGCCGCCGAGCCCGCGCCGGAGCGGGAAGGCACCATCTGGTACCCGTTCCACGGGTGGGAGGGGCAGCACGTCAAGGGTGACCACCGGGAGCTGATCGCCCGGATCCGGGACACCGAGCCCGGCCCGGTCACCGTCTGCCTGTACTGGCACGAGCACCGGATGCGCCGGGTCCGCCGGTTCTACGAGAACGCCGGGTTCCGGGTGGTCTGCCACGGCTACCGGGGGCACTGGTGGAAAGACACCGATCCGCTGTTCCTGGACCGGCAGCTCGACGAGCTGCGCCGCCACCGGCGCGTGGCGTCGAACCGGCTGACCAGCGCCATCTTCTACGGCGTCGCCGCCGGGTGCGAACCGGCCGTGTACGGCGACCCGATGACGCTGGCCGACGAGGATCCGACCTTCGGCGGCACCGCCCGGATCCGCCGCCAGTGGCCGGAGCTGCACGGCGAACGGGTGCACCTGGCCACCGCCGTGGAGATCACCCGCGCCGAACTGGGCGCCGACCACCGCTACCCGCCTGCCGCCCTGCGCGAACTGCTGGGCTGGGCGGCCCCGGACGAGGAGACGACGTGACGACCGAGACGGCCGTGACGCTACCCGGCGGCGAGATGCCGGCCTGGTCCGACGAGGCGGCCGACGCCGGCCCGCTCGCCACGCTGGTGGCCCGGCTGGTGCCCGACGGCGCCCGGGTGCTGCTGGCCGGGCCGCACGACCCGGCGGTACGGGAGGCGTTGGCACACACCCGCATCACCGCGCTGCTGCGCGGCTACCCCGACGCGGCGGCGCTCGCCGGTCAGGTCGACCGGGTGGTGGTGGCCGGTGTGGCGGGGCTGCCCGCCGACGAGGAGTACGACCTGGTGCTCGCCGCCGCCGGGCTGGACGCGATCGAGTCGGTCGAGGGCCCCCGGCTCGGGTGGGACGCCCGGCTGCGACGGCTGGCGGCGGCCGTCCGCCCCGGCGGGACGCTGCTGCTGCGGCTGGACAACCCGCTCGGCGTACACCGGTTGGTGGCCGACACCCCCTGGTACGCCGACCGCGCCGACGCGGCGTGGAGCGTCGGTGGGGCGCTCGACGCGGACCGCCCGGCCAGTCTGGACCAGCTCCACGTCCGGCTGACCGACGCCGGGCTGCGGGCGGGCGGCTGCTACGCCGGATACCCTCGGCCGGACCTGACCACCGCGCTGCTGGCGACCGACCAGCTCACCCGGCACACCGACTCGGGGCTGTTCGACGCGCTGGTGCAGCGCACTTGCGCCGAGGGATTCGACGGCCGGTTCGTACTGGCCGATCCGGCCCGGCTGGCCGTGGACGCGCTGCACGCCGGCAAGGCGACCGAGTTGGCCCCGTGCTGGTTGGTGCTCGCCCAGCGGGGCACCGAGACACCCGGGCCGGTCTTCGACGGGCTGCCGGTGGCGCTGGTGCGCTCCGGCGGCACCGACGGCCCGGTCCTGGAGGTGGTCGACGGTCCGCAGGGCTGGCGGTGGCGCGGCACGGCACCGACCGGACCGACCACGCCCGCCACCGCGCCGTACGCGAGCCGACAGGCCGCCCACCGCGAACCGGCGGCACCGGACTGGCCGGTCCCGGACGGGCGGCTGCTGCGCACCGTGCTGCTCGACGGCTGCCTGCGCCGCGACACCGCCCTGCTGCGCCGCCTGCTGCGCGGGTACGCCGACTGGCTCTCCGGGCAGGCCGGGCAGGGTCGGCTCGGCGGGGCGGAGGCGCTGGCCGGGGCGGAGAACCTGGTCGTCGCCGGTGACCGCTTCGCGGTGCTCGATCCGAGCTGGCGGGCCGGCGACCCGTTGCCGGTCGACGTGGTGCTCGCCCGGACGCTGTGGCGCTTCGCCACCGACCTGGTCACCGGCGGGTACGCCCACCCGTGGACGTCCACACTGGACGTGGTGGGCCTGACCGTGGTGCTCGGCGGAGTGGCCGGGCGGGACTTCGACCGCGCGGTGGTGGACGCGGCGGTGGAGACCGAGGCCGCCGTCGGCGCCGCGCAACGGGGGCTGGACGCCGCCGGACGCGCCGACCTCGACGCCCACCTGCGCGCGGTCACCCCGACCGACCCGCCGTCCGGCCCGCGCAGCTACCAGCAGCTCCACGAGGCGTGGCGACGCCAACGCGAGGAGAACACCCGGATGGCCGCGCTGCTGACCTGGACCGAGGGACTGCTCACCTCGCGGGAACGCGCGCTGCGCCGGGCCGAGGCGACGATCAACCTGCTCAGCGGCTCGCTCAGCTACAAGGTCGGTCGGCTCGCCGTCACCCCGGCCCGGCTGGCCCGCCGGGGCGCACGGGCCGCCACGCGTCGGGCCCGCGCCGCGCTGACGCCCAGACAGCCGGACCCGAAGCGGACGGAGCGGTCGTGACCGAACGGATCGTGGGTGTGGTGCAGGCCCGGATGGGCTCGTCGCGGCTGCCCGGCAAGGTGCTGCGCCCACTGGCCGGACGCAGCGTGCTGGGCCGGGTGGTACGCGCCGCGCAGGACAGTGGCGTCCTCGCCGACCTGGTGGTGGCCACCAGCACCGACCCCGGCGACGACGCGGTGGTCGCCGAGTGCCGGCGGCTCGGGGTGGCCTGGCACCGGGGACCGGTCGACGACGTGCTGGCCCGATTCGTCGGCGCGCTCGACGCCCACCCGGGCGACGCGGTGATGCGGTTCACCGCCGACTGCCCGCTGCTGGACCCGGAGATCGTCACGCTGGTCGCCTCGGTGTACCGGGCAGTGCCCGGACTGGACTACGCCAGCACGTCGATCACCCGTACGCTGCCGCGCGGCCTGGACGTGGAGATCATCCGCACCGAGGCGCTGCGGACCGTGGACAAGATCGCCACCGGCCATGACCGGGTGCACGTCACCTCGTACGCGTACGCTCACCCGGAGCGCTTCCGAGTGCTCGGGGTCACCCTCACGCCGGACCGGTCCCGGCTGCGGCTCACCCTCGACACCGAACCGGACTGGCAGCTGGTCGACGCCGTGGCCGCACACTTCGGCGACGTCGCCGTGCCGCTGGCCACGCTCGCCGACTGGCTCGACGGGCGACCGGAGGTGCGGACGCTCAACGCCGAGGTACGGCAGAAGCGGTTGGAGGAATGCTGAGCACGGTACGGGTCGGTCTGCGCTGCGACGCGGACCCGCAACGCGGTGTCGGGCACCTGGTCCGCTGTCTCGCCCTCGGCGAGGAGTTGCTGTCCCGGGGCGCCACCGTCGAGGTGTTCGGCACGGTGACCGGCGTCGACTGGGCGGTCGGTCACCTCACCGCCCGGGGCATCCCGCTGCGCCCCGGCCCGGACACCCCGGACGGGCTGGTCCGCGCGGCCCGCCGGCACGACCTGGACGTGCTGGTGCTCGACTCGTACGACCTCGATCCGGCCGGTGCCGGCGCGCTGCGGGAGGCCGGGGTGCTGACCCTGGCCGTCGTCGACGGCGACACCCGGGGGCAGGACGCCGACCTGTTCCTGGACCAGAACTTCGGCGCCGACATGGTGACCTCCGGCCGGTTGCTGGCCGGCAGCGCGTACGCCCTGCTGCGCGACGCGGTGCTGGCCGCCCGGCCGGCGACGCCGCGCCCGGTGGCGCAGGTGGACCGGCCCTCGGTGCTGGCCTTCTTCGGCGGCACCGACGCGGCCGGAGCGGCACCGGTGCTGGCCGAACTGCTGCTGGCCACCGGGCGGCCGATGACGCTCACCGTCGTCGTGGGGCGGCCCGAGGTCGCCGGGCGACTCACCGCGCTGAGCGCCGGACCGGGGCAGTCGCTGCGGCCGGTGCCGCCGACCGACGCTCTGCCCGACCTGATCGCCGCCGCCGACCTGGTGGTCAGCGCGGCCGGCACCTCGACCTGGGAACTCTGCTGCCTCGGTGCGCCGTCGGCGCTGGTCTGCGTGGTCGACAACCAACGCGAGTCGTACCACCGGGTGGCCGCCGCCGGACTGGCCGCCGGACTCGGCGAGCTGCCGGACCTGCGCACCGACCACACCGCCCGGACCGCCGCCGTCCGAATCCTGGACGAGCTGCTCACCAGCGGCGTACGCCGGGCAGCCCTCGCCACCCGGGCGCACGCGGCGGTGGACGGACGCGGGCGGGGCCGGGTGGTCGACGCGATGCTCGACGCCCTCGACCACCACTGGATCGCACAGGTCCCGTAGCGACCCCCACCCACCCCGGCTTCGTCGTCACGGGTTGCGGAGCGTCACCCGCTTGGGCACTACGTAGCGCCGCATCCCGACAGGAGCAAGGTGTGGGGGGATGGTCTCCTTCGGTCACTGTCGAGCTGAGCCGTACGTGCTATCAGGGGCCGGTGACGACCGACCAGCAGGTCAGGGACGCGACGCGGGTGCCCCACCGACGGCCCGGGCAACGCGATCCGTTGGCGCTCTCAGCTCGACAGCGCCCGTACCTGACACGGCACCACCTCCACACGGTGGAGGTGGTGCCGTAGATTCCGCTCACCCGCACCCGTCGGCGCGGATCAGTCGCGGTCGATCTGGTGACCGACGACCGTCGGGCCGAGCATCACGGCGAAACCGGAGCCGTCCCGGCGCGGATCGGCGGCCGGCAACTCGACCGGCTCACCGTTCGCGGTGGAACCCACCGGACGCGGACCGATCCAGGCGACGACCACGTCGGTCTCCCCCTTGAGGAACCGCTGCGCCCGCACCCCGCCGGTCGCCCGCCCCTTCACCGGGTACGCCGCCAACGGCGTCACCTTCACCGTCCCACCGGTGGAGGTGACCACCATCGGCTCGCCGTGCTCCGGATCGTCGGTGCGCACCGCACCGAAGTACACCACCTGCGCGTCACCCGGCAGCGCGATCCCCGCCATGCCGCCACCCTTGAGCCCCTGCGGACGCACCGTGCCCGCCGGGAAGCGCAACAACGACGCCGCGCTGGTCAGGAACGCCAACGTCTCGGCACCGTCGGTCAGCCAGGTCGCCCCGACCACCTCGTCACCCGCACGCAGCCCGATCACCTCGAACTCGTCGGAACGCACCGGCCAGTCGGGGGCACAGACCTTGACCACACCCTGCCGGGTGCCCAACGCCAGACCGGGCGAGCCCTCGGCGGTCGCACCGAGCGGCGCCAGCCCCACCACCGTCTCCCCCGGCTCCAGCGGCACCAGCTCGGCCGCGGACATGCCGCCGCGCAACGACACCGTGCCCGCCTGCTCCGGCAGCACCGGCAGCGGCAGCACGTCGACCTTGAACGCCCGCCCCGCACTGGTCACCAGCAGCACCCGGCCCCGGGCGGTGGAGTGCACCACCGCGCGTACCGCGTCGTGCTTGACCCGGCCGTGCCGACGCCGCCCCTCGGCGGCCTCCTCCGACTCCGCGGCGGTACGCGCCACCAACCCGGTGGCGGACAGGATCACCTGACACGGGTCGTCGGCCACCTCCAGCGGCCCGGCCGGCACGGACGCCGCCAGCACCTCCTTGAGGTCACCGTCGACCAGGGTCGTCCGGCGCGGCGCGGCGAACTGCTTCACCACCGCCGCCAGCTCGTCGGAGACGACCTTCTTGAGCACGTTCTCGTCGTCCAGGATGGTGGACAGCTCGGCGATCTCCCCGCGCAGCTTCTCCTGCTCGGCCTCCAGCTCCAGCCGGTCGTACTTGGTCAACCGGCGCAGCGGCGTGTCCAGGATGTAGGTCGCCTGGATCTCGGAGAGCTTGAACTGCCGCATCAGACCGCTCTTGGCCGCCGCGGCGTCCTCGCTGGCCCGGATCAGCTTGACCACCTTGTCGATGTCGAGCAGCGCGATCAGCAGGCCGTCGACCAGGTGCAGCCGCTCCTCCCGCTTGCGCTTGCGGTACGCGCTGCGCCGGGTCACCACCTCGTAGCGGTGCGCCAGGAACACCTCCAGCAGCTCCTTGAGCCCCAGGGTGCGCGGCTGGCCGTCGACCAGCACCAGGTTGTTCACGCCGAAGGACTGCTCCAGCGGGGTCAGCCGGTAGAGGTCGGCGAGCAGCGCCTGCGGGTTGACCCCGACCTTGCACTCCACCACCAGGCGGGTGCCGCTCTCCCGGTCGGTCAGGTCCTTGACGTCGGCGATGCCGGTCAGCCGCTTGGTCTTGTTGACCTCGTTGGTGATAGCGGCGATGACCTTCTCCGCGCCCACCCCGTACGGCAGCTCGACCACGGTGATCGCCTGCCGTCCCCGGCTGCCCTCCAGCGGGCCGATCTCCACCTTGCCGCGCATCCGCACCACGCCCCGCCCGGTCTCGTACGCCCGGCGGACCTCGTCGAGGCCGAGCAGCAGACCACCGGTGGGCAGGTCGGGACCGGGCACGAACTCCATCAGCTTGTCGAGCGTGGCGTTCGGGTGCCGGATCAGCCAGCGGGCCGCCGAGACGACCTCGCCGAGGTTGTGCGGGATCATGTTCGTCGCCATCCCGACCGCGATGCCGGAAGCGCCGTTGACCAGCAGGTTCGGGAAGGCCGCCGGCAGCACGGTGGGCTGGGTCAGCGAGCCGTCGTAGTTGGGCTCGACGTCGACGGTCTCCTCACCCAACTCGCCGACCAGCAGCATCGCCTCCCGCGACATCCGAGCCTCGGTATAACGCGCCGCTGCCGGTCCATCGTCTGGGCTCCCAAAATTTCCATGCCCGTCGATGAGTGGCGTGTTCAGCGAGAAGTCCTGCGCCAACCGCACCATCGCGTCGTAGATGGCACTGTCGCCGTGCGGATGGTATTTACCCATCGTGTCACCGACGATGCGGGCCGACTTCACGTGCGCCCGGTCCGGCCGGTAGCCCTGCTCGTACATCGACCAGAGGATGCGCCGGTGCACCGGCTTGAGGCCGTCCCGCGCGTCCGGCAGGGCGCGCGAGTGGATGACCGAGAAGGCGTACTCCAGGTAGGAGTCGGAGACCTCGGTGACCAGCGGGTTGTCGACGATCCGCGCGCCGGCCCGGTCGAACGCGGAGTGGTCGACCTTGGTGTCCTTGCGGCGTGCCATGGCTCAGCTTTCCTTCCAGAACCCGGTGGTCAGGCGTCGATGGCGTCGCGGTCGACGCGGTCGGCGGAGTCGATCAACCAGTTGCGGCGCGGTTCGACCTTCTCCCCCATCAGCAGGTCGAGGATCCGCTCGGCGGCGTCGACGTCGTCAATGGTGATCCGGCGTACCGATCGGGTGGCCGGGTTCATCGTGGTCTCCCACAACTCGTCGGCGTCCATCTCACCGAGACCCTTGAAGCGCGGCACCGGGGTGACGATCTGTTTGCCGGCCGAGGCGAGCTTGCGGACCGTCGCCTCCATCTCCGCCTGGGTGTAGGTGTAGATGGTCTCGGGGTTGCGCCCCTTGGTGGTGATCTTGTGCAGGGGCGGCATCGCGGCGTAGAGCCGGCCCGACTCGATCAGCGGTCGCATGTAGCGGGCGAAGAGGGTGATCAGCAGCGTCCGGATGTGCGCGCCGTCGACGTCCGCGTCGGCCATGATGAGCACCCGGCCGTAGCGCAGCGAGGACAGGTCGAAGGTACGCCCCGACCCCGCGCCGAGGACCTGCACGATCGCCGCACACTCGGCGTTGTCCAGCACCTGCTGGAGGTTGGCCTTCTGCACGTTCAGGATCTTGCCCCGGATCGGCAGAAGCGCCTGATACTCGGCAGAACGGGCAAGTCGCCCGGTGCCCAATGCGCTGTCGCCCTCCACGATGAACAGCTCACTGCGCTCGATACCTGCGGCGCGGCAGTCGACCAGTTTGGGCGGCATGGACGCGCCCTCCAGGGCGGTCTTGCGCCGGGCGGCGTCCTTCTGCTGCTTCTGGGTCAGCCGCACCCGGGCCGCGTCGACGATCTTCTGTAGGACCGTCCGGGCCTCGGTCTTGGTCTTACGGTCGTCCAGCCAGGACTTGACGTGCTGCTCGACCAGGCCCTGCACCACCTTGACCACACCGGCGGTGGAGAGCTCGTCCTTGGTCTGCGAGGTGAACTGCGGCTCGGGCACCCGCACGTGCACCACCGCGGTCATGCCCTCCAGGACGTCGTCCAGCGTGGGCGCGTCCTCCTTGGCCTTGAGCAGGCCCCGGGTGTTGCGGACGGCGTCGGCGAGCGTCCGCGCCAGCGCCCGCTCGAAGCCCTTACGGTGCGTCCCGCCGTGCGCGTTGCGGATGGTGTTGGTGAAGCACTCGACGGTGCGCTCGTATCCGGTGCCCCAGCGGAAGGCCACCTCGATCTCGGCGCGCCGCTGCACGTTGGACTGCATCACGCCGTTGGCGTCGGCGGCGTTCTCCCGATAGGTCCCCTCGCCGTTGACCAGCAGGGTGCCGGAGACCGGCCGGTCACCGGCCGGGGCGAGGAACTCCACCATGTCGGTGAGCCCGTTCGGGTAGTGGAACCGCTCCTCGGTCGACTGCTCGCCGGTGTGGTCGCGCAGGGTGTAGCTGACTCCGGGGACCAGGAACGCGGTGTGGCGCAGCTTGGCCCGGACCGCGTCGTGGTCGAGGGCGGCGCCGGTCTCGAAGTAGCGGGGGTCGTACCAGTAGCGGATCGAGGTGCCGGTGCGCTGGCCGCGCTTGACCGCGCCGACGACCTGGAGCCCCGGGCCGGCGGTGAAGGAGGCGTCCGGGCCGTCGCCGTCGAAGATGCCCGGCACGCCGTGCCGGAACGACATGGTGTGCACCTTGCCGCCCCGGCGGACGGTGACGTCGAAGCGGCGGGACAGCGCGTTGACCGCCGAGGCGCCGACGCCGTGCAGGCCGCCGGAGGTCTTGTAGCCGGAGCCGCCGAACTTGCCGCCGGCGTGCAGCCGGGTGAGGACCAGTTCGACTCCGGAGATGCCGGAGCGGGCGTGCACGTCGGTGGGGATGCCGCGCCCGTCGTCGTCGACCTGCACCGAGCCGTCGGCGTGCAGGATCACCTCGATCTTCGTGGCGTGACCGGCCACGCCCTCGTCGGTGGAGTTGTCGAGGATCTCGTTGACGAGGTGGCCCACGCCACGGCTGTCGGTGGAACCGATGTACATGCCGGGACGCTTGCGGACGGCGTCCAGCCCCTCGAGGTGGGTGAGGTCGTCGGCCCCGTACAGGGTCTCAGGCTCTGCGGTCAACTGGTCGTACTCCCCGGTCTCGGCGATGTGCTGCACCGCACCGTCGGCGGTCGGCCCGGCGCGGGCACGCCGCAGCGAGCGTAGCCGCACGCCCCGACAAGCCGAGCGGACACCCACGCGGCACGCCGCGTGGCGGCGCTGCTGGTGGACCTTGCCGCGGTCAACGTCCGGGTCTCCAGGGTTATGCCCGGCCGTCGGCGTGGGGTGGTGCGGGGTGCGCCTCCGGCGTCCCTGGCGTCCCGGTGCCACTCATGTTTCCCATGGTTGACGTGCGTCACACCCGCGTGATGTCATCACCGTTCTAGAGGATCTTTCATATTTCCATGAACGGATGGGGAAGCCATGTCCGGGTTGCGTCGTACCGCCGCGTTGGCCCTGGCCATCGCCACAGCGGCCGTCACCACCTCCGTCGCCGCGTCCGCACCCGCCGCGGCGGCTCTACCCACCGCGGCGGTCGCCCTCGGCGACAGCTTCATCAGCGGCGAAGGCGCCGGGGCCTACCAGCCGGTGGTCGACTCGACCGGCGTCGCGCGGGGCTTCCCGGGGTGGACAGCGTCGAACAGTGACGCCTTCTTCTGCCACCGGTCCGGCAACGCCTCGCTGCACCAGGCGTCGCTGCCCGGCATCCAGGCCCGGTTCAACCTGGCCTGCTCCGGCGGCCAGCCGCACGACATCGCCGCCGCCTCGTCGGCCCGCGCCAACGGGCGTCAGGTCGCCGCGCAGCTCGACCAGCTCCGGACGGTCGCCCAGACCCACGACATCGACCTGGTGCTGATCGGCCTCGGCTCCAACAACAGCTCCTTCACCTTCGGCGGGGTCGCCGAGAAGTGCGCCAACCGGTTCATCGCGGATGCGTGGACGGGCTGGTGGGAGTTCTGGGCGTACCTGAACGGGCCGGTGGAGCAGAAGCCGTGCACCGACGCCGACCTGGCGACCCCGGCGCAGCTCAGCGCCGCCACCGCCGAGACCACGGCGGCCGTGCGGCAGATCCTGACCACGCTGCGCGAGGTGGACGCCGACGGCCAGCACCGGGTGGTGTTGCAGGACTACACCAACCCGCTGCCGCTGGAGTTGGAGGCCGGATACCACTCCGAGGACAGCCGGGACGACACCCGGGACAAGTTCCGGGCCCTGGGTGCCGAGCGGTACGCGGCCGGCTGCCCGATCCACCGCGCCAGCCTGGCTCCCGGGCACCGGTTCTCGCAGGGCCTCGGCACCATCGTCAGCTCCACCCGGAGCACGCTGGCCGCCGAGTTCCCCGGCGCGGACCTCGTCTACCTCAACGTGCAGCGGGCCTTCGACGGCGCCCGGCTCTGCGAGCGGACCAACAGCCCGACCGGCACTCTGGCCACTCCGATCCGGTTGCAGGACAACCCGCCCAACGGCACCTTCGTCACCAGCCTCTCCGGCAAGGACAAGATCGCCATCCAGCGGATCGCCAACACCTGCGTGACCTACTTCCAGACCTGCCAGGAGTCGTGGCACCCGAACGCCGCCGGACACCAGGTGCTCGGCCAGTGCCTGACCGGTGCGGCCACCACCGCCGTTCGCTCGGTGGCCTGCGTACGCGCCTCGAACGGCTCGATCAGCGTCTCCTGAGTCACCCCGAGGGGCCGTCCCGACGCGACCACCCGCGCGTCGGGGCGGCCCCGCCCCGTTGGCTACTCGCCGGTAGCCTGGCGTGGTGAGCGCAACGGTGGAATACCTCCAGGAGTACGTCCAGGTCGACGGGGCCCGCCTCGGCATCCAGGTCTATCCGGAGCCGGTGGGCGTGACCGGCGCCCCGGTGGTGCTGATCGCCCCGGCGATGGGCGTCCGGGCCCGGTACTACCGGCCGTTCGCCGCCGCCCTGCGCGACGCCGGGCTGGCCGTCGTCGTGGCCGACCTGCGCGGCACCGGCGAGAGCACGCCCCGACCGAGTCGCGCCTGCCGCTACGGCTACCCCGAGCTGGCCGCCGACATCGGTGCGGTGCGGGACGTGCTCAAGGAGCGGCTGGACGGGCGGCGCACGCTGCTGCTCGGGCACTCCCTGGGTGGCCAGGCCGCCGTGCTGCATCTGGCCCTGCACGGCGAGCAGGAGGTGGACGGGCTGGCGCTGGTGGCCGTCGGCATCCCGTACTGGCGGGACTTCGCCGGGCCGCGTCGCTACGGCGTGCTGCCGTACACCCAGGGCATCGGCGTCACCGCCCGGCTGCTCGGCGTCTGGCCCGGCTGGGGGTTCGGCGGCCGGCAGGCCCGGGGCGTGATCCGCGACTGGGCGCACACCGCCCGCACCGGCCGGTTCCCCGACCTCGACGGGATGGACGCCGAGGCGGCCGTGGGCCGGATCCGCACGCCGGTGCTGGCGGTCAGCGTCGAGGGTGACCAGTACACTCCGCACCCGACCGTGGACCGTCTCTGCGCCAAACTCACCGCGGCGCCGGTGACCCGCGAGCGCTACCGGGTGCCGGACGCCCGCCTGGACCACTTCACCTGGGTACGCGCCGCCGGGCCACTGGCCACGCGGGTGGCCGACTTCGCCGCCTCCCTTCCGCCGCGCCGCTGACCGTCGCCGCCCTGCCGCACCGTTGCTGGCCGTCGGTGGCCGGGCGGGGTCGGGTCTGCGGCGATTAGCCGGTGCGGACCGGGGTAAGCCGCTGCGCCCGACACGGCGGAGGGGGACCTGATGTCTGACAGTCACACCGCACTGCGTTCGATGCACGACCTGGGCCTGGCGGCCTGGTTCGGCGGCTCCCTGATGGGAGCGTTCGGCGTCAACGGCGCCGCGGCCCGCATCGACGACTCGACCAAACGACTTTCGACGGCCTCGACCGGCTGGACCCGGTGGACGCCGGTGAACGCGGCCGCGATCGGCGCGCACCTGGCCGGCGCGGTCGGTGAACTGGTCACCGAGAGCCCGCGGATGGCCGCCCAGCGGGGCGTCGGCCGGGCCAGCACGGTGAAGACCGCGCTGACCGTCGGCGCGCTCGCGGTGACCGGCTACAGCCGGCTGCTCGGCATGCGTCTGGCCAAGGCCGGTACGCCGTCGGTGCAGGGCGTGACCGAGCCCAACGGGCAGACCCCGGCGCACGTGGCCGCCAGCCAGCGCCAGTTGAAGATGCTCCAGTGGGCCATCCCGGCGCTGACCGGGGCGCTGATCGTGGTCACCGCGTACATGGGTGAGCAGCAGAAGCCCGGGCAGGTGCTGCGCGGGATCCTCGGCCGGGCGAACGGTCTGGCCCATACGCCGGGCCGGATGGGCAAGGGCGCCGGCGGGATGGCGGCCATGCACGCGGTCCGGCGGCACATGGCCATGAACGGCCGCTGACGGCCGACCGGCACGACGCGCGTACCGACCGCGACCGCCGGGCGTACCGACAGGCGAGGTGGCCATGACCGACAGGGACAGGCAGGACCGGGGACCGGAGAGCGTCGCACCCTGGGGCACCACGGACGGCTTCGACGCCGATCCGCCGTGGGGTGCCGGCGAGCACTCGCCGATGGACGAGGGCAGCGAGGAGACCGCGGTGCCCGAGGGACGGCGGGGCGAACGGCGGGCGGCGGACGGGGCACCGCAGCGGCCCGAGGGCCGGCACGGGTTCGGGCCGGTGGAGCCGACCCGTACGTCCGAGGCCGGACCGGGCGCACCACCGGACCCGGCGCCGCCGAGGCGACCGTTCCCGGACGACGTGGCCGGCGAGGACCTGCCGGACAACGCGCTGGAGGAGGCGACCGGCATGCACACCGAAGGGTCCTGGCACGGCTGAGTACCGCACCGCGCTCCGGTGCCCGCCGCCGACGCGGCGGGCACCGGAGCGTCCGGTCAGGACGGCACGGACCGATCGGCAAGCCGGTGGGGCGCGACGGTCGTCCCGGGGTTTGTCCCGGCGTCCGCCGGGGAGGCAGCCGGTGGACGAAGGAGGCGACACATGCGCGCGTTGAGGCTGCCCGCCTGGAAGAGCGACCCGGAGCTGGTCGAGATCGACGAGCCGACGCCCGGCCCCGGCCAGGTGGTGGTGAAGATCGGTGGCGCCGGGGCCTGCCACTCCGACCTGCACCTGATGCACGATTTCGACTCGGGCACGCTGCCGTGGGGGCCGCCGTTCGTGCTGGGGCACGAGAACGCCGGCTGGGTGCACGCCCTCGGTGCCGGGGTGACCGGGTTGGAGGTGGGCCAACCGGTCGCGGTGTACGGGCCGTGGGGCTGCGGCGTGTGTGCCCGCTGCCGGGTCGGCGCCGACAACTACTGCGAGAACCCGGCCGCCGCGCCGGTGCCCGGTGGCGGCGGTGGTCTGGGCCTGGACGGCGGCATGGCCGAGTACGAGCTGGTGCCGGCCGCCCGGCACGTGGTGCCGCTGCCGGACGGGCTGGACCCGGTGCAGGCGGCGCCGTTGACCGACGCGGGACTGACGCCGTACCACGCGATCCGCCGGTCCTGGCCGAAGCTGGTGCCGGGCAGTACGGCGGTGGTGATCGGCGTCGGCGGTCTGGGGCACGTGGGGGTGCAGATCCTCAAGGCCACCACCGCGACCCGGGTCGTCGCGGTGGACACCCGGGACGAGGCGTTGCGGCTCGCGCAGGAGTGCGGCGCAGACCTGACGCTGCGGTCCGGCGCGGGGACCGCCGACGAGATCCGGACGCTCACCGGCGGCCGGGGTGCCGACGTGGTGCTCGACTTCGTCGGCGCGGACCCCACCCTGAAGCTCGCCGTCTCGGTGGTGCGGACGGTCGGCGACCTGACCGTCGTCGGCATCGGCGGTGGCTCGCTGACCGTGGGCTTCTTCACCGTCCCCTACGAGGCCAGCGTGCAGACCACGTACTGGGGCAGCCGGCCGGAACTGATCGAGGTGCTCGACCTGGGGGCACGGGGGCTGGTCCGCCCGAAGATCACCACGTTCGGCCTGGACGACGCGATGGACGCGTACCGCCGGATGCAGGACGGCACGCTGGAGGGCCGGGCGGTCATCGTGCCGTGAGGGGCGACCCGCCTACAGTGATCATGTGGTCGCCGCGCTGGAACTCTATCTGGACACCGTCGCCACCCGCCGGATCCGGGTGCTCTGGGACGCCCTGGAGGCCGAGGGGGTGCAGAGCCTGCGGTCCCTGCTGGAGCAGCGGCACCGGCCGCACGTCTCGCTGGCGGTCGCGCCGCGCCTCGACCCGGAGCAGGTGGCGGCGGCGCTGGCCGGCACCACCGTGGCGGCACCGCTGCGGCTGACGTTCCAGCACGCCGGCCAGTTCGTCGGCCGGGTGCTCTGGCTGGGCCCGGCACCCACCACCGAGCTGCTGACGCACCACCGGCTGGTGCACGACCGGCTCACCGCCGCCGGGATCGAGCTGGTCGAGCACTACCGACCGGGCCACTGGGTGCCGCACTGCACGCTCTCCATGCGGGTGCCGAACACGCTGATGGCGATCGCGGTCCGCCGCTGCCTGGAGATCCTGCCGCTGGAGGCCACCGTGGTCGGTGCGGCGCTGACCGACCACGCCCGGGGCATCTCGCACCCGCTGCCCTGACCCGCCGGGGCTCAGCTCGACGGGTCGGCGCGGCCGTGCCGCCAGTAGCCCATGAAGGCCACCGCACGCCGGTCCAGGCCGCACTCGACGACCAGGTGCCGGCGCAGGGTACGGATGACACCCGCCTCCCCCGCCAGCCACGCGTACAGCGGCGCGGACGGCAGGGCGTCGGGCACCTCCCAGAGGATCGCGCGGTCCACGTCCACGTCGTCGACGAACTGGCCGCCCGACGCGTACGCCCCCGACACACCGGCCCCGACCGGCAGCGCCCGGGCCAGCAGTTCCTCGGCGGCGGCGGCCACGGCGGGGACAAGCCGGGCACCGTGCGGCGCACCGTCGCGCGACAGCCAGGTCACCTCGACGCCGGGCGGCGCCACCAACGGCAGCACGTCCGCCGCCGACGGCACCTCCAGCAGCACCCGGCCCCGGGCGTCGGACGGCAGCCGCTCGCAGATCCCGCCGATCGCCGGCACCGCTGTCTCGTCCCCGGCGAGCAGCAGACGACCGGTCGACGGCGGCCGGAACTCCCGCCCACCCTGGTCGCCGTCGTATCCGGCGTCCGGGCCGGCGATGGCGATCTCGTCGCCGGGGCGTACCCGCCGCGCCCACCGGGTCGCCGGGCCGGAGTCGCCGTGCAGCACCAGGTCGACGTCCACCTCGTTGAGGTGGGGCCGGACCGCCCGCGCGGTGTAGGTGCGGATCGGGTTGCGCAGGTGCTCCGGCAGAGCCCGCCACTGCGCGTACCAGTCCGGCCCCTGCGGCAGGTCCGCCCCACGCTGACCGGGCAGCGGCAACGCCAGCTTGATCCGCTGGTCGTAGCCGTTGTCGGCGAAGCGGTCCAGGTCCGGGCCGGTGAAGGTGACCCGGACGAAGGAGGGGCTGAGCCGGCGTACCGCGCGAACCTCGACGGCGAACAGCCGCCAGGGCGTGATCGGCAGGGTGTGGGTCATGGTGCCTCTCTGGTGCGGACCGGTGGCGCGGCGACGCGTCACCGGGATCGGGGCGCGGCGGCGCGGGAACGCCACAGCAGCCAGACGAAGTACGGGGTACCGATCATGGCCGTGACCAGGCCGGCGGGGATCTGTGCCGGGGCGATCACGGTGCGGCCGAGGGTGTCGGCGAGGCTGACCAGAGCCGCGCCGAGCAGTGCGGCGACCGGGAGCACCCGGCTGTGCCGGCCGCCGACGAGCGCGCGGGCCGCGTGCGGGGCGACCAGGCCGACGAAGCCGATCACACCGACGGCCGAGACGGCGGTCGAGGTGAGCAGCGCCGCCGCGCCGAGCGCGATCAGCCGGGTGCGTTCCAGCCGGACGCCGAGCACCCGGGGGGTGTCGTCGTCCAACGTCATCAGGTCCAGCTCGCGGCGGGCGGCGACCACCGCCGGGGTGAGCACCAGCAGCGCGATCGCCACCGGCAGCACCTGCGTGGCGGTGCGCCCGTAGGTGGAGCCGGAGAGCCAGGTGAGCGCCTTGCCGGTGTTCCACGGGTCGAAGGCCACGATCATGAAGGTGATCATCGCCATGCCGCCCTGCCAGGCGCCGAAGCCGATCAGGACCAACCGGTCGGAGCTGAGCCCGCCGCGCCACGCCGCGCCGTAGACCAGGGCGAAGGCGAGCATGGCGCCCAGCCCGGCCACCCCGGAGACGGCCCACACCCCGGCCAGCGGCACGAAGGTGAGCAGCGAGACCGCGCCCAGGCCGGCGCCGGCGGTGATGCCGAGGATGCCGGGTTCGGCCAACGGGTTGCGGCAGACCGCCTGCACGGTGGTGCCGGCCACGGCCAGTGCCGCGCCGGCCAGCATCGCCGCGGCGACCCGGGGCCAGCGCTGGTCCAGCACGAACGTGTACGCCGGACCGGTGTTGCCGTTGATCCAGTTGACGATGTCGCCGAACAGCACCCAGGTGTCCCCGAACAGCATGCCGAGCAGCACCGCCGCGCCGGTGACGGTGGCCGCCACGACGAGCACCGTGCGGTGGAAGGCGGCGGAGCGTACGGCCGCGTGACCGCCCGGCGGGCGACGGGTCGGTCCGGCGTCGCGGTGCCGTCGGGCCAGCCAGATCAACACGGCAGCGCCGAGCAGGGTGGTCACCACGCCGGTGGGGATGTCCACCCCGGCCTGGCCGCCCATGACGGCCCGCAGCAGCACGTCGGAGCCGAGCACGATGATCACTCCAGCGATGCCGGAGAGCGGCAGCAGCACCCGGTGCCGGTGCACGCCGGGCACCACCGAGCCGAGCAGCCGGACGATCACCGGCGCGCAGAGGCCGACGAATCCGACCGGCCCGGTGAGGGTCACCGCCGAGGCGGCGAGCAGCACGGCCAGCACCGTGACGATCAGCCGGGTACGGCGTACGTCGAGGCCGAGCACGGTGGCGGTGTCGTCGCCGAGGGCGAGGATGTCGAGGCGGTGCCCGAGCAGCATCAGTGCCACGACGGCGATGCCGAGCACCGGGGCGAGCTGGGTGAGCGCGTTCAGATCGCTCTGCACCAGGGAGCCGTTGCCCCAGGCGAACAGGCCGATGGTGGCCTGCTCGAAGAGCAGGAGCAGCAGCATGGTCACCGAGCTGAGCGCCAGGGCGGTGGCCGAACCGGCGAGGATCAGCCGGGTGGTGCCGGCCTGCCCGCCGGAGGACATCGCCATCACCAGGCCGGCCGCGGCGAGCCCGCCGCAGAAGGCGAGGCCACCGGCGGGCAGCGCGGGCAGCGCGATGCCGAACGCGGAGACCGAGACGATGGCCAGGTGGGCGCCCGCGTTGACGGCGAGCGTGTCCGGCGAGGCCAGCGGGTTGCGGGCGATCGACTGGAGGGCCGCGCCGGCGAAGCCGAGGGCGACGCCGATGGCCAGCCCGGCGAGCAGCCGGGGCACCCGGGAGGCGACCAGGACCCGAACCGTCTCGTCGTCGCCGCCGGTGAGCAGCCGCAGCAGGTCGAGCGCGCCGACGGCGGAGGTGCCCTGGGTGAGGTGGACACCGGCGACCACCAGCAGCAACGCGATGGCGGCGAGGAAGGCCCCGACGACGCGTGGAGCCGAGACGCGCCCGGCCGGAGCCGGCCCGAGGGCCGGCTCCGAACGCGGGGGTGCGGACAGCGTGGTCACACCGCGTAGGTGTTGACGAACTGGTCGATGTACTGCTTGCCGGAGAGCGGCCCGCCGAAGGTCCAGATCCCGTCCGGCATCCGGTGCAGGTTGCCCTGCTGGACGAAGGGCAGCGCCTTCCAGATGGCGTTGTCGGCGAGGCCGTCGGCGAAGACGTCGTCGCCGTCCGAGGCGTTGTAGAAGAAGTGCAGGTCCGGGCTCTTGAGCACGGTCATGCCCTCGACGTCGGTCTGGCCCAGGCCCCATGCCTCGTCGACCTCACCCTGCCAGGCGTTGGTGAGGCCGAGCTGGATGCCGATCTGGGAGACGAGCGCGCCCTGGCCGAACATCCGGATGCTGACCGTGCTGCCTTCCTTCCAGCCGTCGGCGATGGCGAACGGCTTACCGGCGGCTCCGGCGTCGGCGATCTTCTTCTTGCCGTCGGCGATCGCGGTGTCGAAGTCGGCGAGCAGCTTCTCCGCCTCGGCGGTCCTGCCGACCGCGGCGGCGATCATGTTCACGTCGGCGCGCATCCGGCCGATGTTGTCCGTGGCGTCGCTGCCCTTGGTGACGACCACCGGGACGTACTTCTCCAGCTGCGCGATCGTGCCGGCACCGCGATCGTCCGTCATCACCACGAGGTCCGGCTCCAGCGCGACGATGGAGTCCACGCTCGGTTCACCCCGGGTGCCGACGTCCTTGACGCCCGCGTCGAGCTTGGCGGCGGTGACCCAGGTGGCGTAGCCCTTGGGGTCGGCGACACCGACCGGCATGACACCGAGGCTGACGAGCATCTCGACCTCGCCCCACTCCAGGCCGACGACCTTGGTGGCGGGCTTGTCGAGCTTGATCTCCTTGCCCCGGCTGTCGGTCAGGGTGACCGGTCCGCCGGCGGCGGAGGGGGTGGAGTCGGGTGCGGAGGCGTTCTCGGTGGTGCCGCAGGCGGCCAGCACCAGAGCGGTGGCGGCGGCGACCAGGGCCGTGACACGGGTACGGGACATGATGTTCTTTCTCGGGATGGGTGGTACGGGCCGGTCCGGGATCAGACCGGGATGCGGGTGAGGTGGCGGCCCACCGGGCGGGTGGTGACCAGACCGCTGAGCGGGTCGACGACGACCTCGATCCGGATCCCGTAGGTCTCGGTCAGGTCGTGCTCGGTGAAGACCTCGGCCGGGGTGCCGGTGGCCCGGACCCGGCCGCTGTGCAGCAGCACCACCTCGTCGGCCACCGCGGCGGCCTGGTTCAGGTCGTGCAGCACCACGCCGACCGCGACACCGTGGTCGTCGGCGAGGTCACGCATCAGGTCGAGGATCTCGACCTGGTAGCGCAGGTCGAGGAAGGTGGTCGGCTCGTCGAGCAGCAGCACCGGGGTGTCCTGGGCCAGGCAGGTGGCCAGCCAGACCCGCTGCAACTCGCCGCCGGACAGTTCGTCCACCGGCCGGTCGGCCATCGCGGTGACCCCG
This sequence comes from Micromonospora sp. NPDC002389, assembly GCF_040296095.1. Taxonomy (NCBI): domain Bacteria; kingdom Bacillati; phylum Actinomycetota; class Actinomycetes; order Micromonosporales; family Micromonosporaceae; genus Micromonospora; species Micromonospora sp. NPDC002389. The sequence continues at coordinate 323,230 of NZ_JBEOWP010000004.1, forward strand.
GTGACCTCCATCGCACGGCCGATCGCGGCGGGACCGTCCGGGTCGTCGGCGCGCCAGCGCCCCCGGTACGGGTGCCGGCCGTAGCCGACCACGTCACGGACAGTGACCCCGTTGGGGACCGGGCGGCTCTGTGCGAGCAGGGTCACCCGGCGGGCGTACTCCTTCGCGGGCAGGCCGGCGGCGGCGGAACCGTCGGCGAAGAGCACCGTGCCACTGTCGATCGGGTGCAGTCGGGCCAGCGCCCGCAACAGGGTGGACTTACCGCTGCCGTTCGGCCCGACCAGGGCCGTGACCGCACCGGGACGGAGCGTGATCCCGGCACCGTGCACCACCGGCGTGCCGTGGTAGCCCAGGTGGAGGTCGGCTCCACGCAGGCTCTGCTCGACGCCGTCCGGCGCCAGTACGCTCGACATGCGGTTAGGCTAACCTAACCTAACTAGCTGTCAAGATGGGGTCCCCGACATCGGTCAGCGCTACGGACCGAGTCGACGCGACTCGATGAGACTCGGGTGCGGTACCGCCGGAACAGGCCACTCGGACACCCCGTCGACCGCCCGCGCGGTCGAGGACCGTGGTCACCCCGTCAGCCGGTGCGGAATCGGTACCGGGGTGGGACGACAGACGAACGCGAGCAGCGGTAGCGTTGCGCGTCATCGCAGCCGGGCGGCCGGTGTGGCGCTCGCGATCGTACGGAGGATGGGGCATGTCCATCGGCGAGGAACCGTTCGCAGCCCGCGACGACCTGGCCTCGCGGCCGAACTTCGAGGTCACCCTGCGGGGGTACGACAAACGGCAGGTCGACCGCTACGTCGAACAGGCCGACGCCCGCATCGCCGCGGTCGCCGCCGACCGGGACCGGGCCACGACGCACGTGCGGGACCTGACCGGCAAGCTCCAGGCGTTCCAGGTCGAGGTGACCGAGCTGCGCCAGCGGCCGACCCAGATGGACCGGGCGTCCTTCCGTGAGCTGGGTCCGATGGTCGACCAGATCCTGGACCTGGCCGAGAAGCAGGCGACGGCCATCGTGGACACCCACACCCAGCGGGCCACCAAGCTCCAGGCGGAGGCCGAGAAGACGCTCGCCAACGCGCGCGAGCGGACCGTCAAGGCGCTGGCCGACCTCGACGAGGAGCTGGCCACCCGACGGGCCGAGCACGAGAAGACGTACGAGGAGAAGCGCACCACGGCCGAGGCGGAGCTGGCCGAGATCCGCGAACGCGCCGAGAAGCTGCGGGCCGAGGGTGAGGCCGCACACGAGCGCGCCCAGCAGGAGGCGCAGCGCATCGGCGAGCAGTGCCGCCAGCAGGTCGAGCAGGCCCGCTCGGCGGCCGAGGCGCTGACCACGTCCGCGCGTACCCAGATCCACCAGGAGATCCAGGCGGCCCGGACCAAGAGCCAGCAGGAGCTGGCCCAGTGGCGGACCACGGTGGAGGAGGAACTCGCGGAGCGGCGGTCCAACGCCGAGGAGGACCTGGCCGAGCAGCGGGCCTCGGTCGAGCGCGAGTTGGCCGCCCAGCGTTCCGCCGCCGAGCAGCGGGTCAGCTCGATGATCGCGGACGCGCAGCAGTACTCCGCCGAGATCCGCAAGCGCGCCGACGAGCAGGCGGCCGAGACCCGCAAGTTCAGCGACGAGCAGGCCGCCGCCGCCGAGGAGCAGTTGCACACCGTCCAGCTCCAGGTCGGTGAGCAGCAGGAGGCGCTGGCCCGGTTGCAGGAGGAGTTGGACGGCGCCCGCCGGCAGCTCGACGAGACCCGGCGGGACAAGGACGCCACCGACGCCGAGCTGACCCGGCTGCGCCGGCAGTTGGAGGAGACCGGCCGCGACCTCGCGGCGGAGAGCCAGCGGCTGGACGAGGTGCGCCGGGCCGTCGAGGCGGCCGAGCGGCACGCCAAGGAGACCCGTGCCCGGGTGCAGCGGGAGGCCAAGCGGGTCGCCGACCTGGCGGCGGCGGCGGTGATGGCCGCGGCGGCCGGCGGCACCGAGACCGCCGAGTATCCGATGGTGGGCGCCCGCCCGGCCGCCCGGGTCAACGGCGAGCCGGCCCCGGCGACCGGCGCGCACCAGCCCACTGCCGACGGCGACGCGCGCACCGAGGCGGCCGGTGCCGAGCGCGGCGGTCCGGAGCGGTCGGTGGTCAACGGCGCCGCATCGAGCCCGGACGCTCTCCGTTCCGGCGCGGACGCCCTTCGTTCGGGCCCGGGTTCGGACGGTGCCCGTGCCGAGAACGGCGCGGCGGGCACCGCCTCCGGCGACGCGGAGGGCAGCGGTGGCGCAACGGGTATTTCCCGTGGCCCGGACGGCGCTGTCGCCCCGGCGGGCTCCGGGGGCGTCGCCTCCGGCGGTGGTCCGGACGCCGGCCGCTCCGGCCACGGGCTGGCGCAGTCCGCTTCGGCGGCGTTGACCGACCCGGCGTCGCTGACGGACCCGGTGGCGCGGGCGGCGGCGGTCGTCGCGGCCGGCGGGAAGGCCGGTATCGACTGGTTCGCCGGCCCGCCGGCCACCGAGGACGAAGCCGGGCACCCGGTCGCCGCGGCCAACGGCACCGCGCCCGAGCCCACCGTGCGCTGAGAGACCCGGTCGGGCCGGTGCGGGACTGTCCCCGCACCGGCCCGACCGGTGACCGGGCTCAGCACGGTCGGCGCGGCAACCAGCCGAGGAACCGGTTTCGGGCGTGGTCCAGCGGTAACCCGGGCAGGTCCCGGGCGGCGGCGAGCAGGCACGACCCGAGATAGACCGCGAGCGCGGCCCGCGCTCCCCCGAACTCCGCCAGCAACTGGCTCTGCTTGACCGCGCACGGCCATTCCTGGCCGCATCCCGTGCAGGTCCAGGCCGGCGGCGAGGGCAGGTGCTCCGGCGGTCTCGTCGAGCGGTAGCGGGCGCTCGCGCTGTTGCCGCGCCCGGTGTGCGGACGGACCGTCCGGACCGGGTCGTCCGGCTCCGTTCGGCGGGGGGCGAACAGTTCCCGCCGCGCCAACCCCAGCGCACCGCCGGTGCGTACCAGTGCGTCCGGGCCGGGCCGGTGCCCGACCAGCGCCCCCAGCAGATGATGTCCCAGCAGGTCGAACGCGTCGGGCCCGAGGTCGATTTCCCGACACAGCCCGATCAGTCGCCGCGGCGCCGCCACCCGCTGCGTCACCAGCGCCGAACGCAGTACGTCCCGGAGGCCGTCCCCCAGTGCCCCCAGTCGGCTGCCCACGATGCCAGTCAGGATCGTCTCCCCGGCGATCCGCCGAAGCGCTTCAGCCGTCGCCCGGCGGACGATGTCAGTCGGATCCCTACCCTCCAACGTCCACCTCTCTCACCCGTACGTCGAGTGGCGACCGCTTCCTCGGCACTCTTGGCATGATCACGGGTACGAAAGCTCCCGTCTTCGGCAACGATCGACCACCAGCCGACGCGACGCATACACGACGAGGAATCTGTGGAATCCCTTCCTATGTAGATGCCATCAGTGGGATTCCTGTCTGCTGACTGCACGCCTGAGGAGACCCGGCCGACCGACCGCCACGGCGCGCCGACCGCCTGATGCCCATCGACTCCGGCCGGTGCCAGAATCGCCACATGCCGCGTTCGCTCGTCGGCCGGGACGCCCTGTTCGACCTGGCCTGGCGCGCGCTGGGCGAGCCCGGCCCGGTGCTGTTGGAAGGCCCGGCCGGGATCGGCAAGACGACCCTGCTGCGGGCCCTGGTCGCCGAGGCGAGCCGGGCCGGCTGGTCGGTCCTCGCCTGCGCGCCGACCGAGTGCGAGACCGACCTGCCGTACGCCGCTCTCGCCGACCTGCTCCGCCCGCTGGCGGACCTGGTGGTCGACCTGCCCCGTCCCCAGCGGGTCGCCGCCGAGGTGGTGCTGCTCACCGGCGACAGCGACGAGACGTTCGACGAACGGGGGGTCGGCGCGGCGACCCGGACGTTGCTGGAGGCGGCGCTCGCCGCCGGCCGGCCGCTGCTGGTCGCGGTCGACGACGCGCCCTGGTTGGACCGGCCGAGCGAACGGGCGCTGCGGTTCGCGCTGCGCCGGCTCGACCCGGTGCCGGCCACGCTGGTGAGTTGCCGCACCCCGTCCGGGCCGGCGCCCCGGTCCGCGCCACTCGGGCTCGACACCGGCCCCCGCCGGCTGACCCGGCTGACCCTGACCCCGCTCGACGTGGCCGCGCTGCACCACGTGCTGCGGGACCGGATCGGTGCCCCGCTGAGCCGCCCGCTGCTCGCCCGGATCGCCCGCGAGGCGGCCGGCAACCCGCTGGTCGCCATCGAGGTCGCCCGTGCGGTGCAGCGCCTGCCGCAGCCTCCCGAGCCGGGACAGGACCTGCCGGTGACCGCCTCCATGCACCACCTCCTCGGCGAGGTCCTGGCCGGGTTGCCGGCCCGCTGCCGGGACGCGGTGCGGTTGGCCGCCCTGCTCGGCGTACCGGTGCTCGGGGATCTGACGGCGGCCGGGGTCGGTCCCGGCGCGTTCGACGCCGCCGAGGAGGCGGGGCTGCTGGTGGTGACGCCGCAGCGGGTCGAGTTCAGCCACCCGGTGTATGCGGCGGCGGTCCGCGCCGGCATCCCGCCCGGCGTACGGCGGGCTCTGCACCGCCGGCTGGCCGAGGCGGTGGCCGACCCGGACGAGCGGGTCCGGCACCTGGCGCTCTGCGCCACCACGGCCGACCCGGTGGTGGCCGACGCCCTGGCGGCGGCCGCGGCGCGGCAGCACGCGCGCGGGGCGCCGGAGGCCGCCGCGACCCTCTACGAGTCCTCGGCGCGGCTCACCCCGGCGGACGACCCGGACAGCCAGGGCCGACGGCGACTCGCGGCGGCCCGGTGCCGGTTCGACTGCGGCGACCATCCGGGCGCCCGGCTCGCCGCCGAGGCGGCGGCCGACAGGTTCACCGGCGACGTCCGCGCCGAGGCGTTGCTGCTCCGCGCCGAGGTGGCGTGGAGCGCGGACGAGCCGGGCGGCACCGCCGTCGAGGCCGCCGCGCGGGCGCTCACCGCGACCCGACCCGACACTCCCCTGGCCGGCCGGATCCACGCCCACCTGGCGCTCTTCGTCGACCTGCCCGATCCGGCCCGGACGCACGCCGAGGCGGCGGTCGGGCTGCTCACCGGGCCCGGCGGCGACCCTGCGCTGCTGGCCGCCGCACTGATGAACCTCTTCTTCAACGAGGTACGCGCCGGTGAGTCGCCCCGCATCGAACTGCTCGACCGGGCGCTGGCCATGGAGGGCGCGGAGCCGTCCTGGCTGGCCGCCACGATCCCGGCGATCTGGTGGAAGAGTATCGACGATCCGGCCCAGGCCCGGCAACGCCTGACCGGGCTGCTGGACCGGGCCGCCGCCCGCGGCGATGAGCCGTCCCAGTACGACCTGCTCAAGCACCTCGGCGAGACCGAACTGCTGGCCGGTCGCTGGGCGGCGGCCGAGCGGCACATCGCGGCGGCCCGTGAGCTCGGCGAGTTGCTGGGCACCGAACTCACCGCCGAGACCTGGCTGGCCGCGCTGCTCGACGCGCTGCGCGGCCGGCTCGACGCGGCGGCCCGGACGGCGCAGGCGGGTACCCGGCTGGGCGATGAACTCGACGACGACTGGTGCCGCCGCATCCACCTGCACCTGGATGCGTTCGTCGCGCTCAGTGCCGGACGGATGTCCGACGCCGCCGCCGGTTACCGGCGGCTCGCCGCGATGTTCGACCGGATGGGCCTGGCCGAGCCGCTGGCCCAACGCTTCGAGCCGGACTGGATCGAGGCGTGCGTCGGGATCGGTGACCTGGTCACCGCGCGGGCGACGCTGGCGCGGCTGGCGCAGCGGCACCAGCGGCTGCCGCGCCCCTGGACGCTGCTCGGGTTGGCGCGCAGCCGGGCCCTGGTGGACAGTGCCGACGGAGTCGACCCGTCGGCCGCGCTGGCGGAGATCGACGCCGCGCGGGTCGCGGTGCCGCCCGACGTCCTGCCGCTGGACCGCGCCCGGTGTCTGCTGGTCGCCGGGGTGGTGCACCGCCGGTCGCGCCGCAAGCGGCAGGCCCGGGAGGCGTTGCAGGCCGCGGCGGCCGAGTTCGACGCGCTCGGGGCGGCGGCGTTCGCGGAGCGGGCCCGGGCCGAGGCCGCCCGGCTCGGTGGCCGCCCGCCCGCGCCGTCGGACCTCACCGCGACCGAGGAACGCGTGGCCCGGCTCGCCGCCTTGGGGCGGACCAGCCGGGCCATCGCCGACGAGCTGTTCGTCAGCCCGAAGACGGTCGAGACGAATCTCTCCCGGGTCTATCGCAAGCTGGGCATCTCCCGCCGCGCCGAGCTCGGCGCCGCACTCGCGCGGACCACGACCGGCACCCCGGGGGGCGGCGGGCGTCGATAGCTAGGGAAACACCGGATTCCTTCCCGGCCCGCCGACCGTAGCGTCGAGACGTCACCCGGCGGTCGGCCGACGAAGGGAGCAGGACACGTGCGGCGAAAGATCATGCCCGCGCTCTGCGTGGCGGTGCTCGCGTTCACCGGATGCAGCGGCGGCGGTACCGAGGCTCCACCGGCGCCGGACACGGGGGCCGGCGCGGATGTGGACACCGACCTCGACCTACCCGTCGACGAGGCCGACACGGCACGCCCGCCCTGCCCGTTCGACGCGGCGCAGATCTCCGAGTTCGTCGGTCAGCCCATGGTGGACCAGGGCACCTGCAGCTTCGGCGACGGCAACGGGGTCGCCCAGCTCACCGTGACCACCGCCTCGCGGTTGGCCGGCGAGAGCACCTACGACTACCAACGCCAGCAGGCCGGGCAGATCTACACCACGGTGACGGAGATCGGCGACGGCGCGAAGGGCTACCTGGCGGTGAAGGACATCGGCGCCGAGGCGGTGGTGGTCGGCGACGGAGGCAGTTACACCGTGACGCTGAGCAGCTTCGCCCGCCTCGGTGCCCGGCCCGACGGATACGAGCAGGCGTTGCGTCGGCTGCTCGACGCCCTGCCCCGGTGACGCGGAGGGAGACGACGATGAGGCACCTGTCCACCGCCGCCCGGCTCACCGTGACGGCGGTCGTGACGGCCGTGCTCGCCGCGTGCGGCGGGGCCGTCGAGCCGGCGGCGGCACCGCCACCACCAGCGCCGACCGGGGCGCCGGAGCCGGAGCCGTCGAGCGAGACGCCCGCGCCGCCGGACGCGCCCGAGGTCGACGCCTGCGCGCTGGTGACCAAGGCGGAGGCCGAGAAGTTGGCCGGTACGCCGTTGGAGGACCCGGTGCCGGTGCGGGACACCTGCACGTACACCGGGCCGGTCTCGGGGCCGTTGGCCCAGGTGGAGGTCTTCGTCGGCGACGGGGCGAAGAAGATCCTCGACGTCGACCGGGATCTCGATCACGAGTTCGAGACGCTCACCGGGATCGGCGACGAGGCGTACCTGGAGGAGGGGGCGGTCTTCGTCAGCGTCTCCGGGACCTGGGTGGCCGTCCGGCTGGTCCGGCTGGACGACCCGGCCGGGTACGCCCCGCGCCTCACCGACGCGGCCCGGACGGTGGCCGGGCGGCTGTGACGCGCACGCGGGCCGGTCAGGCGCGCGGGAATATCAGCCTCGGTCGATTGACAAAGTTGTTGATCCCAACTTATGGTGCGAGCCGGCCGGACGTTTCCGGTGGTCCCGGCGGCGCTCGGCCAGCACCCGTCGACACCATCACCACACCGAGGAGCGTCATGGCCGGGCTGAGAGGCACACTACGCAGGACACGATGGCGGTTCGGCCTGGTCACCAGCGGGATAGCCGTCTTACTGGCCGGCATCGGCCTGGTCAACGCGGGCGCCGCGCACGCCGCCGCGGGATGCCGGGTGGTCTACTCCGCCCCCAGCCAGTGGCCCGGCGGCTTCACCGCCAACGTCGACCTGACCAACCTCGGCGACCCGGTCAACGGCTGGCGGCTGACCTGGACGTTCCCCTCCGGCCAGCGGGTGACGCAGGCATGGAACGCCACCGTCACCTCCGCCGGCAACGACGTGACGGCCACCAACGTCGGCTACAACGCCGCCCTGGGCACCAACCAGAGCGTCTCCTTCGGCTTCAACGGCACCTACACCGGCACCAGCAACACCGCGCCGACCTCGTTCGCCCTCAACGGGGTCACCTGCACCGGGAGCGTCGGCCCGACCACCCCGCCGCCGACCACCCCACCCCCCACCACGCCTCCGCCGACCACCCCGCCGCCGGCCGGTGACCCGATGGCGTACGTGGCCGCGATGCAGCCCGGCTGGAACCTCGGCAACACCTTCGACTCGGTCGGTGCCGACGAGACCGCCTGGGGCAACCCCCGGGTTACCCCGGCGCAGCTCGACGCCATCCGGGCCCAGGGCTTCAACAGCATCCGCATCCCGGTCACCTGGAGCAACCGGCACGGCGCAGCACCCACGTACACCATCGACGCGGCCTGGTTGAACCGGATCAAGGAGGTCGTCGGCTGGGCGCTGGACGACGGCTTCTACGTGATGATCAACATTCACCACGACTCGTGGCAGTGGATCCACGAGATGCCGACCAACCGGACCACCGTCCTCAACCGCTACAACGCGCTCTGGACCCAGATCGCCGCCGCGTTCCGGGACGCCTCGCCGAAACTGCACTTCGAGAGCGTCAACGAGCCGCAGTTCGCCAACAGCTCCGGCGACGCCCAGAACGCCCAGCTCCTGCACGAGCTGAACACCTCTTTCCACCGGATCGTGCGCGCCTCCGGGGGCAACAACGCCACCCGGATGCTGGTGCTGCCGACTCTGCACACCTCCTCCGACCAGCCCCGCATCGACGAACTGGTGAGCACCTTCACCCAGCTGGGCGACCGCAACCTGATCGCCACCGTGCACTTCTACGGCTACTGGCCGTTCAGCGTGAACGTCGCCGGCGGCACCCGGTTCGACGCGGTCACCCAGCAGGACCTCGTCGACCGGTTCGACCGGGTGCACAACGCCTTCGTCGCCCGGAACATCCCGGTCGTCATCGGCGAGTACGGGCTGCTCGGCTTCGACCGGCACACCGGCACCGTGCAGCAGGGCGAGAAGCTCAAGTTCTTCGAGTTCCTCGGGCACTACGCCCGCACCAAGCGGCTCACCACCCAACTCTGGGACAACGGCCAGCACTTCGACCGGGTCGCCTTCCAGTGGAAGGACGCCGAGCTGTTCGCCCAGATCAAGTCGAGCTGGACGACCCGCTCCGGCACCGCCTCCGCCGACCAGGTGTACGTGCCGCGTACCGGCTCGGTCACCGCCAAGTCGCTGACGCTGAACCTGAACGGCACCACCTTCTCCGGCCTGCGGCAGGGCACCACCAACCTGACGCAGGGCACCGACTACACCGTCTCCGGCAACCAGCTCACGCTGACCGCGAGCGCGCTGACCCGGCTGGTCGGCAGCCGGGCGTACGGCGTCAACGCCACCCTGCACGCCCGGTTCTCCACCGGCGTGCCCTGGCGGATCGACATCGTCACGTACGACCCGCCGGTGCTCTCCAACGCCACCGGGACGACCAGCGCGTTCACGATCCCGACCCAGTTCCGGGGCGACCAGCTCGCGACCATGGAGGCGAAGTACGCCGACGGCAGCAACGCCGGCCCGCACGACTGGACGTCGTACAAGGAGTTCGACGTCGCCTTCGCGCCCGACTACGCCGCCAACCGGATCGCGCTGACCTCCACCTTCTTCGGCGAGGTCCGCGACGGCGCCCCGGTCACCCTCACCTTCCACTTCTGGAGCGGTGCCCAGGCGACCTACCGCGTCACCAAGTCCGGCACGGCGGTGACCGGCGTCACCGGCTGAGCAACGGTGCCACCGGCCGCCCTTCGCGGCCGGTGGCACCCACCGGTCATGATGGAATCATGATCCGATTCGTGCTGAACGTGTTGTGGCTCATCTTCGGCGGCGGGATCGTGCTGGCGATCGGATACGGCATCGCGGCCCTGATCTGCTTCGTGCTCGTCGTCACCATCCCGTTCGGCGTCGCGTCGCTGCGATTGGCGTCGTACTCGCTGTGGCCGTTCGGCCGGACCCTGGTGCCCAAGCCGGGTGTCGGGGTGGCCTCCGGCGTCGCCAATGTCATCTGGGTCGTCCTGGCCGGTTGGTGGCTCGCGCTGTCGCACATCGTCGCCGGGGTGAGCCTCTGCCTGACCATCATCGGGATCCCCTTCGGGGTGGCCAACTTCAAGCTGGTGCCGGCGGCGATCTGGCCGCTCGGGCAGGAGGTCGTCCCCGCGCCGTAACGCTCGCGGCCGGTGCCGCGCCACCGTCGACCCGGTGGCGCGGCCGAGGTCAGAGCAGGGTCGACCAGTAGTCCCAGAAGCGCACCAGCACCGCCAGCAGGATCACCGTGTACCACGCGACCAGGATGAAGCTGTGATAACCGGCGAGTCCGGCCAGCCGGGCCAGCGGCGACGACGGCGGCACCCGGCGCAGGTTGTGCAGCGTGGCATAGACGAAGATCGCGATCATCACCACCCAGACCACCATGCAGTACGGGCAGAGCGCGCCGATGACGTACAGGCTCTGATAGATCAGCCAATGCACGAAGATCACGCCGAAGGTGGCCCCGGCCTGGAGACCGGCCCAGATCCAGCCGGGCAGCCGCACCCCGGCGAGCAGCACGACGCCGATGGTGGCGACCACCGCGAAACCGGCGATACCGAGCAGCGGGTTGGGAAAGCCGAAGACGGCGGCCTGCGGGGTGGTCATCACCGAACCGCAGGACAGGATCGGGTTGATGCTGCACGACGGCACGTAGTCCGGATCGCTCAGCAGGTTGATCTTCTCGACGGTGAGGGTGGCCGCCGCGAGCAGGCCGACGGCGCCGCCGACGGCGAGCACCCACGCGGTGACCCGGGCGAGGAAGCCCGCCTCCGGCGCGTCGGTGTCCGCCGCCCGGCAGGCCGGGTCGGCGCTCATCCGGCGAGCGCGGCGTCGATGGCGGCGATCATGTCCGCCTGGGTACGCACGTCGGTCAACTGCCGACCGTTGAGGAAGAACGTCGGGGTGCCCTGCACCCCAGCGGTCTCGCCGTCGGCCCGGTCCCGGGCCACCCGCTCGGCGGTGGCCGGGTCGTCGAGGTCACGCTGGAAGCGGTCGACGTCCAGACCGAGGGTGCGCGCGTACCCGACGAACGCCTCGGTCTGCGGGGTCCGCTGGTGCCCCCACGCCTCCTGGTTCTCGAACAGCACGGTGTACATCTCGGCGAACTTGCCCTGGTTGGCGGCGGACTGGGCGGCCCGGGCGGCCAACTCGGCGTTGGGGTGGCTGGGGATCGGGAAGTACCGCACGACGAAGGTGATCCGGTCCTGGTAGGTGTCCAGGAGTTCGCTGACCGCCGGGTAGACCGCGCCGCACGCCTCGCACTCGAAGTCGAGGAACTCGACCAGGGTGACCTTGCCGTCGGTGGCGGTGGAGAGCCGGTGGCTGTCGTCGCGTACCAGCACGGCCGGGTCGACCGGTTCGCCGCTGGCCCGCGAGCCGGCGTTCCGGTTGATCGCGGTCAGGCCGATCATGACGAGGATCACCACCAGGATCATCGCCAACGTCAGTCGCAGGTTCCTCGTCATGCGGGCGTCAACCTTCTCTGTGGGAGCAGCCAATGCTGCACCGGTCGGCTGGCAGGTTGCTGAGAGCAGGCTGGACGGAAACTCATCGACGTACCCGGCGGTCGCGTTCGGCCAGCTCGGCGAGCATCCGGTTGTAGGCGGCGAGCTCCGGGTCCTCGCGTCCCTCGGCCTCGGCGCGGTCGGCGGCCCGATCGCGGCGACGGGCCTCGCGCCGGTCGGCCTGGATCCACTGGTACATCAGCGCACCCATCACGATCACCGTGGGCAGCTCGCCGAAGGACCAGGCGATACCTCCGGCGGCCTGCTGGTCGGCCAGCGGTGTCGGACCCCACGGCCGGTCCAGCACGATCCACCAGTCGGCGGCCAGCACCGTCGAGGACTGCATGAGCGCGACGCCGAGGAAGGCGTGCAGCACCATGCTGATCAGCACCAGGACCATCTTCAGCGGGTACGGCACGCGGCGTGGTGCCGGGTCGACCCCGATGACCGCCCAGAAGAAGAGGTATCCGACGGCGAGGAAGTGCCCGACCATCGCCAGGTGGGCGGCGTGCGAGCGCACCGCCAGCTCGTACAGGTCGGTGAAGTACAGCACGTAGAGGCTGGCCACGTAGACGACGAGCGCCACCACCGGGTGGGTCAGCACGCGGGAGGCCCGGGAGTGCAGGCCCGCCTGGAGCCACTCCCGGGGGCCCGGCCAACGCGGGTCGGTGGCCGGTCTCAGCGCCCGCAGCCCGAGGGTGACCGGCCCGGCCAGGACCAGCAGGATCGGCGCGACCATCATCAGCAGCAGGTGCTGCACCATGTGCACGGCGAACAGCACCGGGCCGTACCGGGCCAGGCCGCTGGAGGTGGCGACGACGATCACCACGCAGCCGAGCAGCCAGAACGCGGTACGGGCGGCGGGCCAGGCGTCGCCGCGCCGCCGTAGCCGCCACACCCCGGCGAGGTAGAGCCCGGCCGCGCCCAGGGTGGCGGCGATGACCAGCGGTTCCGGCAGCCAGAGCCGGGCCACCGTGGTCACGCTCAACGGCGGCGGCATCGGGAAGCCGAGCAGGGCGGTCGCCACGTCCTCGTCGGCACCGACGGCCGGCACCGGGGTACGCGACAGGGCCACCGCGGCACCGACGGCCGCCCCGAACAGCAGCGTCTCCACGACCGCGACCCGCACGAACGGGCGTCGCCGACCGGCGACCAGGGCCGGCATCGTGTACCGCCGGTGCCACTGCCCGAGCACGGCGATCACGGCCAGCAGGGCGGTCTTGACCAGCACCAGCCGCCCGTACCCGGTGCCGGTCAGGTCGGCCGGGCCGATGAGTCGTACGCTCGCCGACAGCAGACCGGACACACCGACCGCGACCAGGCAGACCAGCGCCAGCGGGGAGAACCGGCGCACCGCGACCGCGAGGTCGGCGGCGCCGCCCCGGGCGGTGACCGCCAGGGCGAGCAGGCCACCGGCCCAGACGGTGACCGGCAGCACGTGCAGCAGCAGGCCCGAGACGGCCAACTGGTGGTTGCTGGCCGACGCGGCGTGCCCGGTGAAGACCGGCGGCACCACCGCGGCCAGGGCGGCGAGCAGCGCCACCACCGCCCCGGACGGACGCAGGCTGCGGGCCGCGACGACGGCCGCGACCAGCGCCAGGGCTCCGCTGAGCGCGAGGGACTGGCCCAGCGGCACGGTACGGACGAAGTTCAGCACCGCGCGGACCGACAGCACCTGCGCGGCGGGCAGCCCGAACAGGTCGACGAGCGTGTAGCAGACCGCGACACCGGCGGACACCGCCCAGGCGGCGGCGGTCCAGGCGGCGGCCCGCAGCCGGCGGTAGCCCAGTGCGGAGAGCCGACCGCCGTCGTCGCGCGGCGACAGCACGGTGACCGCCACCAGCAGCCCCACGGTGGCCACCGCGCTGATCTGCATGCCGAGCCGGGCGGCCGGCAGCAGCCAGGCCGCAGTCGGGTCCGGGTCGGGCAGCCCCGGCGGAGTCGGCGGTACGCTGCCGCCGCCCCACCACAGCAGCACGGCCGCGACACCGGCGGCGACCAGGACCATGGCGGCGGGCACCAGCACCGGACGGCGCAGGATCAGGGGCGGGACGAGCTGGTGCGGGCGGTTCAACGACGGCTCCCGGTGCGGGTGGTTTCCCAGGTAGTCGGCGCGGCGGGGCTTCGGGTTCCCGGCCCTCACCAGTGGGCGCCGTGGCAGACGCCCTCGGCGTCATCGGGCTCCACCTGCAACGTGGCGTGCTCGATCTCGAAGCGGTCGTGCAGGAGCCGGCGGGCGGCGGCCAGCACCCGGGCCAGGTCCGCCCCGCTGGCCAGGGTCAGGTGCGCCGAGGCCACCTCCATGCCCGAGGTCAGCGTCCAGACGTGCAGGTCGTGCACGTCGGCCACGCCCTCGACGTCGCGCAGCGCGTCGCGGACCTCGGCGACCTCCAGGTGCGGCGGCGCGGCCTGAACGAGGATCCGCAGCGCGGCCCGCCCCAGCCGGTAGGTGCGGGGCAGGATGAACAAGCCGACCGCCACGGCGACGATCGGGTCGGCGTACCACCAGCCGGTCAACGCGATCACCCCGGCCGCGACGATCACCCCGATCGAGGCGAGCAGGTCGCCGAACACCTCCAGGTAGGCGCCCCGCACGTTGAGGCTCTCCTTGGCGCCGGAGCGCAGCAGCAGGAACGCCACGATGTTGGCGAGCAGCCCGGCCACCGCCACCGCCAGCATCGGCCCGGCCATCACCTCCGGCGGTTCGCCGAGCCGGCGTACCGCCTCGACCAGCACGAAGAGCGCCACCCCGAAGAGCAGCACCGCGTTGGCCAGCGCCGCCAGGACCTCCATCCGATAGAGCCCGAAGGTGCGCTGCCCGTCCCGGGAGGCCCGGCTCGCCGCCGTGATCGCGGCCAGCGCCATGCCGATGCCGAGCACGTCGGTGAACATGTGCCCGGCGTCCGACAGCAGCGCCAGCGAACCGGTCACCCAGGCGCCGATCGCCTCCACCACCATGAAGACGGCCAGCAGGGCGAAAGCCACCCAGAGCCGCCCCCGGTGCTTCTCCCCCGCGCGCAGGACCTGCTGCCCGTGATCGTGCCCGGCACCCATCCGGCACTCCTTCCGCTCACCACCAGCAACATATGCTGACATTGCAATAAGTGCAACTGTGGCGCTGGAATGGCCGAATAGGACAGGAGGGGCGAAAGTGTGCCTTAGGTCAGCGCGCCCGCCAGTTCGCCCACAGCGCGCCCAGCACCATGCCGGGCCGGGCCAGCGCACGGGGGTGCTCGCGCATCGAGACGACGTCGTTGAAACGGCGGGCCGTGGTCACGTCGGTCATGGTCGCCCGGACGATCTGGCCGCCCACCCAGCTGGAGAGCCGGTATCCGCGCGGGTAGGGACCGTCGACGTGCGGCAACGCCAGGTCGGCGGAGGTCGACATCGACCAGGCGGCGTCGACGACGACCCGTTGCAGCTCGAAGAAGCGGCGGGCCGGGAAGCGGAGGTCCGGCCCGGAGCGCAGGTACGCCGACAGACAGGCCGCGTGCAGCGCCGCGGCCGTGATCCCCTGGCCGTAGACCGGGTTGAACGAGGCGACCGCGTCACCGACGCTGACCAGACCGCCCGGGAGCCGCCGCAGCGCGTGGTAGTCCCGCCGTCGGCTGTCGGCGTGGCGGTACGTCTGCACCTCGCCGAGCATCTCGCTGTCGGCGACCTCGGTGAACTCGGGCGGGAACTGCTCGCGCAGCCGACGTACGAAGTCCTCGGCGGTGCGGCCGGGACGGTTGTCGCCGTAGCCGGCCATCATCGCCATCCACCGACCGTCCTCGATGGCGAAGTACGCCGCCCCGGCGACGTCCGACGAGGACGCGACGCTGTTGAGGGCCATCACCACGGTGTGCTCCGGGTGCGCCTCGCGGCGACGGAACAGGGCCGTGGCGTAGTTGAGGTGCACCGGCATGCGCCGCAGCGCGGGCCGCTCCCAGCCGGCCTCCGCCAGCCAGTCGGAGAGGCGGCTGGACCGACCCATGGCGTCGACCACCAGATCGGCGTTCTCCACGCCGGGCGCGGCGTTGACGTCGCACCGGACCCCGGCCACCGACGAGCCGTCGAGCACCAGGCCGGTGGCGCGGGCGGTCACCGTCTTGACGTTGGGCAGCCGCAGGACCTGCTGGCGGATCAGCCCCTCCAGCAGCGGCCGACTCCCGGCCAGGCTGTCCGCGTCGTCGGGCACCACCACCTTGAGGCGGCCGTCGAGATAGTTACGCCGGGCGGCCGGTGGCGCCTCGACCGCCCCCTGGGCCAGGGCCTGCTCACGGAACCCGGGGAAGAGACGCTCCAGTTGCAGGAAACCGCCGGGCAGCAGCGCGTGCAACTGTGTCCCCTGTGGCACACCCGGCCGTCCGCCCGGCACGTGCAGGTCGTCGCGGTCGATCACGACGACGCTCGCCGCGTGGTCGGACAGCACCCGGGCGGCCAGCAGGCCGGCGACGCTGCCGCCGATCACCACGGCCGTGCCGAGCACCGGGGACGGCTGGTCGGGCGGTCGCACCGCGTTCAGCGCGGCGAAGACCTGAGCCGGAGAGAAGGACATCGTGCTCTCCAAGGGGTACGAGGGTGTGGCGCCGTTCCGCCGGGCCCGGCCGGTGACCGAGGCACAGGCAGGCCGGCGGGACCGGGCGGTCGGCATGACGCTCAACGATCGTTGCACAGCCAGGGAACGCGACGGCAGACCCGACTGTCGATGCGGCAACGCGCGTGGACGGTGCCGGCGCCTCGACCGGTGATCGTCGGGTACTGGGTGCTCAACACCCTTTTCTCAGGTCGTGGTGGCACCGTCGCGGGTGCTGCGCGGGCGCGCGTCGACGCGGTTGACCAGGTAGCCGAAGGCCGCTGCGGTAAAGAACATGACAATGCCGTAGACGGCGGCCGGGATCGCCATCTGCGTGTTGTTCAGCAGCGCCGGGCTGAGCGCGATCGTGATGGCCAGGGTGCTGTTGTGGATGCCGATTTCGAAACCCGCCGCCTTGGCGGCGGTCGGGTCGATCCCGGCCAGCCGGGGCACCCCGTACCCGATCGCGAGGCTGAGCAGGTTGAACGCCAGCACCGCCAGACCGACCGCGACGAAGTAGTCGGCGATGTTCTCCCGCTCGCCGAGCACCGCGCCGAGGATCACCGCGACCAGCACCACCACGGACATGATCCGGACCGGCCGGTCGAGCCGGTCGGCGACGCCCGGCACCCGGGCCCGGATCAGCATGCCGATCGCGACCGGGACGAGCACGATGGCGAACACCTGCACCACCTTGTCGAACTGCAGGCCGATGCTCGTCGCGTCGCTCAGGAAGTAGCCGGCCGACAGGTTGACCACGATCGGCAGGGTGAGCACCGCCAGCACCGAGTTGATCGCGGTCAGGGTGATGTTCAGCGCCACGTGCCCACCGAACAGGTGGCTGTAGAGGTTGGCCGTGGTGCCGCCGGGTGACGCTGCGAGCAGCATCATCCCGACGGCCAGTTCCGGTGGCAGGTCGAAGGCGAGCACCAGGCCGAAGCAGAGCGCCGGCAGCAGAAGCACCTGGCAGGCCAGCGCGATGACGGCGGCCTTGGGGTGCTGGGCCACCCGCCGGAAGTCCGCGACGGTCAGGCCGAGACCCAGACCGAGCATGATGATGCCGAGGGCGATGGGCAGTCCGATCAGGGTCAGGGCAGAGTCCATGACACGACATCGTTACCACCCGGTAACGCACTCACAATCCTCCATGCGGCCGGGGTACGCCGCCCGGCTCAGCGACCACAGGCGAGCGTGAAGCCCTCCGGCACCGAGGTGGTCGACGCGAGCAGGCCAAACGTCGTCGTCCCACCCGGGGCGAGCCGAGCGTTCCAGCCGGCGTCGCGGACGGTCACCGCGCTGCCCGCCTCGGTCGGCGTTCCGTTCCACAGCGACTGGATCCGCTGGTCACCGGGCCAGGTCCAGGCGACCTGCCAGCCGTCGAGCGTCTCGGTCCCGGTGTTGCGCACGGTGACCGTGGCGACGAAGCCACTCCCCCAGCCGCTGCCGATCGTCGCCGTCGCGGCACAGACCGGCGCCGCCACCGCCTGCGTACGCGCCGGCCCGCCGAGGACGTACGGGTCCCGCCGGCCCTTCGCATCGCTGAACCGGAACCAGTACTCGGTGTCCGGGGTGAGCCCCTCGACCACCACCGAGCCGTAGCTCTCCAGCCCGGTGTCCGCCGAGGCCACCGGGTTGTGCCACATCTCGGCGTCCTCCCGGGTGGCGAAGAGGTGCACCGTGATGGGCAGGTCGTACCCGCACGGCGGGCGGAACGTCAGCGAGTAACGGATGGTGACGGTCGTGGTGGTGGTGCCGACCACCATGCCGGCCAACGGCAGCGCGGGCGGGCACGGCGTCACCGTCGGCGTCGGCGGCGGTGAGGTGGTGAGCGGGACGGGCGGGGACGTGGCGGCACCCGCGCTGCTCGCCACGCCGGCCACGCTGACCAGGGCCAGTGTCGCAACGGCGACCGTCGCCAGGGCGTACTTCCTCGACATGCGGTGTCTCCTCCGGGGTGGTGGTGGGGGCACCGGGCGCAGCGCGGCGGCCGGCGCCTGGGATACGGGCTGCCCTGCGCGGGTGGCATCCCCGCACGCCCTGTCGATGGTTCGCACGCCGGCCCCGGCCGCGACTGAGCAGAGTGTTTCATTCGAAGAACTTCGATACAACGGACGACCAGCCGATCCACCCGGGCCGGACGGGCCGCGCCCGGGGAGAATGGGGCGATGCCCGTGGTTGAGGCGGTGGCCGTCGTCCCCGTACCCCCGAATGTCGCGTTCGCGATCTCGCAGACCACCATGCCGGTCCGGCGGCGGTGGGACCCGTTCGTCCGCAGCCAGCACTTCGTGGACGGCGCCACCCGGCCGGACAAGGGCGTCCGCACGTTCACCCGGTCCCGACACGGCCTCTCGATGGTCAGCGAGTACGTCTCCTACGCGCCGCCGACCAACGTCGGCATGAAGATGGTGCGCGGCCCGTGGTTCTTCGAGATGTTCGCCGGGGGCTGGCGGTTCGTGCCGGCGGACGAGCCCGGCCACACCGTCGCCACCTGGCGGTATCACTTCCGTTGCCGTCCGGCGCTGCTGCGACCGGTCGCCGACCGGATCGGCACCTGGCTGCTCGACCGGGACATCCGCCGCCGGATCGCCGGTTACGCAGCCGGATGCGCCGATCCGGTCGTGGTCGCCGCCGCCGAACGGGACCTGCGCGAGCGCAACGACGGGAACCGGACCGAGCCTTGACCGGACGGCGACGACGACAACGCCACGCTGACCAAGACGATCAGCCTCGGGCTCACCACCCGGTAGGGCAGCCGGGCCCGGCGCACGGGCAACAGGCTCAGCGCACGGGCAGCGTCGACTCGCGCATCACCAGGCGGCTGGCGAACTCCTCCGAGTGGGTCACCGCACCGTCGATGGCCGCGAAGAGGCGCTGCCCGGCCACCGCGCCGAGGTGCTGGAGATTCATGTCCACACTGGTCAGTCGGGGGCGGGAGTCGGCGGAGATGGCCTCCCAGTTGTCGAAGCCGATCACCGAGATCGCCCCCGGCACGTCCCGGCCGAGATCACGCAGCGCGTCCAGGACGCCCCGGGCGATCTGGTCGCTGCCGCAGAAGATCGCGTCCACCTCGGGCCGCTGCTCGACGATCATGTGCGCGGCGGCCCGCCCCCAGGACTCGTCCCACGACCCGTAGTAGGGCCGGTCGCCGACCATGCCCAGTCCCGCCGCCGCGAGGGCCGCCGCCGCGCCCTCGGCACGGTCGCGGGCCGCCTGGAAACCCGGCTCGCCGGTGATGTGGGCGATGTTGCGCCGACCACAGGCCAGCAGGTGCTCGATGGCGAGACGTCCGCCCCCGACGTTGTCGACCGTGATGGAGATGTCGGCCGGGTCCGAGGAGGGGGCGTACACGTAGACCACCGGCACCGGGATGTTGCCGGCCAGCGGCGGGCGGGGGTCGGTCCGCGAGCCGACCACGATCAGCCCGTCCACCCGGCGCGACAGCAGCGCGCGGACGTGGTGCTTCTCCCGGATCGCGTCACCGCGTGCGTCACACAGGAACACCGACACCTGGCCCGCCCCGAAGGCGTCCTCGGCGCCCATCAGGATCGGGATCGAGAACCGCCCCTCCAGGTCGCTGGTGAGCAGGCCGACGGTCCCGGTCCGGCCGCTGAGCAGCCCTCGGGCCAGGGCGTTCGGCGCGAAGGAGAGCAACTCCGCGGCCTCCAGCACGCGTACCCGGGTGGTCGCCCGCACCTCGCCACGTCCGTTGATGGCCTTGGAGGCGGTGGCGACCGAGACGCCGGCCAGCTTGGCGACGTCGGTGAGCGTGGGCGTGCGGTTGGCGGGGACCTCGGGCTCGGTCGTCATGCGGTGCTCCCTCCCAGCGACCGGCACGGATGCGGTGCGCGGCGACAGGCTGCCTCGGGAGCCCGTGCAGGCACTCCCGGCGGAAGTAACCCGGTAAAGGTTTTCGGCTTGTTTCGGCGTCGTTGCCCGGCCCGCGATGTCGCTCGTACCTGCGCGGAACACTACACCGAAGTGTCCCACCGACTCGGCTGAGGAAGGTCCGTCGGTGCCCCCTTCCCGAAAACTCCCCCGAAACGTTCGCCGACCGCACGAGATGTAAGGAGGGGTCCCCTGCTATACACGAGGCGTTAGCAGGGGACCCTTCCTTACATCTGTCGAGGGGGCGAGGTGGCGGTCGCGTTCGGCCTGTCGGAGTTGTGGGACCCGGTCGTGCGCCGGAACCCGCACGAGTTCTACGACCGGGTACGGGACAGCGGCGGCCCGGTGCTCCAGGTCGACCCCGCCGGCAACCGGCTGTGGGTGGTCGCCGGTCACGCCGACGTGCTGCACGGACTGCGGCACCCGATGATCGGGCACGAGGTGCACCGGCACCGCCCGGACGGCCCGACTCCCGCCCCGTACGAGATGACCGAGGTGGCGAGGATCGAGTCCCGGCAGCTCATCAGCCTCGACCCACCCGACCACACCCGTCTGCGCGGGCTGGTCAGCGGCGGATTCACGGCACGGGCGGTGGCCCGGTTGGAGCCGTGGATCGGTGACCTCGCCGACCGGCTGGTCGACCGGGCACGTCGGCAGGGCCACGTGGACGCGGTGGCCGATCTCGCCGATCCGGTACCCGTCAACGTCATCGCCGAGTTGGTGGGCGTACCGGAACCGGATCGGGCGCAGTTCCGGGCCTGGTCGGCGGCGATCGTGTCGGCCGGGTACGACGGCCCGTCGGCGACCCTGGAGTTCGCGGCGTACCTCGACGACCTGGCGGCGCGACGCCGTGCCGAACCCGCCGACGACCTGATCTCCGAGCTGGTGGCGGTGGAGGACCGCGCGGACCGGCTGGACCGCGACGAGTTGGTGGCGCTGGTGCAGTTGCTGCTCATCGCCGGGCAGGAGACCACCGTCGACCTGATCGTCAACGGACTCCGCCTGCTGCTCACCCACCCGGTGCAGTGGGAGGCGCTGCGCGACGATCCCACGCTGGCCGAGGCGGTGGTGGAGGAGACGCTACGGTTCCGGGGGCCGGTGGAGATCGTGCCGCCCCGGTTCGCCTTCGCGGACGTCGAGCTGGGCGGTGGGCGGATCCCCGCCTTCGACCGCGTGGGGCTGTCCATCTGGGGGGCCAACCGGGACCCGGCGGTCTTCGACCGGCCGCACGAGTTCGACATCGCCCGCAGCGACGTCCGTCGGCACATCGCCTTCGGGTACGGCATCCACTTCTGCCTCGGCGCGCACCTGGCGCGGCTGGAGAGCCGGATCCTGTTCGACCGCGTGGCACGACACCTGCCCGGTCTGCGGCTGGCGGTCGACGCCACCGACCTGGACGCGTTCCGCCTGCATCACGACGGCCTACCGCTACTTGTATGACGCCCCCGCGTCCCGCACGCCGGACCGCGCCGCACGCCGGACCGACCCGCACGCCGGACCGCGCCGCGCGCCAGACCGACCCGCACGTCAGGCCGCCCCGCACGCCGGGCGACCGACAGGACGGGGAACGGGTCACGCCGAGGTCCGGGCCTCCTGGCGGCCTTCGTCGCGGGCCCGCGCGAGAAGCCGCGCGAGTCGGCGGCGGCGCCCGCGCACCACGGCACGCCAGGCGAGTACGAGCGCCACGATCACGAGTAGCAGGGCCACCTGTGGCCAGGGCATCGACCAGACCGTGACGGTGGCGGTGGTCGGCCGGATCTCGGCGTCGGTCGGGTCGCCGACCAGGATGTCCGGGGTCAGCGTGACGGTGGCGGTCAGCCGTCCCCAGCCCCACACCCCGCGCACGTACGCCTCGGCCGGGCGGTCGCCGCCGGGCAGCAGTTCCTCCACCTCGGCCGGTCCCTCGGTGTCGAGCAGCCCGAACAGGTCGCCGACGGTGGCCCGACCGGCACCGGTGACGGCCACGTTCCCGTCGTTGACGGCCGTGTACCGGATCCGCAGGCTGCCCGGCGAGAAGGGGTTCCACGACCGGTGGTGGGTGGCGGTGAGGTCGTCGACGCGGATCGCGGCGACAGCGGTGCCGCTGGCCCGCAGCATCACCCGGAACCCGACCCGGCTCTCCACCGCCACCGTGCCGCCGGTGCTGGTGACGGTCGCCGCGATGCCGGCGGGGTGGTCGCCGGGGCTGGCGTCGGCCGGTGCCTCGATGGTGAACGGCACCACCCGCGTCGACTTCGCCCCGACGCTGACCGTGTCGCGCACCGTGATCCAGGTGCCACCGTCCACCGAGGACTGGTGCGACGGCAGCATGTTGAACCGCCCCTTGTCGGTGAGGTAACCGTCGGCGGCCTGTAGCGAGAAGACCACCGGTGCGTCGCTGAAGTTGCGCACCGCCAGGTGCTCGGTGACCACCTCGCCGGGGTCGAGCGTGCGCTCCACCCAGCGGCGGCCGTCGGGACCGAGCGGATTCGCCGGCTGGACCGCCCAGGTGACGGTGGGCGCGGTCGGCTCCGCCTGCGCGGGGACCGCTCCGGCCAGGCCGGTCGCCGCCAGCACGGCCAGCGTCGCCAGCACGGCGGACGTCCGCGCCACCATCCGCCGCCACGGGACCTTCGGCACGCTCATGACCAGCCCTTCGAACCGCAGGGGTACGGGTGGGGGCCGCCGAAGCGCGCGGCCCCCACCTGCGTGGATCACTCGAACAGGGACAGGGTCAGCGTCGAGGTGTACTCACCCGCGGCCACGTCAGCCGGAGTGCGCAGGAACAGGTCCGCGTCGACCGAGTACGCGCCACCCGCGACCGCACCGGAGTCGAACGTGGAGACCAGCAGCTCCTGGTCGACCAGACCCACGTTGTTGCCCGGCTGCGTCGGCTCGTCCAACACCGTCACGACCTCTTCACCCTCACTGACCAGACCGGTGTCCCCACCGTCGATCAGCCGAGGCTTCCAGCCCAGGTGCCCGGCACCGATCGGCTCCTGACCCGCCCCACCGGTGAAGTCCGTCGCACTACCCAACACCGCCCACGCCGCACCCTCCGGCACCTCGTCGGCGGTCCGGGTGTCGGTGACCGTCACCGTCGGCAACCCACCGACGAACTGACGCACCAACAACGTCGACCCCTCCTCGGTCAACGCCACCGAATCACCCGCGACCGACATCGCCAGCACACCCGGCTCGACCAGCTCCTCGATCTCCACCGTGACCGTGACGTCACCGCTGTCACCCGGGTCGGCCGACACCGGCGCGGCCATCGCCACCGACCCGACCAACAGGGCCCCGGCGGCACCCGCCGCCAGCAACCGCTTCCGATTCCATGTGTTCATGCGATTCTCCGTTGTCTCTCGTGGTTACTGGGCTTGACGAGGGTCTGCGGCACAGTTGGCGCCGGGGTGGTCCTGGGTGACGACGGTCGTCACGTCCGTACCGTCGACCGAGCCGGTGACCCGCACGGTGGCGGTGCCGGACGGGACCGACGCGGCACGGGTGGTGAACTGCTGGAACGCGCTCGCACCCGACGCCACGGCCGACACCGACCGCTGCCCGTACGCGCTCTCCAACACCACGTCCACCGGACCGTCGTGATCGTTACGCGCCTGCACCGCCACGTACGCCTTCCCGGCCACACACCGCGTCTGCACGGTGACCGTCACCGGCACCTCGGGCCGGACGCCCGGGTCGTCGGCGAACACCCGCCACTCGGTGACGGCGACCGCCGAGTAGGTGGTGCCGTTGCCGTTGGCCCGGATGGTGGCCCGCACCCTCGACGTGGTCACCGGGTCGAAGGAGACGGTGTTGAACGCGGTCGTGCTGGTGCCGTACGGCGAGGCGCCGGTCACGTCACGCCAGGCCGAGGTCGTGGCGTCCCAGTACTGCACCACCCACCCGTCGGGCTGGGCGACACCGTCTCCGGTGCCCTGGTTGGAGTCCCGCCAGAACTTCAGCTCGGTGCCGGTGATCCGCACCGGGCGGCTCCAGTCGTACTGGATCCACTGGGTGGCCGGGCGGGTGCCCGACCAGGTCCCCCAGATCTGCGCCTGGCTCGGGTTGGTCGGGTCGGCACCGTCGTTGAGCGCGGTGACGCTGTTCCAGCCCGCCGTGAACGAGGCGGTCGGGGTACCGATCGGCCCGATGTTGCCGGTGAGCGGCCCCGACAGGTCGGCCGGGATGACGACCGTCTTGGCGGTCTCCAGGTTGCCGGCCACGTCGATCGCCCGGTACGACACCGTACGCCGGTTCGCGTCGGGTGCCGGGATCACACCGTCGTACGTGGTCCAGGCGCCGGTGCCGAGGGTGTACTCGATCCGGGCGACGCCGGAGGTGGCGTCGGTCGCGGCGAGCGTGACCGCCCGCGTGGTGCTGTTCACCGTGGCGGTGCTGACCGGGGCCGTGGCGTCGACGCGTACCTCCAGGGAGGCCGGGTCGGAGACGTTGCCGGCCCGGTCGGTGGCGGTCGCGGTGACGGTGTGCCGGCCGTCCCCGGTGACGGTGACGTCGACCGACCGTACGTCGGTGGCCTCGACCGGCGTGCCCGAGCCGACCCGCGCGGAGATGGTCATCCGGCCACCCCGGTCGTCGACACCGGCGGCCCGCACCCGCACCGTGGACCGGAACCAGCCGTCGCTGCCGGCGCTGCCGCTGGGCGTGAGCGTCACCGTCGGCGGCGTCACGTCTCCCTCGGTGTCGTCCGGCGAGATGACGGTGACCTGCGCGGAGACCCGGTCGGCGGCGTAGCCGAGCACGGTCCCGCCGACGGTGAACGTCCGGGGCTCGGCGACGTCCGCAGGCCGCACCTCGTCCCAGTAGACCGGCACCCGCAGCGTCTGCGCGCCGAACGACACCGGCAGCGTGTCCGGCAGGTCGGTCTCGCCGACCTCCACGGTCATCGCCGGGGCGGTGACCGACTCCGGCTGCGCGGCGAGGACCTTCCACTCCTCGACCGCCACCCCGGAGTACGTGCTGCCGTTGGTCGACGCGTCGAACACCGCGCGCACCTGCGTGGTGGTCACCGGGTCGAAGGTGGTGTTCTGGAAGCCCTGCGTCGCGGTCGGGAATCCGCTCGGGTTGGGCACGTCGGCCCACTGCCCGGTGTCCAGGTTCCAGTACTGCATGCGCCAGCGGGCCGGCGCGGCGACACCGACGCCGGTGCCCTGGGGCTGGTCGTTCCAGAAGTCGATCTGCGAACCGGAGATCCGCATCGGCTGGTCCCAGGTGTACTGCACCCACTGCTGCGGCGGGTTGTTGCCGGTCCAGGTGCCCCACATGTCCGGCGGCAGCGGGTTGGACCGGACGATCTCGTCGTTGAGCGCCTTCACCCAGTACTGCACGGGTACCGGCTCGTTGGAGACGGTGACCCGGGCCTCCTGGGCGATGTTCGGCCGGGGGGTGAGGTCACGTCCCTTGGCCGGGGTGGGCGTGACGAGCTTCATCCGGGGCGGGGTCAGCGAGTCGTCCCACTCGACCGGGTCGATCGCCACCGAGCGCCGGAAGTGACCGCCGCCCACGGCGTCGGCGGTGTGGTACGCCAGGTACCACGTGCCGTTGAACTCCAGGACGCCCGGATGGCTGGTGGTCGAGGAGACCGGACGCAGGAAGGTCCCCCGGTAGGTCCACGGTCCCTCCGGCGACGCGGCCGTGCCGTAGGCGAGGCAGGCGTGGTAGTTCGCCGGGGTGCACTGCGAGGTCGGGCCGGCGTTGTTGCCGGCGTACGCCATGTAGTAGGTGCCGTTGCGCTTGAAGGCCCAGGCGCCCTCGAAGAACCCGGTGAGGCCGGTGACGGTGCGCGGGGCGCCGATCGGGGTCTTCATGTCCTGCTGGAGTTCGAGCATCCGCAGTTGGCTGAAGGAGCCCCACCAAATGTAGACGCGCTGGTTCGGGGCCTCGCCGTCGACCAGGATCGTCGGGTCGATGTTGTGGATGGTGTTCGGTGTGGGCACCCGCTGGGAGATGATCGGGCCACCCGCGTGGTCGGTCCACGGGCCGGTCGGGCTCTCCGACACAGCCACCCCGATCGCGAACCGGTCCGAGGCGGTGCTGTTGCGTTCGTGGATCGGGACGTACCAGTAGTAGCGTCCGTCGACGCCCTGGATCACCTGGCCGGCGTACGCGCGGCCGGGGGTGGCCCAGTCGAAGACGGCCTCCGGGCGCATCAGCGACGGGTAGTGGGTCCACTCCCCCGCCTCGACGTCGCTGGTCCGGAAGGCGCCCCACTCGTTCATGATGAAGTCGTTGGTGGACGGTCCGGCCTGGTCGTGGCCGGTGTAGATGTAGAGCTGGTCGGCGTCGGTGTCGTTGCCGGGGGCACCGGCGCGGACGACCATCGGGGCCGGGTCGGCGGAGTAGTAGCTGCCGTCGCCGAGGATCGGGTTGACCGTGTTGGTGAAGGTGTACGACTGGGGTTCGGCGGCGTGTGCCGGACCGGCGACGCCGGCCAGGCCACCGGCGACGAGCCCGACGGACGCGGCCACGGCGATCGCCCTGCGCCATCGGCGTGACGGCCGGGTGGAGGGTGGGGCGGCGCCGCGCCCCACGGTGGTGTTCACGGTGTCGATCTCCTCACTCGTGCGCGGGGGTGGTGGCGGCGCCCAGAGCGGGCGCCGCCACCACGAGGGGGTCAGCCGCAGGTGAGCGCGCCGAACGGCGCCTCGAACTCCACGGTCACCGGCTCGCCGTCGACGGTTCCGGTGGCCTTCACCGTCGCGGTCCCGGCCTGCACCGACTTGGCGCGGGAGTTGAACGCCTGGAAGGCGGACTTCCCGGGTGCCACCTCGGCGACCGTCCGCGAGCCGTACGGCGTGACCAGCTCGATGCGCAGCGGCACGTCCTCGGCGTTGCGGGCGTTGACGGAGACGTAGACGTTGCTACCGGTGCAGCGCGTGCTGGCCTGCACCTCGACGTCCCAGACCGGAGTCTGGGGCGGGTCGCCCACGGTGAGGGTCAGCGTGGTCCGGGTGGCCCCGGCCTGGCTGACGTACGGGGGCAGGATCAGGTCACCGATGATGGTGTAGCGGCCGGGGGTGTTGACGATGCGCTCGTCGAAGTCCCAGTCGACACCGATGGCCTGGTTGTCCCGCGACCCGTCGTTGTAGGAGACCTCCACCTTGTCCGGCAGGAACGGCAGCTCGCCCACCTCGACGGACTGTTCGAAGGTCTCGGCGCCCTGGATCGAGATACCGCCGGTGGACATCTCCGGCCGTACGTAGATCCGCGCCTCGGCGATCAGCCCGTACGCGTCGTTCGTGCCGTAGACCACGAACGGGTCGACGTTCGGCTCGGCGACCTGCTCGGGCGTGATCTCCTGCCAGTTGAACGCGACCTGGCCGCGCTCGCCGCTGGCGTAGACGGCGTCCAGCGTGCTCGGCAGCGTCGGCACGTCACCGACACCGGTGCGGATGAGCACCGGCGAGCGCACCGAGTCGACCGTCTCGCCGTTGGCCCGCCAGCGCAGCACACCGGTCCCGGCGCCGCTGCCCTGCACGCCCCAGATGCGGATGCGCAGATAGCTGGTGGTGACCGGCTCGAACTCGAAGCTGTTGAACCGGTTGGTCGCCAGCCCACCGGCGTACGTGGAGCCCTCGGCCAGCGTCACCGGCGTCCAGGTGGTGCCGTTCGTCGAGGTCTCGATGGCGTACGTGCCGGCGTTGGGGCGACGGGTGCCGCCGTTGTCGTCGTACCAGTAGATGTCGGTCGAGGAGAGTCGCACCGGCGCGGCCCACCGGTACTGGATCCACGCCTCCCGGGCGGTGCTGGTGCCGTTCTGCGGCTGGCCCCAGTTGCCCCAGCCGCTGCCGGCACCCGGGTTGGAGTTGTTCGGCGTGGTGGGCTCGTTGACCCGCGAGTGGTTCTCCCACGACGCCGTGCCACTGGTGCTGATCGTGGCCGAGGCGCCGAACTCCGCGGTGACCTCGCGCTCGGCCAACGTGACCGAGACGTTCGCGGTCGACCGCTTCTCGCCGTCGTCGGCCCAGAACCGGAACACGTAGTCACCGGCGACGGTGCCGGTGACCCGGGTGGTCAGCGCCCGCGCGTCGGCGAAGATGACGCCGGCGCCCTGCGGCGCGGAGACGGTCTCCCAGCCGAAGGTCAGCTCGCTGTCGTACGGGATGCCGTCGTCGGCGGCCGTGGCGACGAGCCGGGTGGACAGGTTGCCGTCCGCCGAGCCGTCCCGGTTGGCGGTGACCTGCGGCGCCTGGTTGGTCACGTCCGGCACGTCCCGCCCGGACTCGAACACCTGGATCTCGCTGATCGCGGTGAAGTGGGTCGGGTTGTTGGTGAAGGTCACCCGGAGCTTGTCGGTGGTGACGGTGTCGAACAACGCCTCGTTGAACTTGGCCGACGGTACGACCGGGTTCTTGAACTGGTCCGGCACCTCCTTCCAGCCGCCGTTGCCGTCGGGCACCTGCACCCACCAGCGCGCTGGCTCGCGGTAGCCACCGGCCTGCCGGTCGCTGACGAAGAAGACCTTGACGTTGTCGAGGCTCTTGGCCGAGCCCAGGTCCAGCTCGATGTAGCCGTTGCGCTCGGTGGTGCCGTAGTTGCCCCAGTACGGCTCGTTGGCGGTGATCCCGTCGGTGACGGCCGCCAGCGACACCGGACGCTCGGTCTCCGAGATGGCGCCGGGCGTGTAGTTCATCGAGGTGGTGCTCCAGCCGGGCGTGTGGAACTGCCGCCACGGCGTGGGCCGCACACCCTGCTGGGTGTACGAGGAGCTGAGCTGGGCGCCCTGCGCCAGGTTTGGCGCCTCCTCGGTCAGGTCGATGCCGGCCGTCTTGAGGTAGCTGACGACGCGGTCGTCGGAGATCGGGGTGTCCACCGCGCTCGGGAAGTCGGCCCCGGTGGTGGCGGTGAAGGTGACGGTCACGCCCTCCTCGGCCTGCACCTGGTTGGTGTTCGGGTCGTAGGTGAACTTGCCGAGCTTGTCGGTGGTGACCTTCTTCTCGCCGTTGAGGAACAGGCTGTAGCCGGCGCCCAGTCCGTACTTGCTGCCGTCCGGGTCCCAGACGATGGTGACGTCCTGACCGTGGTACCGCAGGTTGTTGACCATGAAGTGCTCGTAGCCGAACTGGATCGGCCACAACTCGATCTTGTCATCGGAACGCGGCTGGATGCCGCCCATGTCCTCGATGAAGATGTAGTTCATGTTGCCGAGCATGATGTGGTTCTGGTTGTTGCGGTTGTAGGAGCGCGTCGTCGGGTTCCAGTTGGAGTAGTACTCCGCCTGGTTCGCGACCCGCATGTCCGCGTTCGGATAGATGCTCCACGCCATCCAGTCCAGCAGCCGCTTGGCGTACTCCGGAGTGATGTACTTCTGCTCCGGGTCGTAGTGGCGCAGCGCCGACCGCACACCGCGGTACTGCACGGTGAAGTTGATGTTCGAGAAGTTGTTCGAGCCGCCGATCCCGTACACCGACCGGTCGTACTGGTTGGCGGTGTAGAACGGGAAGATCGGGAAGTTGTCGCCGTAGGTCAGGAACCGGAACCCGTCGACGTACTTCTCCCACTGGTCGGTCGGGATCAGGTTCTCGGCGTAGATGTCGTAGAGGTTCGTCTCCTTGGCCGGGATCAGGTTCCGGGCCGAGGCGGGCAGCGGGTTGGCCCGCCCGTTCGCGGTCGCCGCGCTGCTCGCGCCGTGCGACGTGCCGGCCAGGAACATCCGCATGTCCGGGCTCCAGAGCCGGTTCAGGATCGCGTCCCGGATCTCGTCGGCGCTGGTCCCCATGGCGTCGATCTTGGCCTGGTCGGCGTCGGAGATCTGGTAGAGCTGGCGGGCCGCGTCGAACGCGCCCCACACGTACGCCGACTCCGGCCGCTCGATCGTCCGCGCGCCCGGTGCTCCGGCGTTCACCTTCGGGAAGCCGAACGTGATCGCGTCGGCGTCGTTGCCCGGCATGTAGTTGGTGTCGTACGCGATCAGCTTGTCGTCGTTGCCGTCGTAGTGCTCCAACTGACCGACGCCGTCACCCTCGAAGTACTGGGCGAACTTGCGGGCGACCTGCTTGCCGCCGCCGTGCACGTTGTACGCCTCGAGCCCGGCCGTGCCGAGGTACTGCGAGTAGTGGTTGTTCCAGCTCGTGTGCCCCGGGCTGTCCAGGAAGGCCGAGGAGCCGGAGAGCTCACCGATGTTGAGGATCTGGCCGTAGCCCAGGTAGGGCGTACGCAGCCACTTGGTGTCCTGCAGGTGCATCGGCTGGGTCAGCGCGACCGAGTTCTGGTAGAGGTTCACCCCCTCGATCGTCGTGGGGTACTGGTAGACGTGGCCGGAGGCGTTGGCGTCGAGCGAGTTGTAGCGCTCGCCCCACCAGCGGTACACGATGGCCTTCTCCATCGCCGCGTCCGGGACGTTGATGTACGGCACGTCCTGGGCCCAGCGGCGGTGGAAGGCGGTGATGCCGGTCCGTACGGCCGTGCTCGGCGACAGCTCGGCGTACTCCTGGTAGCTCTCCACCGTCTCGGGCAGCGTGGCCGAGGAGACCGCGCCGACCACCGACAGCGACAGCGAGCCGCCGGCCGGGACGGTGATCTCCCGGTCCAGGTTGCTGCCGGTACGCGTGAAGCCGGAGCCGGTGAGGTCCACCCGGACGGCGTCCCACGGGGTGTCGACGAGCCCGTTGTTCGAACCGCTGGTGATGGTGCGGGTGCCGGTGAGCGCGCCGTTGCCCGCAGCCTGGGTGGCCAGCGGAGACGCGGCCCGGACGGTGAAGGTGGCCGCCGAGCCGCCGGGGTTGGTGAACTCGATGGCGGTGACCGCCACGTTGTCGTAGGTGATGAACTTCGTCAGGTCGGCGCTGACCCCGGTGGAGCCGATGGTGTACCGGCTCTTGGCGTGGCTCGGCGCGTTGAACCGGTTGGCGTTCACCTCGGACACGGTCTGGCCGGGCACCGTGACGGTGTAGAGGTTGCCGAGGTTGTTGGGGCCACCGACGAACGTGTTGCCGGCGAAGCCCATCACGGTGAAGTTGTTGTTGGAGGCGCCGCGCATGTAGAGGGTGCGTCCTCGGGTCATCAGCACCGCTGACCCGAGGGTGCCGCTCACTCCGAGGATGCGGTCGAGGTAGTAGTCCGTGCCGCCGGCGGCGAGGTCGGAGTCGAAGATGGACTGGTGCATGCTGCCGGCGGTGAACGGTACGCCCGGCCGGAGCTGGTCGGCGACGTTGCCGACGTTGCTGTAGACCGGGTCGCCGATGTCCATGACGTGGTTCTGACCATTGGTGTGGACCCCGACGTCGCCCTCGTTACCGGGCAGGACGGGGCCGGCCGCGTGGGCCGGGGACGATACGGCGACCGTCCCCGACACCACGAGCGCGGCAAGGGCACCCCAGAGGGGCACCCTCCGCACGCGTCTGCGGATCATCTTCTTCCTCCTTGATATCGGCGCGGGTGGGCGGGTGAGGCGGTCCCCCACATCGCACCTAGGTGGTGATTCGAGCGGCTCCTGGTGGTGCTGCCGGCGCGGGCCGGAAGTATCGGTGTGAGCGTTAACATCAGCTCCGCCCCCGGCCCTGCTCCGGCAGGCCACCGTCGACGGGGATCCAGACCCGCATGGTCGAGGGACCACGGTTGGCCCAGGCGTGGTACGGCACCAGCGTCACCTCGTCGAACACCTCGACGGGCGCGGGCGACGCCTCGGCGGCGTCGGCCCGGTAGGGCCATTCGTGGTCGTGCGGGCGCACCCGGCGGCACCGCACCACCACCCGGCCGTCGACCAGCCGGGGCGGTTGGCTGGTGTCGATGCGCAGCTCGTCGACGGTCGCCACCTCCGGCACGTCCACCGACTCCAGCGCGTACACCAGCGGACCGCGCTCCACCGCGACACAGCCCCGCACCGCGTCGATGCGGCTGTCCGGATGGGTGAACCGGGGCGCCATCGGCAGGGCCAGGACGACCTCGTCGCCGCGCCGCCAGGTGCGCTGCTCGGTGACCATGCCAGGGGCGACCGGCCGGGTGGCTCCGGCGACGGTGACGGTGGCGCCCTCGACGGCCCAGTCCGGCACCCGCAGCGACAGCGACCACGGGCGGTCGTCGTCGCTGTCGACGCGTACCCGGATCTCGCCGTCGTGCGGGTAGTCGGTGGTGATCACCAGGCACCGCTCCCGCCCGTCGGGGAGGCGGTGCGCGAGGGTGCCGGGCAGGTACTGGTGCAGTTGCAGGCCCTCGTCGTCGTAGGTGGCGGCGTACGCGCCGAGGCTGGCCACGGTGCGGGCCACGTTGGTCGGGCAGCAGGAGACCTCGAACCACGGCGCGCGCAGCGAGGCCGCCGCACGCAGGCTGGGCCGGTCGGCGTCGGGCACCGTGCCGAGTTCCCGGCGGTGCAGCGTGTTGGTGTAGAAGAAGCTGCGCCCGTCGGTCGACGGCGACGTCGACACCACGTTGAACAGGGTCCGCTCGATGAGGTCGGCGTAGCGGGACTCACCGTCGGCGAGCAGCAGCCGCCAGGCCAGCATCACCGAGCCGATGCCCGCACAGGTCTCCGAGTACGCCCGGTCCGGCGGGAGCATCCAGTCCTCGCCGAACGCCTCGTCCTGGTGCCGGGAGCCCTGCCCACCGGTGACGTAGGTGCGCCGGGTGACCGTGTGGTGCCACTGGCCGCGTACCGCGTCCAGCAGGCTGGCGTCCTTCAGCTCGACCGCGACGTCGACGGCACCGGCGGCCAGGTAGTTCGCCCGCACCGCGTGACCGCGCAGCACGGTGGCCTGCCGGATCGGGGTCTCGTCCTGGAAGTACTCCCGACCGAACTCGATGTCGGCGAGCCGGCCGTGTCCGCGCCGGTCGACGAAGAGCGCGGCCTGGGTCAGGTAGCGGTCCTGGCCGGTGGTGCGGGCCAGTTCCACCAGGGCGGTCTCGATCACCGGATGGCCGCAGACGCTGTCGATGCCGTCCACGCCGAACGTCTCGCACACGTGGTCGGCGGCCCGGCAGGCGATCTGGAGCAGGCCGTCGTCGGCACCCGGCCGGGTCCGCGCCCGGGCCACGGCGGCCTGGACGAGGTGGCCGACGCAGTAGAGCTCGTGCCCCCATTCCAGGTCCGACCAGCGCGGTTCCTGTCCGGGACGGCCGAACTTGGTGTTCAGGTAACCATCCGGCTCCTGCGCCGCGCCGACCCGCCGCACCAGGGCGCGGAACCGCGATTCGAGATCGGGGTCGGCGGTCCGGCCGATCTCCCACGCCATCGCTTCCAGGAACTTGTAGATCTCCGAGTCGGAGAACTCGCGTCCGCGCCGCTCGCCGGAAAGGTCGCCGTCCACCGCCAGGTCGAAGTTGCGGACCCAGCCCTCCCGTTCGAGCCAGTGCGCGATGTGGTCGAGGGTCACGCCGCCGTTGACCGACTGGCGCTCGGCCCAGAATCCGCCCGCGATCCGGACTTCCCGCAGGTCGAGGGGGCGCAGGCGACCCCGGACCGGCAGGACGGGTGCGGCCGGATGTGCGTTGCCGCTCATGGTCATCCTTTCAGCGCGCCGGACATGAAGCCGCGCACGTAGTGTCGTTGCAGCAGGAGGAACAAGACGATGCACGGCAGGGCGAGCACGACGACGCCCGCTTCGGTCGCCCCGTAGTCGACGACACCCTGGACCTGGCCGCGCAGGTTGGACACGGCCAGCGGCAGCGTCATCTTCTCGGTGTCGTTGATCAGGATCAGCGGGGCCATGAAGTCGTTCCACGCGGCGAGGAAACCGAAGAGACCGACGGTGATCAGACCGGGTTTCACGGCGGGCAGCAGCACCCGCCACAGCGCGCTGAACGACGAGCAGCCGTCGACCATCGCGGCCTCGTCGAGTTCGCGGGGCACCGCCTCGAACGAGATGCGCATCAGGAAGGTGGAGAACGGCAACTGGAACATGGTCAGCACGAGCGCGACGCCGACCAGGGAGTTCTGCAACCCCACCTGGTTGAGCAGGACGTAGAGCGGGATCAGCAGCGTCGCGTACGGGACCATCAGGATGGCCAGGGTGAGCAGGAACAGGATGTTCTTGCCGGGGAAGCGGAACCGCGCGAAGGCGTACCCGCCGAGGAACGAGATCAGCAGCGTCAGCGCGACGGTGAGCAGCGAGACGAATGCGGAGTTGCCGAGGTATCGCCAGACGCCGGCCTGGTAGGCGGCCAACGTCTGGTAGTTGCCGATGCCCCAGCCGTCCACCTGGTTGGTGCCCGGTTGCGGGGAGATGGAGGCGACCGCGGTCCAGGCCAGCGGCGCCAGGAAGATCAGTGCGACCGAACCGGTGAACACCCAGTACGGCGTCCGCAGCGCGATCCCGGCGATGGTGGTCCCGGTCGGCTTCTTCGGCCTCGACGGCTCCGGCGCGGACGGCGGTGTCCCGTCGGCGACGGTCGGAGGGGTGCGGGAGTCGACGGTCATCGGATCAGTTCTCCTCGGACCGGAAGGCGCGCATCTGCAACGCGTTGATCAGGATCAGGGCGACCAGCACGATGACGGAGATGGCCGCCGCCACCCCCAGGTCGTTCTGGCCCTGGAACGCCACCATGTAGATGAGCTGCACGACGGTGATCGTGCTGTTGTCCGGGCCGCCCTTGGTCAGGATGTAGAACTGCTCGAAGGCGAGCAGGGAGCCGGTCACGCAGAGCACGGTCGTCAGCGCCAGCGTGGGACGCAGCAGCGGCAGCGTGACCTTGCGGAAGGTCTGCCAGCGGGTCGCCCCGTCGGTACGCGCCGCCTCGTACACGTCGGCCGGAATTCCTTGCAGGCCGACCAGCATGAGCACCATGTAGAAGCCGGCGTACCGCCACACGATCAGGAAGGTCGTCGAGAACAGCGCCGCGTTCGGGGAGCCGAGGAACGTGATGCCCAGGCGGTCCATCAGCGGGGCCAGCGGGCTCGCGTACGGCGAGTAGATCACGTAGAACAGCAGCGACGCCGAGGCCAGGCCGAGCGCGCTGGGGATCAGGAACGAGGCCCGCAGCAGGTTGTTCCACCGGCTCGACTCCTGCACCAGCAGGGCCAGCCCCAGGCCGAGCGCCAACAGCAGCACGGTCGCGAGCGCGGTGTACTTGAGGGTGAACACCACCGAGTCGGTGAAGAACCGGTGCTCGACCGCCTTCACGAAGTTGTCGGGCGCGTTGAACCCCTGGTCACCGGTGAGCAGCGGCCACCGCGACAGCGACATCTTGACGACCAGCAGCAGCGGCACGGCGAACAGCAGTGCCACGAAGACCGCGGTCGGCATCGCATAGAGCCAGCCGAGCAGTGCCTGACGACCTCGGGGACGGGCGCGGCGCCGTGTCGCCGCACTGGGCGGGCGAGACGGAGCGGTGACGCTCATGGGAACCTCTCGTTTCCTTCGCTGACGGGCGGACCGTGGGCGCGACGTGGGCGTGTGCCGACCGGTAGGGACTCCTCGGGCGGCACACGCCCACGCCGGGTACCTACTGCTTCAGGACGGCGCTGATCTCGCCGTTGTCCTTCTGCAGGTCGCCGTTCCCGTTGAGCACCTGGTTGCGGACGAGGGTCAGCCACGGGCTGTTCGGCGCGTTGAACGCCTGCTGGAAGTTGAGCGCGACCGGGGTGTCACCCTGACCGGCCACCTCGTTGATGGTCACCAGGCGCGGGTCCTCGGCGGCGTACTTGTTGTTGGCCAGGTCGGCGCGGGAGACCACGTCCTTGTTCTTGGCCAGCACCTCGACCTGGGCCTCCTCGGACATCATCCAGCTCAGGAAGTTCCAGGCCTGGGCGGCCTTCTTGGAGTCCTTCGAGATGCCGATGCCGTCGCCACCGACGAAGGTGGAGGCGCCGCCGTTGGGGCCGGGGATGCCGGCGACACCGACGTCGAACGGCGTCGAGGAGAGCAGCGTCGCCGGGTAGAACATCAGGCCGACCTTGCCCTCGGTGAAGGCGGCGGTCCAGGTCGGGCCGGTCTCCCCCGCCGAGGCGGGCAGCACGGCACCCGAGCGCCACAGGTCCTGCCAGGTGCTGAAGACCTTCTGCGCGGTCTCGTCGGCCAGCTTGGACTCGGTGCCGTCCTCGCTGAGCACCTGGCCGCCGTCTGCCCAGACGGACGGGAACCAGGTGAAGACCAGGCAGCCGCCGCAGTTCAGGCCGGCGGCCGTACCGTAGACGCCGTCCTTGCCCGAGGCCTGCACCGCCTTGGCGGCGGCGGCGTACTCGGCGAGCGACGCCGGCGCCTTCTCCGGGTCGAGCCCGGCGTCCCGGAACAACTGCTTGTTCCAGAACATCATCGACAGGTCCAGCACGAACGGCAGGACGTGGGCCTTGTTGTCGACGGTGCCCGCCGACAGGTGCCCCTTGTTGATCTGGTCCTTGAAGTCCAGACCGTCGATGTTGGAGCTGAGGTCCTGGAACAGGCCCTGGTTGACCCAGTTCGGCACGTAGACGATGTCCGCGGCGAACAGGTCCGGAAGGCCGCCGGAGCCGGCCGCCGCACCGACCTTGGCGACGTAGTCGTCGTTCGGTACGACGGTGAGCTTGACCTGGTTCTGGTGCTTGGCGTTGTACGCGTCCACCAGCAGCTTCGCCTGCTTCTCCAGTGGCGCGCGGGTCCACAGGGTCAGCTCGCTGCCGTCGTCGACGCCGGTCGGGCCGGCCTCGGCCGCGCTCGGGCCGCTCGGCTCGTCGCTGCCGCAGGCCGCCACGGCGAGGACCATCGTCGCCGCCATTGCTCCGGCCAGCGAACGCAGGGCAGTACGCCTGCCCAGGGTTTTCCTCATGATTCCTCTCCTAGTCTGCATCGATGCTCGCCGGGGAGCCGCGTAGCGGTTCCCGTGAGCCGGGTAGCGGGGTTCCGCTCGATCGGGTAGGACCGGAGCCGCCGCACCGGCCGTCGGCCGTGGCGCCCCCCGTGGACGTGATCGGCGAAGCCGGATGATCAGGTACGGCCGGCGGGTGGCCGGCCGGGCAGGGTCAGGGTGTGGACAACAGATCGCCGACGGGGCTCCGCCGAACCGAGGTGTCGTGTGGACGGCCCGAGACGGCACCGTCACACCGCTGCGTCGCGCGGGCCCGTTGCACCGGTGACGACGACGCGGCCCGCACCGTCTTCGTGGGCGATGCCTCGTCCGTCCTCATCGGTGTCGCCTCCCGCCGGGTTCGACGGAACCGGCACGGCAAGCCGCACCGCCGCCGAGGTGGTCGGTATCACTTTCCGCCGCTAGCGTGGCCCACGAAAACGGTTTCGGCAAGATGTCGGACGGGTAAAACCTGAACCTGTTTCGGTGTGGGCTTCACCTTCCGCTGCATGCACTCTGCGCTCTACGCTTGCCCCGGATACGGGGGCAGCGACCACCTGCCGGCCGTCCTGAAACTTTTGCGAAAGGCTTTCGGTGGGTCGACGACGATCACAGTCAGTGACGCTGAGTGACGTGGCCAGCCGGGCCGGCGTCTCGGTCGCGACCGCGTCCAAGGCGCTCAACGGACGCGCCGAGGTGGCCCAGGCCACCCGGGAACGCGTGCTGCGCGCGGCCGGCGAACTCTCCTTCCAGCCCAACGCGCTGGCCTCCGGGCTGATCAACGGCCGCACCCGCACCGTGGGCCTGCTCACCGACGAGCTGGGCGGCCGGTTCGCCATGTCCATCCTGCTCGGTGCCGAGAACGCCCTCGGCAACGAGCAGATGTCGGTGCTGCTCTGCGACGCCCGGGGCGACGCCATCCGGCGACAGCACTACATCCGTACGCTGCTGGCGCGGCAGGTCGACGGGTTCATCGTGGTCGGCGACAGCAACGAGGTGGGTCCCTCGCTGACCCAGGACATCCCGGTCCCGGTGGTCTACGCCTACGCCGAGTCGACCGATCCCCGGGACCTGTCGGTGATCGCCGACGACGAGGGCGGCGCCCGACTCGCCGCCGAACACCTGGTGCTGCACGGGCGACGGCGGATCGGGCACATCACCGGCCCGGACAGCTACCGCTCGGCACGGGACCGGGCGGCCGGGCTACGGACGGTGCTCACCGAGGCGGGCCTCGACCCCGCCGGGGACCCGCTGTTCGGCGAGTGGTCCCAACGGTGGGGTCGGCACGCCGCCCGCCTGCTGCTGGCCGCCCGCCCGGACGTGGACGCGATCTTCTGCGGCAACGACCAGTTGGCCGCCGGGGTCGCCGACACACTGCGTGACCTCGGCCGGCGCATCCCGGACGACGTGGCGATCGTCGGCTACGACAACTGGGAGTTCTTCGCCGCCGACTGCCGACCACCGCTGACCACCGTGGACCTCAACCTGGAGCGGCTCGGCGCGACCGCGGTCAAGCACCTCTACGCCGCCCTCGACGGCAATCCCGGCAGCGGCGTGATCCGGCAACCCGGCCGCCTCGTCGTCCGCGAGTCGACCGGACCGGCGGTGCACCGCTGAACCACGCACCAGCCCGGTGTCGGCGATCCCTGGCCGGCGTCACCAGTTCCGAGACACGTCCGGCGGCCTGACCTGCTCGGACGAGAGCGTCGACAGGACACCCGGGCGCGGTCCCGGGGTCCCCGTCCGGCCTGCGGGCCAGGGACGTCGACAGGTCTTACCCGATCAGGCTGGCCGGTCGCAGCGCGCGCAGCGGTCGACCGGTGCCGCACGGGGCCGCCGCGCTGCGCCGGCTGATCAGCTCCGGCACCAGCAGGTCGCGCCGTCGCACCGGCGTCTGCTCCGCCGGGTCGAGTTGCGCCAGCAGCAGTCCCAGGCTCCGCCGGCCGAGTTCGGCGAAGTCCTGCCGCACCGACGTCAGCGGCGGCAGGAAGTGCGCGCCGTCCGGCGTACCGTCGAAGCCGACCACGCTGACGTCCTCCGGCACCCGCCGACCCGCCTCGTGCAGCGCCCGCAGCACGCCGAGGGCGAGTTGGTCGCTGGCGCAGAAGACGGCAGTGACGTCGGGGTCGGCGGCCAACCGCTCCCCCTGCTGGTAGCCGGTGCTGGCGCTCCAGTCCCCGGGGAGGACGGCGGGCACCGGCGCACCTGCCGCCCGCAGGGCCTCCCGCCACCCACGGATCCGCTCCTCCGCCTCCGGCCAGTCGTCCGGGCCGGACACGTGGTGCACGGTGGTGTGCCCGAGGTCGAGCAGGTGCCGGGTGGCGAGTCGGGCGCCCGTCACGTTGTCGATCTGCGCACTGGCGATCTCGTCGCTGCACCCACCACCCACCGTCACCGCCGCCAGTTCGCCCGCCGCCTCGGCCAGTGCGCCGGCCATGGCGGGCTTGGGCGCGATGGCGATGAGCCCCTCGACCGACTGCCGGCGCAGCCAGTCCGCCGCGTCGAGCACCGACCGCCGGTCCAGGTGCCGCACGCTGGCGACGCTGACGAAGTAGCCGGCGGAGCGGGCCGCGCCCTCGATGGCGTAGAGCATCGAGGTCGGCCCGTAGAGCGGGCTCTCGTACCCGATGATCCCGAGCGTGCCGGAGCGCCGGGTGACCAGGGCGCGGGCCGCCGGGTTGCGTTGGTAGTCCAGTTCCCGCATCGCCGCCAGCACTCGCTGGCGGGTGTCGTCGGCGACGTACGGGTGGCCGTTGATGACCCGGGAGACCGTCTGGGAGGACACCCCCGCCCGTGCCGCGACGTCACGCATGATCGATCGACCGGTGGACCGTCCGGTGCCGGCCCCGCGGTTCGCCGCGCGTGCCCGTGCCCCGCCGCTTCTCTCGATCATCGTCTGCTCTCCTCGCCCAGAGGTCCCCGATGCGTCGCCCGTGCCGCCGGGACCGATGGTCGGAGCACGCTCGAAAGACCCCGGTGGTCTGATCTCCGACAATGAACCTCGAAAACCGTTTCGGCAATCCCTCTCAGGAGATCTCTGGTGAAAACCGACCCTGGAGATCACTGGATTTCGGTGTCGACGGCCACCGGGAAGCCCGCGCTGGAGGGCAAGTGGGCCAGCCTCGCCCACGAAAACCTTTTCGGCAAGACCTGGGGACCGAATACGGCAGGGTTTGCGAACACTTGGCCACTCGACCAACTCGCCCACCTGCCACCATTTAGTTTACATCGACGCCAATCTATCACCGTCGGTGTGTCCACCGACGGCGTTTCCGACACCGGGAGGACCACCCATGAGATCACCCCGAACAGGACTACGGCTCGGCGTGGCGGTCGTCGCCACACTGGCCTTCACCGGCGGGGCCACCCTGGCGGTGACCGGCGCACAGGCCGCCGCCCCGGGCTGCCGGGTCGACTACCGGGTGACCAACCAGTGGTCCGGCGGGTTCGGAGCCGAGGTGACCGTCACCAACCTCGGC
The DNA here is from genome assembly GCF_040296095.1 of Micromonospora sp. NPDC002389. Classification (NCBI taxonomy): domain Bacteria; kingdom Bacillati; phylum Actinomycetota; class Actinomycetes; order Micromonosporales; family Micromonosporaceae; genus Micromonospora; species Micromonospora sp. NPDC002389. Next base: position 363,407 of record NZ_JBEOWP010000004.1, read on the forward strand.
GACCCGCTCAACGGCTGGACCGCGACCTGGACATACGGCGCCGGGCAGAGCGTCACCCAGGCATGGAACGCCACCGTGACACAGAGCGGCAGCCGGGTCAGCGCGACCAACGTCGCCCACAACAGCGCCCTGGGCACCGGAGCCGCCACCTTGTTCGGCTTCAACGGGTCGTGGAACGGCAGCAACCCGGCACCGACCACGTTCGCGCTCAACGGCGTCACCTGCACCGGCGCGCCCGGCACCCCGGCACCGACCACGCCGGCCCCGACGACCCCGGCACCGAGCCCGACCACGCCCCCGCCGACCAGCGGCTGGAACCCGCCCGCGCACCTGGTGAACCCGCTCAACCAGGTGTGGCAGCACGTGGAGCAGACCTACAACAATGGCAACCCGTACGGGTTCCGCAACTACGGCTGGGACCAGGTGATGGCCAACCGTGGCTACCTCAACTTCTGCGTCCGGTGGGACTCCAGCGCCACCGTCACCGCCGCCCAGCGCGACCAGATCCACGCCACCCTCGCCCGGCAGTACAAGAAGTGGATGGACGTGATGGTCGGGCACAACGCCTGGCCGTACCAGCAGGTGCCGATCAAGGTGGTCGGCTGGGCGGTCCGTGACCGCAGCCAGCTCCAGTGGACCGACACCAGCGTCGACGTCTACGTCAACAACATCCGCGAGAACGCCCCGCAGTGCGCCCCCGAGTGCGGTCGCTTCTTCAACCAGGGCGGTCAGTACCCGAACTGTCCCGGCGGGGTGGCCCGCCACTACGACCAGTCGCTCTGGCTGACCGACGGGTTCGGCGGCGGTGCCGGCGGTGACTGGGGTCAACGCATGGGTCGCGAGTACTACATGAACAACCTCAACGCCGAGAACATGCACATCCTGCTGCACGAGATAGGCCACACGTTCGGCCTCGACGACTTCTACGACTGGACGCCCAGCGGAGTCGGCGGGTTCCTGATGCGGGCCGGCAGCGCCAGCTCGATCACCGAGTTCGACGCCTGGATGTTCCGGGACTGGTGGCGGCACCTCAAGAGCCGCTACGGCTACTGACCTCCAGCCCTGCGCTCGACACTCCTGACTACGACACCTCGTGGGGCCCGACCATCCGGCCGGGCCCCACGAGGCTCACTCCTCGACCCATTCGAGCAGGTCACCGGGCTGACATTCGAGCACCCGGCACATGGCTTCCAGGGTGCTGAACCGGACGGCCTTGGCCCGGCCGTTCTTGAGCACCGCCACGTTCGCCGGCGTGAGCCCGACCCGATCGGCGAACTCACCGACGCTCATCTTGCGCTTGGCGAGCTGGACGTCGATGCGTACCACGATGGGCATCAGATCACCGCTTCCATGTCGGTCCGCAGCGTGGTGGCCTGTCGCAGCAGCGCGCGCAGCACCACCATCAGCAGCCCCAGCACGGCGACGCCGGTCGAGAGCAGGAGCAGCAGGAACGGGACTCCGGGGTCGTCGGCCCTGAATCCTACGTAGAGGAACACGGCCACCAGCACCACCCAGGCGGCGGCGACGGCCCACACGATCACGTCCACCCAGACCAGCGAGGCCGGGCTGAAGATGCGGTCGTTCTTGACCAGGGTGAGCAACTTCCAGGTGGCGACGACCACCACCTGGACGCAGAGCACCCAGAAGACCGTGACCGCGGTCAACGGCCACCGCAGGTACGCCTGTTCCGGTGACTCCTGCGCCATGTGGGCGAACTGCCCCGGCAGCGAGAGGGTCTGGAACACGACCAGGATCCCGAACAGCACCACGAGGAAGACTCTGAGGGCGGTCACCGCCCAACGTGTCACCAGCATGTATCGACTATCACTCGCTACCTATCGAGAGTCAATAGGTTTCGACTGTTCCCACCCGATCGGTCACCCCACCAGCTCGCCCAGCGCGTCGCCGAAGACCTCGTGGTGTCGGCGTACGTCCTCGACCGTGGTCTGCGGACACATCAGCGCCATGTTGTGGAACGGGGTCATCAGGATCCCCCGGTTGAGCAGGTAGACGTGCAGGTAGTCCTCCAGGTCGGCATCGGCGCACCGGGCCGACTCGGTGCCGGTACGCGGAGCCGGGTCGACGAATCGGTACTCCACCCGCGCGCCGAGCCGACTCACCGACCACGGCAACGCGTACTCGGCGAACAGCGCGCCCACCCCCTCGGCGAAGCCGGTCGCCACCTCGGCCATGCCGGCGAACGCCTCGTCGGTGAGCACCTCACCCAGGGTGGCCAGGGTGGCCGCGATCGACACCGGGTTACCGGCCAGGGTGCCGCCCACCCCACCCATGTCGACCAGGTCGAGGTCGGTCCGGCCGGTCAGCGCGGCGGCCAGTTCGGCGGAGAGGCCGTACGCGCCGACCGGGATGCCGCCGCCGATGGCCTTGCCGATGGTGACCACGTCCGGCGCCAGATCCCAGGCGGCCGTCGCACCGCCCGGCCCGGCCGAGAACGTGTGCGTCTCGTCGTTGACCAGGTAGGTCCCGTGCTGTCGGGTGAGCGCGCGAACGCCGTCGAGGTAGCCGGGCTCGGGCAGCACGATGCCGATGTTGGTCAACGCCGGCTCCATCAGCACCGCGGCCACGTCACCGTGGGCGAGTTCGCGGGCCAGCCCGTCCAGGTCGTTGAACTCGGCGACCCGGCTGGTGGCGGTCACGTCGCAGGGAGCGCCGACGTTGCCCGCCCGGCTGGTGGGCCGCCCGTCCGGCCCGACCACGATCAGCGACTCGTCCACCGATCCGTGGTAGCAGTAGCTGTTGACCAGGATGCGTGGGCGGCCGGTGACGGCGCGCAGCAGCCGGATGGCCCACCGGTTGGCGTCGGTGGCGGTCAGCGTGAAGCTCCAGGCGGGCAGCCCGAAGCGGCGGGCCAGCTCGGCACCGACCGCCGCCGCCTCCTCGGTGGGCAGCATGGTGGCCGCCCCACCGAGGTCGGCGAGGCGTCGGGTGACCGCCTCGACCACCGGCGCCGGAGAGTGTCCGGCCATCGCCCCGGTGTCGCCGAGGCAGAAGTCCACGTACTCGTTACCGTCGACGTCGGTGACCCGGGCCCCGCGCGCCCGGTCCAGGTACACCGGGAAGCCGGCCGCGTTCTTGTTCATCCAGGTCATCGGGACCTTGCCGAACAGGTGCCGGGCGTCGGCGTACGCGGCGGCCGAGCGGGGGTGGCGGTCCACGAACGTGGACCGCTCCCGCGCGAGCAGCCGGCCCAGACGGGTGCGGTCGACGCCCTCAGCTTCGAAATCCGTCGGCATCGGGCGACAGTACCAACGAGATGGCCTGCCAGCTAGATGCCGGACGACTGATTAGCGCCGCTGACCCGGTCAGGGCTTACGACCGACCGCGCAGTACTGGTCGATCTCCTCGGGCAGCTCGGCCGGGTCGCCGTCGGGACGCCAGCGGGTCACCGAGACCACACCCGGCTCGACGAGTTCCAGACCCTCGAACAGCCCGGCGATCCGCTCCGGGCTGCGCAGGTGATACCGGGGGTTGGCGGAGAGGTTCCAGATCCGGACCGCCTCGGTGACCGCCTCGCTGGTGTCGCTGCCGTCGTACATCGCGAGGTAGCTGCCGGGGGGCAGCCGACCGAGCAGGCCGTCGATGATCGACTTCGCCTCCTCGTCGGACTCGACGTGCCCCAGGATGCCCATCAGCATCACGGCGACCGGCTGGTCCAGATCCAGCGTCCGGGCCGCCTCGCGCAGGATCCGGTCCGGGTCGCGCAGGTCCGCGTCCACGTAGTCGGTGACACCCTCGGGCGTACCGACCAGCAGGGCGCGGGCGTGTGCCAGCACGAGCGGGTCGTTGTCGACGTACACGATGCGCGCGTCCGGCGCGACGGACTGCGCCACCTCGTGGGTGTTGTCGGCGGTGGGCAGGCCGGTGCCCACGTCCAGGAACTGCCGGACACCCGCCGTACCGGCCAGGTGGCGCACCGCCCGGGCCAGGTACGCCCGGGACAGCCGGGCGTTCTGCGCGAGCTGCGGCAGGTTGGCGATGATCTGGTCCCCGACCTCGCGATCGGCGGCGAAGTTGTCCTTGCCACCAAGCAGGTAGTTCCAGATCCGCGCGGTCTGCGGCACTCCGGTGTCCAGAGTGGGCCTGTCCTGTTCGCCGCCGGTCACCGCCGTGCCGTCCACCACGTTCGCACCCTCAGTCTCATTCGGACCAATGTCGTCTACCGGGCGTCAGCCTAGACCGCCGAATCGACCATCGCCGCCCCCGCCGCCCGTGCGTACGCTCACCGTCCGACGGGCCGACACAGCGTGACCGGCGCACCGGCCTGCACTATGTTGCAGGCGTCGCGCCCCTCGCCGGTGCCGGACCACCCGCTCGACCGCCAGGAGACCGAGATGACCTCCACCGCATCCGCCGGACCGACCGGGTTCGACGTCGCCGCGCTCCGCGCCCACTTCCCCTCGCTGGCCTCGGGCATCGCACACTTCGACGGCCCCGGTGGCACGCAGACACCCCGGCCGGTCGCCGACGCGGTCGCCGCCACCATGACCGCGCCGATCTCCAACCGGGGCACCGGCGCGCTCTCGGAGACCAACGCGGACGCCGCCGTCGGCGCGTTCCGGCTCGCCTACGCCGACCTGCTGGGCGTACCCGCCGCCGGGATCGTGCACGGCCGCAGCGCCACCCAGTTGACCTTCGACTTCTCCCGGACCCTGGCCCGCGACTGGGGTCCCGGTGACGAGGTGGTGGTGACCCGGCTCGACCACGACGCCAACGTCCGGCCGTGGGTGCTGGCCGCCGAACGGGCCGGTGCGGAGGTCCGCTGGATCGACCTCGACCCGACCACCGCCGACCTCGACCCGGCCTCGGTCGCCGCCGCCGTCACCGAGCGGACCCGGCTGGTCGCCGTCACCGGCGCGTCGAACCTGCTCGGCACCCGACCCGACGTCCGGGCGATCGCCGACGCCGCGCACGCGGTCGGCGCACTGCTCTTCGTCGACGGCGTGCACCACGCGGCACACCAGTTCGTCGACGTGCCGGCGCTCGGCGCCGACTTCTACGTCTGCTCCCCGTACAAATTCCTCGGACCGCACTGCGGCGTGCTCGCCGCCGACCCGGGCCTGCTGGAGACGCTGCGACCGGACAAGCTGATCCCGGCCACCGACGTGGTGCCCGAGCGCTTCGAACTCGGCACCCTGCCGTACGAGATGCTGGACGGCGCCACCGCCGCCGTCGACTTCCTCGCCGACATCGCCCCCGGCGACGACGCGACGAACACGTCCCGGCGGGAGCGGCTGCGCGCCTCGCTGCACGCCGTCGACGCGCACGAGACCCGCCTGCGGCAGCGGATCGAGGAGGGACTGGCGGACCTGGGGCCCGACGTGGTCGTCCACTCCCGGGCCGCCGACCGCACCCCGACGCTGCTGCTCACCCTGCCCGGCCGCAAGACCCGCGACGCCTACCGGTTCCTGCTCGGCCACGATGTCCTGGCCCCGGCGGGTTCCTTCTACGCGTACGAGCCGTTCCGTCGCCTCGGCCTTGACGACGAGCACGCGCTGCGGCTCGGCCTGGCCCCGTACAACGACGACAGCGACGTCACCCGCGTCCTGGACGGCCTGGCCGCCTTCCTCACCCGCGTGTAAGGAAGGGTCCCCTGCTAACGCCTCGTGCATAGCAGGGGACCCTTCCTAACATCCCCGGTCGCCGGGGAGACGCGGGGCGAGGTCCGCCGGGATCGTTCGGGTCGGTGGGGGTCGGTGGGGATCAGCCGTCCAGGCGGACGGTGACGGTGACCAGGCCCTTAGCGTTGCGTCGGGCGACCGCGTGGCCGGTGCGGTCCACGCCGTCCAGGTGCAGCGCGATCGGGCCGCCCTCGCCGAGGAAGTTGCGCCACCACTTCTTGGCGTCGGCGAGGCCGACCGGGATCGTCACCGTGTCGCCGGTACGCCGATACCCCACCGGGGTGCTGAAGGTGCGTCCCGAGCGGCGTCCGGTGTAGGTGACGACGGTCAGATACCGACTGACCAGGCGACCCCATCGGCGCGAGGAGCGCAGGCTCAAAGCACAGGCGTTCACCCGCGCGACGGCTCTGGCGGGCAGGGAAATCCGGTAGCTCACCACACCTCCAGGGATCTTGGTGCCCGCCAACGTAACAGGTTAAGCGGAGAGCACCATCCGCTTACGCTAAAGTGAGAAGGATGAGTGGGACCGCCTCTCGGATACCGGCTGTGGACGGGCTGCGCGCCGACGCGCGACAGAACCGCGACCGGATCGTCGAGGTCGCCGGTGCACTCTTCGCCGAACGCGGGCTCGACGTGCCGATGGCCGCGATCGCCCGCCGCGCCGGGGTCGGCGTCGCGACGCTCTACCGCCGGTTCCCCACCAAGGAGTCGCTGGTCGCCGAGGTCTTCGCCGACCAGTTCGCAGCCTGCGTGTCGGTGGTCGACGAGGCCCTGGCCGACCCTGACCCGTGGCGCGGCTTCTGCACCCTGGTCGAGAAGGTGTGCGCCATGCAGGCCGTCGACCGGGGTTTCAGCGCGGCCGTCGTCGCGTCGCTGCCTCATGCCATCGACCTCGACCGGGAACGCGAACGCGGCCTCCGGGGGTTCGCCGAACTGGTCCGACGGGCCAAGGCCGCCGGGCGGCTGCGCCCCGACTTCAGCGAGGACGACCTCGTCCTGCTGCTCATGGCCAACGGCGGCATCGTCGCCCACTCCGCCGACGCGGCGCTGGCCGCCTCCCGACGGCTCGTCGCGTACCTGCTGACGTCCTTTGCCGGCGACGGTCCCCTGCCGCCGCCCGTCGCGCTCAGCCTGCGCGACGTCCCGCACCTGGCTACGAGCCGGACCTGAGCCGCCGCACCCGGCGGTGACCACCCACTTCTCACGGAGGAGAGCCATGGACGGCATCGACCCCTCGGTCCCACCCAGCGGCCCGGGATGTGCCGAGTGCGAGGCCGCCGACCCGCCGGGCTGGTGGGTCCACCTGCGGCGCTGCGCCCGGTGTGGGCAGGTCGGCTGCTGCGACTCGTCGCCCAGCCAGCACGCGAGCGCCCACGCCGCCGCGACCGGCCACCACGTCGTCCGCAGCTACGAGCCGGGCGAGGAATGGTTCTGGGACTACACCGAGCAGACGATGTACGAGCAGGGTCCGGAACTCGCCGCCCCCGCCCACCGCCCCCTCGACCAGGGCGTACCCGGCCCCACCGACCGAGTCCCCCGCGACTGGCGGCGACACCTGAACCGCTGACGGATGTTAGGAGGGGTCCCCTGCTATGCACGAGGCGTTAGCAGGGGACCCTTCCTTACAACGACATCAGAAGAGCCAGGTCGGCAGCTTCGGCTCGCTGCGCAGCGGCACCAGCGGCGGCGCCTCGTCGGCGGCCGGGCCGGCCGAGCGGCCCCGAGCCTCGTCGGACTCCGTGCCGGGCGGCGGCGCTGCCGCGCACCGGGTACCGTCCGCCGGCACCACCAGGTCGATCAGGTACGCCTCGATCGCCTCGTCGGCGCAGGCCACCCGGCCGTAGACGATGTGCCCCCAGCCCTCGTAGGTCAGCAGCTCGGCGTGGTCACCGAACTGTGCGGCGGCACCGAGCGCCCAGTTGTAGCCGGTCGCCGGGTCGTGCAACGAGTTGACGAACAGCAGCTTGGCCTGGTTGGTCGGGGTGATCGGCCGCTGCGGGTTGTCCGCCGTGCTGGGCCAGCCGAGGCAGATGGCGCCGATGGCCGCCCGAGGCAGGTCCGGCAGGTCCGGCGAGGCGAGCTGGGCCGCGTCCACGATCGTCCGCCACTGCCCGATGTTCTGCGCCCCGAGGTTCCAGTCCTCGCAGAGCACCGCCTGGTACGCGAAGGGCACCACGGTCGGCGGCTGCTCCTCGGTCGACTGGCGGGCCGCCGGTACGCCCCACGGACGGCCGGCGTCGACCCGTTCCAGCTCGGCGGCGATGTCGAGCCAGTACGGCTGGTAGTTCACGTTGCCCAGCACGAAGTTGACCAGATCCCGCTTGGTGATCTTGTAGCTGTGGTTGTCCGGGTCCGGCAACTCGCCCCGGCCGGCGCGGTCGAGCAGCCGCTGCCAGAACCCGCGGATGTCCCGCCCGTGCAGCGCGCACTGCGGCAGCCGGGCGCAGCCGGCCACGAACTCGTTGAACGAGTCCTGCCCGGCGGCCGCCTGGGTGACGGCGAAACCCCGGGCGTCCAGGCTGTGGTCCATGGTGCTGTCGGCGACGATGGCGCGTACCCGGGTCGGGAACAGTTCCGCGTACTGCTGGGCCATCAGCGTGCCGTACGACATTCCGAGGAAATTCAACTGCGTGTCGCCGACGGCGGCCCGGATCGCGTCGATGTCCCGGATCACCTGGAGCGTGTTCACGTGGTCGAATACCGGCCCGCTGCGGGAGCGGCAGTCGTCGGCCAGTGCCCGACTTGCGGTGACCATTCGGGTGAAGTCGGCGGACGTCTTGATGGCGTCGGCCGGCAGGGCCGACAACTTGTCGACCGCGCACATGATTGGCGCGCTGCGAGCCACTCCACGCGGGTCGAAACCGATAATGTCAAAATGACGACGCAATTCGTCACCGTACGTGGCCCACAAGGCGGAGTCCACGCCCGACCCACCCGGGCCGCCCGGATTCACCAACAGCGATCCGCGCCGCACCTCGGGATCGGTCGCGGGCCGCTTGGCCAGCGCCAACTCGATCGTCGGGCCGAACGGATCGGCCCAGTCGACCGGCACTTCGAGGGTGCCGCACAGGGCACTGTCATCCTGCTCACAGGGCTCCCACTGCACCTGCGACACGGGTGCCGCCGAGGCCGGCGACACCACGACCGGCACCAGCGCCGCCCCCACCGCGATACCGGCGAGTAATTGCCGGATCAATTTCTTGCGCATGTGCCCTCTCCCCGATGACTTTCCCGGCCCCCTGCCGGGCGACGCTCAAGTTAGCGAATCCGCCGAGGCTCGGGGTTACCGGAAAGTGTCAGCGGCAATACCGTTCGGACAGCCCCGGCCAACAATGATCCGGAACCACTTGTGATCTGATTCCGGGACGCTGACGTGAATAGCGAGGTCACCGCCGTCGCGGAGGCGGCGAAAGTGGCGTGAATGAGGCGCCGCCGAGGACTGTCAACATGGTGGACGTCACAGCGCGACCAATTCTTCGAATTCACCTACCCGGCACTTTTCCGCAACGCCCGTCAAAACTGCGTGACGGATTCGAAACGTCGCCGAACCCCGCCGCGCGGCGCGGACGGCACGGTGCGGCGCACCGCTCGGGGTAGGTTGCCGAGTCATGGCCACCACTGCCGCCGACGTCCGGCACGACCTCGCCCAGCTCGCCGACCCGGCCCGCGCCACCGGTGTGAGTCGGTACCTCCAGATGTTCCCCGGCGGGTACGGCGAGGGCGACCGGGCCATCGGCGTCACCGTGCCGCAGCAGCGTCGGGTCGCCGGCCGACACTGGCGCGGCCTCGACCTCGCCGCCACGGCGACGCTGCTGACCAGCGACGTGCACGAGGAGCGGCTGACCGCCGTCTTCATCCTGGTGCGCAAGTTCGACAAGGCCGACGAGCCGGAACGCAGCCGGATCGTCGAGCTGGTCCTCACGCACAGCGCTCACCTGAACAACTGGGACCTGGTCGACTCCTGGGCGCCGTACGTCCTCGGGCCCTGGCTGCTCGACAAGGACCGCGCCGTCCTGGACCGACTGGCCGAATCGCGCCTGGTCTGGGATCGGCGGATCGCGGTGATGGCCACTCTCGCGTTCATCAAGGCCGACGATTACGCGTGGACGTTCCGGCTCGCCGAGCGGCTCCTGCGCGACCCGCACGACCTCGTGCACAAGGCGGTCGGCTGGATGCTGCGCGAGGTGGGCAACCGGGACCTGGCGGCGGCGGAGGAGTTCCTGGTCCGGCACTACCGGGCCATGCCGAGGGTCATGCTGCGGTACGCGATCGAGAAGTTCCCGCCGCAGCGACGGAAGGACTACCTGTCCGGGACGGTCTGAGGCCGCCCCGGACGGCTCGGGCGGGTCGACCGCCCGGATGTCATCACATGACGTAGGTCAGGCTGACCCAGAAGACGAGGACGGAGGCGGCCAGCATCCCGCCCAGCGTGGTCCCGCCCGCGACCAGGCCGGCGCGCCGGCTCCCGGCGCCCCGCAGGAGCACGAGGAAGGCGACGGCACCGGCGAAGATCGCCGTACCACCGATGACGATCGCGAGCGATGAGTCCACAGTGCCTCTTTCGATCGGCGTCGGCGGTCGTGCCACGCAAGGTCGTAGTAACACCGCACCACCCGCGATCACCGTCAGCACGGCGCAGGTCAGGGCCGGGTCGCCCTAAGGTAGATCGTCACGGCGTCCGCCGCGTCCAGGTCCACGAGCAGGCGACGGTACGTACCGCCGGGCCCCGGCGCCTCTTCGGCCAGTCCAGAGACGCGGGCCGCGCGCTCGGGGTGCCAGGTGTCCCCGCCGCCCACGTCGTCCTCCCGCGTGACGGCGCGGAGCCCGGGGGTCAGCTCCGCGCCGAAGTCCCCGTCGGTGACGAAGGTGTCGAGGGAGGCGCGGGGGATCCGGAACCTCGCCGACAGGTGGGTCTCCAGCCCGTTGCTGCTGACGGCCGAGAGGAACACCGTGCCGGGCGGGAACGTGACGTGGGCGACGGCCTCCACCTCCGACGCGGTCGCCGGTCGCGGCGTTGACTGGAGCGCGTCGTCGGTGTCGCCGAGCTGCGCCACCGCCACCACGCCGCAGGAGATCAACGACAGCACGAGGCTCAGCCCGGCCAGGACGAGGGCGTACGTGGAGGTGCGGCGGGGCTTCCGCGTCGGCTGGTCGGACACGGGCAGGACCCTACGCGACGTGCGCCATCCGGCCGGAGTCCACGCCGACGAAACATCGACAGTCTTGCATGTGCTGCCGCGGCTCGTGTAAGAAGACTGAGCAATCGTTAAGGTTCCGGTCTCCTGGGAGGAGCGACGATGACACACGCCCCGCGCCGTCTGCGCACGCTGGCGGTCATGCTCAGCGCCTGCACACTCGGGCTGAGCCTGCTGTCGGCACCAGCCGAGGCGTACTCGGCGCCACCTCTCGCGCCGCAGTCCGAGCGCGCCCCCGAGTCGGAGCAGTTCGTGGCCGAGGGCGTGACGACCGTCGGCGAGCTGCGCACCGTCGACGGCGCGCTGTCGTACGCCCGCGACGGCCGGACCCAGGTCATCCACCACCCCGGCGCCACCTACGTCAAGGTGCACTTCGCCTCGCTGCGACTCGGCCCCGGCGAGTACGTCACCGTCGCCAGCCCGGACGGCCGGGAGAGCCACCGGTACGACCGCCACCTGAACCGGGCGACCGGCTCGGACTACACCACCGACGGGCGGCCGGGCTTCTGGGCCATGTCCGTCGAGGGCGACACCGCCGTGGTGACGCTGCACAGCACCCGCGCCAGCCGGGGCAGCGCCGCCACCATCGACCGGTTCTGGCGCGGCTACGACCGCACCGAGATCGCCGCGCACAACTTCTCCACCCAGTCGGTGTGCAGCACCGACGCCCGCCGTGACGTGGTCTGCTACCAGAGCAGCCACCCGACCGAGTACGCCCGGGGCAACGCGGTGGCCCGACTGCTGATCAGTGGTGGCGGCATGTGCACCACCTGGCGGGTCGGCAACACCAACCGGATGTTGACCAACAAGCACTGCTTCTCGACGCAGTCGGCGGTCAGCGGCAGCGAGATGCAGTTCAACTACCAGTGCGCCACCTGCGGCGGTGCCAACCCCGGCCCCGGCACCAAGGTCAGCGGCGCCACGCTCTACCGGGTCAGCAGCGGCGGCTCCAACCAGCTCGACTACGCCCTGTTCTCGGTGAACAACTTCGCGGCCATCCAGGGCTTCGGCACGCTCTACCTGGCGACGACCGCCACCACCACCGGCACCCAGATGTACATCCCCGGCCACGGTGACGGCAGCCCGAAGCGCCTGTCCATCTTCGAGGACACCCAGAACGGCGCGCGCTGCACCGTCCGGAACGCGAACTACAACACCTGGAACATCAGCTACAGCTGCGACACCTCCGGCGGCAACTCGGGCTCGCCGGTGCTGAACAGCAGCCACCGGGTGATCGCCCTGCACCACCTCGGCGGCTGCCCGTCCAACCAGGGCGCGAAGGCGCACCTGATCTACAACGAGATCGCCAGCCTGATCGACAACGGCTGACCCGAGCAGTACCGCAGTCACCACCGGCAGGCCGCCGCCGACACCGGCGGCGGCCGAGCCGTGCGACACATCGAACGGACGCCCCGGGGGTACAGGAACGGTCATGAGACGGTGGCCGTACCCGCTGCGGATGTTCCTCGCCCTGCTCGCCTCCCTGCCGGTGCTGCTGCTGATCAACTGGGTCATCCGGGACTCCTGGCGGGATGCCCTGGTGGGGACATTCGTGCAGGCCGGCGTCTACGCGGTCATGCTGGCGGTCGGTCTGCGGACCGGCTTCGTCCGCGAACGGCGCAAGTGACCACCTCCCTGCGTCCAGGCCGAACATCGAGGTCAGGGTTGCGACCGAGGCATACGATCCGGCGCATGAAGGCTCACCGCGCCTTGCCCCTGGCCCTCCTGCTCCCGCTCCTGGCCGCGTGTGTGGTCAGCCCGGTGGAGGAGGTCGCGGCGTCGACGGTCACCTACTCCTGCTGTGAGACCGCCGACGTCGAGAAGTCGTACCAGCCGGGGCAGACCTTCACCCTGAACTGGCTCGTCGAGTCACCCGACGAGCCGCCCGTGACGCCGACGCCCGGGCCCGGCGTCGAGCTGACCGCCCACCTGATCGGCCCGTTCGAGTCGGTCGAGCAGCTCACCGCGCACGCGATGGGCACGCTCACCGTCCCCGGGCTGGTCACCTACCCGGCCGAGCCGGTACGCCCCGCCGACGCGCCCGACCAGCGTCCGGTCAGCACCATCGTCATCGCCCCGGACGCCGGCCCCGGCTACTACAACCTGATCAGCTCGATGGCCGACCAGGGGAACGCGGTCGGCGGCGAGAGCATCGTCCAGGTCGTACCCGCGAGCTGAGGTCCCCGCTCAACACGCCTTACGGACGTACGTGCGGGAGCCGGGTGCCGAGACGGCGAGGTCGCGCAGCACGACCGAGAGGGTGCTGCCGTGCGACCCGCACGCCTTGCTGAAGCCGCTCTCGGTGTACTCGATGACGATCACGTTGGCGCCATAGGTGCGGGTGTACGCGTCACACTCGTTCCAGGTGCCGCACTCCTCGGCGACGGCGAAGTCGAACCCGGCCTTGCGGGCGTTCGAGGTGCTCAGCTCCGCGAGGTTCTTCTGCGCCACGGCCAACCCCTTGCCGTGCGCGTACGCGCTCAGCGACGCCGCGTACGCGACCGCCTGCGACTCGGTCAGCAGGCCCTTGGACCGGGTGAACGAATCCAGGTTGTCGGGCTCGATCGCCTTGAACCCCTTGCTGGCGCACCGGTCGATCCACCCGCCCACGATCGTGGTCAACGCCGTCCGCTTGGCGGCGGTCGAGAAGTCCAGCATCAGCTCGTTCCAGTCCTCGTCGACCACGAGGTTGCCCTGCGCGTCCCGCAGCAGCAGGTCCGGGTGGTTGGTCTTCCACCACGACTCCGCGCCCGGCTGCGCCTGGAAGGCGTTGACGTAGCAGATGTTGTACAGCCCGGCGGCCGGTGACGCCTCCAGGTCACGGCTGACCACGGTGACGCCGGACGGCGGCGCGTACACCCCGCCGATCTGGTAGTCGAATCCGGCGTTCGCGGGCGGCGGCGCCCACGTCGGCGCGGTCGTGCGGTTCCCGGTCGGCGGGGTCGGCGACGAGGCCGACGCGGCGGGGCTGCCGGAGGCCGACGGGGTCCGCGAGGGCGGCGGCGTGGTGGCGGGCACGCTCGGGGACGTACTCGCCGACGGCGTCGCCGTGGTCGGCCCGGCGCTCACCGGCGTGCCCAGGGCCGACGGCGCGTCGGAGGTCGGGGCGTCGCTCGGGGTCACGCTCGGCGTGGGCGAGACCTGCTGCTGCCCGAGGCCCCACCAGGGCTGCCGGCCGCTCGCGCCGGCAGCGCCGATGCCGACACCGAGTACGACGACAGCCACCGCCGCCGCCGTCAGCCCCACCCGGGCCCGCCTGCGCTTCGATCCCATCGAGCCCAACTCCTCCAGGTACGTGTGAGCGCACCCTACGAGACCTGGTCGGGACCGGGACACCCCCCGCTTCGAGGGGTGCGGACACCCCCTTCGACACGGTGGTTGTCCCTCGGAACGGTATGCCCAGTCAAGGGCAGGAGAACAGCCAGGGCCCGCAGGATTGCCGGGCGCTCGCTCGGCTTCGTGCCGCGAAGGGCTATCAACACGATGACGACGCGGGCAACAAGAGCTAGTACGGGCACAAGGACCCAGGCCACGATCCCGATGGTGATCCCCATCGAAGACACTCCCATCGCTCGGGTCGAGCGATGGGGTCTCAGCGACCTCGGCTCGACCAGGGTAGGTCGGCCGAAGGTCTCCCCCAGCCCATTTCCGGGCTCTCGGCCCCGGGCGCGCTGCCTGTGCTGGCGCCTTAGGCGGGTACCGAGCGGAGGGGTACTCCCCTTCTAGCTGCATCCAGTGTAGAGCCCGGTCGACAGGTACGCACCAGATCATCAGCGCGGGCCGACCTGAGAGCTGAGGCCGGCTCGTGGGCCACGCTTCGCCGAGCTAGCGGTACTCACCGAGCAGCAGGTGTCCGGCAGCCACGAGCCCACCCACGCTGGCCAGCACGATCAGCGCACCGATGAACCTGTCGAGCAGGACGAAGCGAGCATGGTGGCGGGCGATTCGGTCGTCAGACGACCGGAAGGGATTGAGCGGACGGACCACCCGCGTCGAGAGGTCCACATGTGGATGCAAACGAGGGCCAGAATCAGCGAGGCATAGGAGTCGCGCTCATGCGGATTCCGGCACCTGGAGGCGGGTCGGCTCGGCCTGGGTCATGGCCTTCCACCTGGCCAGTTCTCCGTCGTGCTCGCTCAGACTGGTGGCGCGGGCCACCACGTCGGCGGCGTTCGGGGCAGGGGCACCGCTCCGCGTCAACAGCGTCAGGGGCCAGGCAGGCGTGTCGGGCGCTCGGCGGTCGAAGGCGTACCAGTCCCAGGGGCCGTCGAAGCGCCATGCCCGACCATCACTGTCGGCGAGTTCGTCACCGATATCGAGGAACGGGTACGGCCGAAAGACCGGATCGAGCCGGATCGGTATGTCGTCGTCGGGGTCGATCTCGTACCCCTGCTCGTCGCACGTCGGATCGTACGACTGGCCCTCGGGCAGGACCACGACGTGGGTGCGGGGTCGCGGGAGTCGTCCGGTCACGAGCGGAGGGTCGAAGTGCCGGACGTCGACGACGTGCACCAGGGTGGGCGGTATGCCGACCCGGCATGCGTCACCGTGCCGGAGGCCGTCGGCAGCCGGGTCCGTCCGGAAGAACTCCCGCTCCCAATCGACGTTTCCGGGGCTCCGGGCCAACGCCACGTCGCCGTTCCACCTGATCCATTCGGTCTCCGGGTCGGCCTTCCACCACGGCCACCGCACGGACACGAAGAACCGCGACGTTCCGGCCACCGAGGCAGGGGTGAACGGGCAAGAGAGAAGCAGCACGTCACCGGTACGCAAACCGTCCTCCACAGCTCTCCTTCCTGGCTCGACGCGGCGGCCCACCATCCGCCGAACCGTGGCTGCCGCGACAGGGGTAGCCGACGCTATCCGATCTCGACGCACACGGTGTGCGACATCGGATCGGGGTCGACGTCGATACGATGCCTCGGTGGATCGGGGAAGTTTCGTCGGCCGAACCGGTGAGCTCAAGCACCTGCGAGCGGTAGTGGAGGGCATCGGCCGGCGGGGCGTCTTCTTCAGCGGCGGTGCCGGTGTCGGCAAGAGCCGCCTGGTCCGCGAGGCCGTGGCGGAGCTTCCCGCGAGCCGGTACGTCGTCTGGCCCATCGCCGCGAGCCATCCGAGTACGGCGCTGCCCTTCGGCGGTCTGGCCCAGGTGCTTCCCGTCGCGCAACCGGCAGGTCTCACCCCCGCCGGAGTACTGCGGTGGGTGGTGGATGCGCTGCACGAGCAGGCCATGGGCCGGGCGATCGTGCTCACCGTCGACGACGCCCACCTGCTCGATGCACCGTCGGCGGCGCTGGTCCACGTGCTCACCCGGCAGGAGGACGTCGTCCTGCTCGGGACGGTGGACGACGGGGAGCAGGTGCCGTTGCCGCTGCGGCCCCTGTGCGTCGACGATCTGGTCGAACGCGTCGAGCTGACCCCGTTCGGCCGGGACGAGACCACGGAACTGCTCGCCGCCGTCCTCGGCGGGCCGGCTGACGCGCGATCGATCGACCAGATGTTCCGCCTCTCGACCGGCAATCCGCTGCTTCTCCACGAGTTGCTCCGCAGCACGTCGGGCAGTGGTGAGTGGGCCTGCTCCGGTGGCATCTGGCAGTGGACCGGCCACTCGACGCGGCCTCTCGACGTGACGGACGTGATCGGCACCCGGATCGACCACCTCGCGCCGGGCGTACGCAAGGTGGTGGAACTGGTCGCCCTGAGCGAACAGATCGGCCTGCACCTGCTCACCACGGCGACACACGCCGCCGACGTCACCCAGGCCGAGGAGCACGGCCTGATCGCGGTCGTCCGGCGTGACCGGCGGGTCGACGTAAGACTGACGCATCCGCTGTACGGAGAGCTGCTGCGCCGCCGCTGCCCGCCGGCCCGGACCCGGCAACTACAGGCCGAACTGGCCGACCTGGTGCAGGCCACCGGTGCCCGCCGCCCGGATGACCTGCTGCGGGTCGCCCTGTGGCGGCTCGGCGCCGGCTCCGCACAGGATCCCCGCCTGCTGCTCGCCGGTGCCGTGCAGGCATTCGCCCGCTACGACGTACCGCTCACGATCCAACTGGCCCGGGCGGCGCTGGCAGCCGGCGGTGGTCATGACGCCGCGGAACTGCTCGCCACCGTCCTGATGCTCTGCGAGCGCCCGCACGAAGCCCTCCAGGTCCTCGACCTGGTCAGGGACGAACTGGTCGACGAGCGGCGTCGGAGCCGCTGGCTCACCGTGCGGGGCATGCTGTCGTACTGGAGCCTCGGTGAGGAGTCCACCGTCGACAGCCTGGCCGAGGCGGCCGGCACGCTCACCGATCCCGGCCACCAGGCACGGGTCTGGGCGTTCGAGGCGCTCATGCGGATGCACCGGATGGAGATCGCGGCGGCGCTGCGGTTGAGCCAGTCGGTGTTGGCCCGCCCGGCGTCCGGACCGGGTGCCCGTGGTCTGGCCCGGTGTGTGGTCGCCTACGTCGACGCGACGCGCGGTCTGTTCCGCCGCAACGCCGACGCGATCGCCCAGGTGGAGGCCGAGGTCGCCGGCTGGCGAGGAGACATGCCGTACCTCCAGGCGATGGTGGAGTCGACCCGGGCCGCCCGGCTGGCGCTCACCTGCGACCTGCCCGGCATCGACGCGATCGCGGCCGACGAGTTCGCCGACCTGGTCAGCTCCGGCGGCCTGCGACTCGGCAGCGGCTTCCTGACCATCCTCCAGTCCTACGCCGCGCGGCTCCGAGGGCACACCGACCAGGCGGTCACCTTCAGCAACACGGCCGGCGCGATGCTGGCCACCAGCCGGCTCTACGGCAGTCTCGCCCACGGCGAACGGGCCCAGGTGGCGGCCTGGCGCGGCGACGCCGACACGGCCTCGGCGGCGATGGCGGCGGCAGACCATGCGCACTCCCCGTGCATCGCGGTGTTCTACCCCTGGCTGGAACTGGCCCGTGGCGGGACGATCGCCGCCTCCGGCGACCTACCCGCCGCCGTGAAACACCTGGTCGCGCTGGTCGACCGGTTACGCACCGACGGCCTGACCGGGTACGAGGTGCTGGCCCTGCACGACCTGACCCGACTCGGTCAGGCGGCCACCCTGATCGGTCCGACCTGCGCCGACGGCGCACGGCGCTCGGTGGCCCAACGCCTCTCCGAGCTGGCCGAGCGTACCGACGGAACCCTGTCGCCGCTGCTGGCCCGGCACGCCCGCGCGTGCGCCGCCGAGGACGGCGCCGGGTTGCTGGCGATCGCCGACGCCTTCGCCGCAGCGCAGCTCACCGTGTGGGCGGCCGAGGCCGCCGCGACGGCGGTACGCGTGCTGCGCCGCGACGGAGATCCGTTGGCGGCTGACGCACGTCGCCGTGTCGGGACGCTGCTCGCCGCCTGCGACCAGGTCCGCACCCCGACGCTGGACGCCGCCCGGGATTCCTGACCTGGCCAGACCGGCGGTCAGGCAGCGCGTAGGCCGGCGGAGAACGAGTTCCGCGCGGGCTGGATGACCGGGAACGTCACGCCGGTGAGGTCTTCGGAGACGGCCCAGAGTCGCTGTTGGACGGCGATGTCGTACGACTTCGGGCTGGACGTGACCAGTCGGGGGTGGCCCATGACCTCGTTGCGTCCGCCGGGGCCGTAGTACTGGCCGCCGAGCACGGCGGGGTCGGTGGCGGCGCGCAGGGTCGGCAGCGCGCCCATCGCAGGCGTCTGAGTGATCAGCGGCGCGAGCCAGGTGAGCGGGAGCCGGAGGGCTGCGGGGGTGTTGCGGGCGAGTTCGGTGCTGGACATGCCGGGGTGCGCGGCGACCGCGACGGTGGTGCCGTGTGGGGCGAGGCGGCGCTGCAACTCGTACGTGAACATGAGGTTGGCGAGCTTGGACTGGCCGTAGGCGGCGACCCGGCCGTACGACCGCTCCCAGTTCAGGTCGTCGAAGTGGATGTCGGCCCGGATGCGGTGGCCGGTGCTGCTGACCGTCACCACCCGCGAGCCGGGCACCGGCAGCATCAGGTCCAGCAGCAGCCCGGTGAGCGCGAAGTGGCCCAGGTGGTTGGTGCCGAACTGCAGCTCGAAGCCGTCACGGGTGGTCCGCTTCGGGGTGTACATCACCCCGGCGTTGTTGATCAGCAGGTCGATCCGGTCGATCCGGGACCGCAACTCCCCCGCTGCGGTCCGCACGGAGTCGAGCGAGGTCAGGTCCAGCGCCTGCACGGTCACGTCCCCGGTCATCCGCGCCGCGGCCTGCTCGCCCTTCTCGACGTCGCGTACGGCGAGCACCACGGACGCCCCGCGCTCGGCGAGCGCCTTGGCCGTCTCGTACCCCAGCCCGGTGTTGGCGCCGGTCACCACGGCGACCCGCCCGCGCTGGTCCGGGATGTTCGCCGTCGTCCACTTCTCGCTCATGCCAGGCTCCCGATCATCTTAAGTACCGGAGGTATCTTGCGTCGACGACGTTAAAGTACTCCCGGTACGTTGTCAACGTACCGAAGGTACCTAAGTTAGGCTGGTGATCGTGACCTTCCAGCGGGCCCGGACCGAAGAGCAGCGGGAGATCCGCCGACGGGCGATCCTCGACGCGGCGTCGGCAATGCTCGACGAAATGCCGGTGGCCGCAGTCACCCTCAATGAGCTCAGCCGCCGGGTGGGCCTGGCGAAGCCGAACGTGCTGCGCTACTTCGAGTCCCGCGAGGCGGTGCTGCTGGAACTACTGGACCGCTACCTCCAGGAGTGGCTCACCGACCTGGCCGGCGAGCTGACCGACGGAGTCGACGACGACCTGCCCATGACCGAACGGGCGACCGCGGTGGCCGAGGTCCTCAGCCGCTCACTGGCCGCCCGAGTGGTGCTCTGCGACCTCTTCGGCGCACAGGTCGGCGTCCTGGAACACAACGTCTCCGTCGAGGTCGCCCTCCGCTACAAGCGTGCCTCCATGGGGCATCTGGCCACCATGACCGCCCTGATCCACGAGCACCTGCCGGAGCTGGGCGAGAACGCCGCGCTGTTCAACCTGCAGACCATGGTCATGGCCGGAGCGCTGTCGGCGTACAGCACACCTCCGCCCAGCCTGGAGGCGGCCTACCGGGCCGCACCCGAGCTGGCCCGCTTTCACATGGAGCTGCGGGACTCACTGAAGCTGGCCCTGACCGCGACCCTCCTCGGCGTGCTACCCCGCCGCTGACGCCGGGCGTGACGGGATCGGCCATGATCGAGGCGTGGGTGACCTTGTGATCAATCTGCTGGCGAGCGTCATCGCCGGTACGGCCGTCTGGCTCTCGGGGTTTCTGTTACGTCGGCGCAAACTGAACCGGGCACGTGCCTTCTTCGGCCTGACCGCCGGAGCGAGCTGCCTCCTGGTGGTCTCCCGGCACGCGTCGTCGCCGCGCGAGTTCAGCGTCCACCGCCGCGACGTCGCCGCGCTGGTGGAGCTGGCGACCATCGCCCGCGAGTGCGGCGCCTACGCGGACCGGGTCGGCGAGGACCAGCCGACCGGGGAGATCGGCCGGCTGACCGAGTTCTGCGTCGGCGGTCCCGGCGGTGCGAGCCCGCGCAGCGTCACGCACCTACGCGCGATCCTCCGTGGCGTGACGTACGAGATCTTCGACGAGGAGAAGCGTCGGCGGGCGTTCACCGTCGGCGGCACCGAGTACGTCGCCAGCCCGGAGATCAGTTACGTCCTGCTCGCCCGGTTCTGGGGCCCGGTCGGTGGACGCCCGGTGTTCTTCATCGGCGGCCTGACGGCGGGCAGCAACCTCGCCGCCGCCCGCTACCTGACCACGCACCACCCGGAACTCGCCCGCACCTACGGTGCCGACCGACCGTTCGCGCTGGTGCTGCGCATCATCGAGCCGGCCGCGTACGGCACCGACTTCACCGAGCTGGTCGCCGACGTGAGCGACGTGGCGTTCCAGCCGGTGCCGCAGCCGACGCAGTAGGCGGCTCCAGACTCGGCAGCACGCGGCGTCGGGTGTAAGGAGGGGTCCCCTGCTATACACCAGGCGTTAGCAGGGGACCCCTCCTTACACCACACCCACCCCCGACACCCCGGCCGCAGTCGCGTCGGTGAAGTAGCGCTCGGCCGCCTCCAGCCGCGGCACCCGCACCCCCAGCCGACGCGCTTCCGCGAGCGTGTCGCGGCAGACCGCCCGCAACTCCTCGGGGTTGGCGTGCGCCGTCGTCACCCTGCGCGCCGGCGGGAAATGGGCGAACATCCCGGCGAGTGCCGGTGCGGCCAGCCAGACGGGCCCGGTGAACGGCAGCAGGGAGGACCGATGCCGCCGCAGATCGACGCCCCGCGCCTCGACCAGCGGTAGTAGCTCGCGGACGGCAAGGATCGCCTCGCGAAGGTCACCGCGTGTCAGCGTGGACAGGGAACCTCGCCGCAGGCTCTGCGTGTGCAGACCCGCGTTCTGGACGAAGTGGATCGCCAACCAGCCCCGGAAGTCGGAGTTCTCCTGGATCCTGAACCCGGCCCCGCGAAACACCTCGCGGACGGCCCGCTCGCGCTCGGTGGGCGGCCGGTCGAGAGTGCCGAGGAAGACCATCGGCAGCAGGGACGCACGCAGCACCCCGTCGTCGCCGAAACCGCCGCCGGCCCCGGGAAAGCCCCAGGCCACCTGCTCGGTGGGGAGATGTTCGATCGCGGTCAGCGGCTCGACCCACAGGTTGTTGAAGACGAGCACCGTGGCCCCGCCCACGCGCGGCCCCAGGAAGGCCGCAGCTTCCGCGAAGCCGTAGTGCTGCACGCTCAAGACGATCAGGTCGAAGTCATGGTCCGGCGCCAGCGACTCGCGCAGGCGCACCGGCCACTTCTCGACGACCCGTTTCCCCCACGGCCGCCGTCGCGCGTCGAGCAGATCAACGTCGATCGCATCTCCGTACGCCGCCGCCCGCCCCGGCCGGACGTAGAACTCGACGTGGTGCCCGGCCCGTTCCAGGGCCCACCCGTAGGCTGCACCGATCACACCCCGCCCGAACATCAAGACCTTCACGCGCCACCTCGCACCCTACAATCGGAGACAGTCTCCACTTTCAAAATATGGAGACAGTCTCCACTTGTCAACACGGGACCCCACATGACCGACGCCAAGCCGCTCCGCGCCGACGCCCGCCGCAACCGCGAAGCCCTCATCGCCAAGGCCCGCGAACTCTTCGCCAAGAACTGCTTCAACCTGCGCTTCGACGACTTCGCCAAGCTGGCCGGCGTGGGCACCGGCACGCTCTACCGCCACTTCCCCACCCGGGAAGCCCTGGCCGAAGCGGTCTACCGCGAGGAACTCGCCGCGCTGTGCGACCGCGCCCGCGAGCTGCACGCCACCCTCCCCGCCGACGAGGCGCTGGAGTCCTTCCTGCGCGACTTCGTGGCCCACCTGCACGCCCACCAGGGCCTCGCCCGCACCCTCGCCACGCTCATGGCCACCCACTCGGACACCATGGCCGAGGGCGCCCAGGCCCTGCACCAGGTCATCGCCGATCTGCTGGCCTCCGCCGCCGAGGCCGGCACGGTCCGCGACGACGTGAGTGCCGACGCCGTCATGATCGCTCTGCACGGCATCTCCGCGACCCACGACCACCCGAGCTACCGCAGTCACGCGGATCAGGTCATCACGCTCGTCCTCGCCGGGCTCCGCCACACCGCGCCGACCGACTGAGGGCCGAGGACGGACGGAGTCGCGCGGATCTGGGCAGGGGCGAGGAACGGCGTGGCGATCGAGATACCTCAGGGCAGCCGGATGCACAATCAGGCGCATTCACATCGGGAACACGGCAGTCCGCGGAGACTCAATAGCGGCGGGAAATCTGCTTTCGGACACGGTGAGCAAGAATCGCGCCCCACAGATGCCAATGCTTATCGGCAACGCGCCCACGTTACACCCTGCACGCCCCCACCGAGGCCCCGGGCGGCTCAACCGAATCAAGTTGCGCAATTAGGGACACGCTTCACTTAAGCGCCACCTCACTCTACGCAATCAGGGAAGTTCCTTGACTGCATGGATTGACATCACTACGCTTCGGATCAAGATTAATTGTTGCCTCACGAGGGCAGACCCTACGGCGGAAAGGGAAGTCTTGTTACGACGATCGCTAATCGCAACGTCCATCGCCTTAACCGTGATAGCACCATCGGCACCAGCGCTTGCCAAGCAGGCGGGGGAGGAACATTGGTCCGTCGCCAGCAGCCCGTCAGGAGTTGTCTTCTCTCGGGCCTCTGCGGTGACCAATGTTCCTGAGCGTTCGGTAATCCAGCCGACCACGGTCGCTATCAAGCCGACTCCCGAGGAACTGCATGACCTGAAGCAGTTCGCTGCGCAGCATGCAATGGACCTGGAGACGACGGTAGACAAGTACGCCTGGCGGCATGAATTCGCGCGTGCTGTAGGCCATTTGCGCGCCACCTACGCGGACACATTCGCTGATGCCGCAATCGCCCCCGGCGCCAACTACGACGCCTGGATCTCATTCAGCGGATCAGCGCCGCCGGATATCGCCAGCCATCTCACCACCGTGCCGGCCCGGGTGGAGATCCGTGAACACCTAGGATGGGATGAAGCCAGCCTTGTCCAGGCAGCCAAGGACGTTCACTATGCAGTCCTGGCAGAAGCGGGCCCGAACGCTCGGGTCGCGACAAACCCTGACACCACCACCGGCACTATTCGCGTAGCTGTAGGATCGCAGCCGGGGATAGCCGCAGCAAGGGTTGCTGACCACATCCGGTCGACTCTCGAAGCTGGGCCAGTAGCCGCCGCGATCAATGCCACTCCCCCTGCTGTTCGACTCGAGATCGAAGCGACTTCCCAACTCGATGGTGGAGTTGACACCGTTTACGGCGGAGGCTCCCTCTCATCCTGCACGGCCGGATTCCCCGTTCGCCGTTCCACTGACACCTCGCAGCACGGTTTGACGACCGCAGGCCACTGCGGAAATTCGCAGGCATACGAATCGCGTAGCGTCCTGACTTTCATCTCCGCCCACGAGGGTGCCCAGGGAGACATGCAATGGCACCGCTCTTCGGAGGCAGTTGGAAATCAGTTCTACTACGACTCAGGTGTGCGCCGAAACGCGCAGACAGTCGGCCACCCCACGCCGGGAATATCGGTATGCAAGTTCGGCAAGACCTCTGGCGCCACCTGCGACGAGGTGTACCAATTGAACCAATGCCGTGATCAATACTGTGGCCTTGCCATGACTCACCGGCGCAAGGCAGCGGGTGGCGACAGCGGTGGACCCTGGTACTGGGGCACCGCCGCCTATGGCGTCCACTCCGGATACAAGACTTACAACCTGCTCACTCGAGACATGTTCACACCCACCCAGCAGGTTCACATCACGCTGGGACTACTATTGAAGACGACCTGAGGCTTCGGAGCGACGTCGGGTGCTGACCTACATTCTGGAGGCACGGTGCGAGTGAGCGATGACAGAAGATGGCCTCGCTGGTTGATCGCGGTATCGCTCGTCGGCCTGGGCACCCTTACCGGCTGCGGCAGTGATGCCAGTGGCGGGCAGGTGGTCGAATCCGACGGCGTACGCACAATCGTTGCGCCAGCATCCGATGGCGGCCGGGATGCTCAGATTGCGGGAGAGTTGATCGTCGCCGACGGACGGTGCCTCGCCGTGCGGACCAACGAGGGCAGTGTCTACCTCCTCGCCTGGCCGAACGGCACCACGCTCCTCGGGGATGGTCAGACGGGAGTGAAGGTGCCCGGCAAGGGAGACATCAAGGTAGGCGACTCCTTCGAGGCAGGTGGCGGCTACCAGAGCCCACCCCTAGGCGACGGCTTCCCAGACGTGCCCACCGAGTGCGTCGGCTCGGAGGAAGTCGCGGTCATCGACAGCATCAACTAGAACGATCGTTGTATTTGCTGGTCGAGCGGGCCGGCGGCGGCATCCCCTGTCGTTCCCCGGTCCGCTCGATCTGACCGTCAGAGCCATACCTGTAGGCACCGAGCCACTCACTCCATGACGGTCAGTTGGATGGTGCCGGTGGCGAGACAATAGGGCGACGGCACGGCGGTCCGCCTTGTGTGAGCCATCCGTCGCCGGGTGGCCCGCCACCAGGAGTCGACATCGTGGGTGCCGGTGAGGAACACGATCCGTCGCATGTCGGGCAGCGGGACGACCGAGGGGCCGCAGACTCCACGGGCCACCCACGACGGGATGCCGGGGGCGGCGGTGTCGAGCACGCGTACGGGCGTCGACCAGGCCGCGCGGTCCGGCGACGGAGTGGCGGCGCGCATCACCCACAGCCCCTGCTCCGGGTAGGGCGTGGTGCCGTGCAGGTTGGTGCCGCGAGCCAGTGTCATCTCCCACCCGTGCGGGATCGGGTAGACGGCGTTGTCGAAGTAGCCCTCCTCACTCGTGGCGAAGCGCCGGGCAGGCTCCCAGTGGACGCCGTCACTGCTGTCGGTCACGTGCAACTCGAAGTCGGGCTGCTCGCCGGGGGCGACCTCGTGCGGTGTGGCGAGAATCCACATCCGGTAACCGGTGTCGACGGCGATGACCAGCGGTTCGAGCACGCTGGGTTGACCCGACCCTCCACGCAGGACCGGCCCCGGGTGTCGCGCCCACCGCCCACGGTCGTCCTGCGTGAGGAGACCGATCGCGTACGCACTGCCTGGGCCGTAGTGACGCGCCCCGGCACGGCCGGCGTAGTAGATGCGCGCACCGCGTCCGCCATGGGGTGGCACGTAGCTCGGAGTGTGCATGCCGCCCGCGTCCCACGCCCCCCTGGGCTGGTCGGCGACGATCGGAGGCCGGTCGAGTACCCACCCGGCCTGCTCGGGTCCCGTGCCGGCGCAGCTCTCTGGCATCACGTGCTAAATTTTGGCCATGGTGCCAAATATTGAACCCGGCAGCCAGTCACGCACCTTCATCGAGGAGGCGCGGCGGGCCCAGATCGTGAACGCCGCGGTGGAGACCATCGCGGAGGTCGGCTACCACCGCGCGTCGATGGGCAAGATCGGCACTCGTGCGGGGATCAGCCGAGGACTGATCTCGTACCACTTCGCGGGGAAGTCCGAGCTGATCACCCAGGTCGTCACGACCGTCTACACCGACGCCGCAGCATCCATGGCACCGATGATCGATGCCGAGACCACGCCTGCAGGCCAACTGCGCGCCTACATCAGCTCGAACCTGGAGTACATGCGCGCCCACCCGGCCCGGATGATCGCCCTCGTCGAGATTCTCACCAGCGGTGGCCTGGGTGACCTGCCCGACGCCGACCCGGCCGAATTCGACCGGCAACTGCTGTTGCCGCTGGAGCAACTGTTCGAGGCGGGGCAGGCATCCGGCGAGTTCCGGGACTTCGACGTCACCGTCATGGCCCGGATCGTGCGCGGCGTGATCGACGCCGTACCCACCGCGCTGTCCCGCGATCCCGGCCTCGACATCGACCGGTACCTGCGGGAGATCACCACCGCTATCGACCACGCCACCCGGCCGGTCCCGTCCACCACGGAGAAGCCATGAACCCCCTCGACGACAAAGTCGTACTCATCACCGGCGGAGCCAGCGGAATCGGTGCGGCCATCGCCCGCCGCTTCGCGTCCGGCGGCGCCCGCGTCGTCATCGCCGACGTCGATCCGGCCGGGGAGACCGTCGCCCGGGAGGTTGCCGGCGCCTTCGTCCGTACCGACGTCGCCCGGCTGGCCGACAACATCGCCGCCGCCCAGACTGCGACCAGGCACTTCGGCCGGCTCGACGTCGTCGTGCTGAACGCCGGAATCGGTGAACAGGGCAGCTTCACCGAGGACTTCCGGCCCGAGCACTACCGCGACCTGGTCTCGGTCAATCTCGACGGAGTGGTCTACGGGCTGCACGCCGCCCTGGAGGTGTTCACCGCGCAGGGTTCCGGCGCGGTCCTGGCCACCTCCAGCCTGGCCGGCTTGAGCGAGAGCCCGATGAACCCGCTCTACGCGGCCACCAAGCACGCGGTGATCGGGCTGGTCCGCTCTGTCGCGCCGCTCGTGGTCGACCGGGGTGTCACCGTCAACGCGCTGTGCCCCACCTTCATCGACACCCCGATCCTGGGAGAGGCGATCCCGTTCATCAGCGACCTGGGAGTGGCGGTCCTCTCCCCCGAACGCGTCGCCGAGGTCGCCGAGCTGGTGCTGACACGCGGCGGGACCGGACAGGCGTGGCCGGTCGTGCCGCACGGTGAGCCGAGCCCCTTCGCCTTCCCCGACCTCCCGTCGATCATGTCCGACCCGAACCCACAGGTTCCGGAGGCCGCCGCATGACCGTCCTCGCCCGCGTACGCGACCTCACCCGCCGCTACCACGACACTGCCGCGCTGGACGGCGTCTCCCTGGACATCCCCGCCGGGCAGGTACTCGGACTGCTGGGCCCCAACGGTGCCGGAAAGTCCACACTGATCAACGTGATGACCGGCCTGCTGCGGCCCAGTTCCGGCAGTGTCGAACTGTGCGGCGGCGACCCGCGCAGCGAGTCGACTCGTCGCGTGATCGGCGTGACGCCGCAGGAGACCGGGCTTCCGGAGACCTGGCGGGTCACCGAACTGGTGGACTTCGTCGCGGCGCACTTCCCCGATCCGGTGGACCGGGCCGAACTTCTCGACCGCTTCGACCTCACCCCGCTGGCCGACCGGCAGGCCGGCGGCCTCTCCGGCGGACAGCAGCGACGGGTCGCGGTCGCGCTGGCCTTCGTCGGGCGGCCCCGACTGGTCTTCCTGGACGAGCCCACCACCGGTCTCGACGTGGACGCCCGGCGGGCGCTGTGGGACGGCATCCGGTCCTTCCACGCCGACGGCGGAGCCGTCCTGCTGACCAGCCACTACATCGAGGAGGTGGAGGCGCTGGCCGACCGGGTGGTGGTGATGGACCACGGCCGGATCATCGCCGACGGCGGTCTCGCCGAGATCCGCAGCCGGGTCCGGCTCAAGCGGGTCACACTCAGCCACCCGGTGCTGCCCGCGCTCAGCGGGGTCACCTCGATCGAGCGAGACGCCGACCGCGCCCATCTGCTCACCAACGATGCCAGCGCGCTGGTCCGGGAACTGGTGACCTCCGGCGCGTCCTTCACCGACATCGAGATCGAATCCGCCTCGCTGGAGGACGCCTTCCTGGCGATCACCGGCGACCGGCGGACCACCTGACCCGAAGGGCCGTTCCATGTCCTCCTTGACCATGACCTACACCCGGCGGAACCTCGCCGACACCATCCGTACGCCCACGATGTTCCTGACCGTGACACTGGTCCCGGTCGGAGTCATGGTGTTCTTCGTCGTACCCTTCATCGGCCAGGACGCGGCGGCGATCACCTCGGCCACCGCGACCCTTGTGGTGTTCGGGGTGCTCATGGCCTGCGTCGGCCACTTCAGCGTGGCGATCGCGGCGCAACGGGAATCGGCCTGGGGGAACTACCTGCGCACCCTCCCCGGCGGAATCGCCCCGCAGATGTCCGGCTACCTGCTGGTCGGGCTGGCGGTCGTCGCCGCGGCGATCATCCCGATCCTGCTGGTGGCCGGGCTGTTCACCGCCGCCTCGGCTCCGCCGTCACGGGTACTGCTGGCGGCGGGGGCGCTGATGGTCGCGGTGGTGACCTTCACCCTGCTGGGGCTGGCGATGGGCTACCTGATGTCGATGCGGGTGGCCGCCATCGCCAACAGCGTCGGCTTTCTGCCGCTGGCGGTGGCCGGTGGGATGTTCTTCGACGACGCGGACACGCCGAAGATCATCGAGCAGATCGCACCCTTCGTACCCACCCGGGGCGCGACCGACCTGGTGCTGGTCGCGCTCACCGGGGAGTCCGTCGGGCCCCTGTCCCTGGTGATGCTCGCGGTCTGGATCACGGTCCTCGCCGGACTCACCGTCTGGGGACACCGTCGCGACCAGGTACGCCGATTCACCTGAGGCCGAGCCCTCCTCCCCTTCGGGTGCAGTGGTCCGCGACGCGAGGCGGAGTTTCAGGATCAACGAATCCGGGAGTTCGGGATCCCGTCAGACGGTATCGGGCCAGCGCGGCGGGTCGTTGCATGATGACCACCCCCGGGTGTGGCGTGCCCGTCATTGAGGCAGACCCTGGTAGTCGGCCGGGCCGGCGATCTGCCCACCGTCGCCCGCCACCTCGCTACCGGTGACGAACATCGAGTCGTCGCTGGCGAAGAAGAGGACGATCCGGGCGATGTCGTCCGGCTGACCGACCCGGCCGAGCGCGACGTTGCTCGTGTCGAACGTGACGCCTTCGGTCATCGGCGTCTGGATCTGGCCGGGGTGCACCGCGTTCACGCGGATCCCGTGGACGCCCAACTCCAGCGCGGCGGTCTTGGTCAGCCCCCGTACGCCCCACTTCGACACCACGTAGCCGGACATCCTCGGCACGCCCTGGAGAGCGCCGACGGAGCCGATGTTGACGATCGATCCGCCGCCGGCCCGCTTCATCGCCGGGACGACGGCCTGGATGCCGTTGAAGACACCGATCAGGTTGACGTCCAACGTGCGCTGCAACCGCGCTGCGTCCCACTGTTCCAGCGGAGCGGGGTCGGCGATGCCGGCGTTGTTGACCAGGATGTCGACGGAGCCGAAGCGCTCCTCCGTCCGCCCGACGAGGGCTGCCCACTCCTCTGCCGACCGGACGTCGAGTCTCTCGGCGACGGCCTGCGGCCCGAGTTCCGCGGCGAGCGCCTCCGCCACGGTGCGGTTGACGTCGGCGATGACCACGTTGGCGCCCTCCGTCACGAACCGGCGCACGGTTGCCGCTCCCATTCCCATCGCTCCGCCCGTGACCAGCGCGGTCTTACCCTGAAGCCGTTCCATGGCGAGTTCCTTCCTCCCGCACCAACGGCGCGGGGATCTCATCCTTCGATATCGGTGCGCCGGCTGAGGCAGCCCCAGGCGCCCCACTCGGCCCGGGGCTGCCTCGCGGCGACTCAGGTCAGTCCGCCCAGCGCCAGTTCTCGACGCCGTCGGAGCTGGCGAACTCCACCGTGAGCTGGGCGTGGACCCCGTGGTCGGTCAGGTACAACGGAACCGGCGCACCGTGGAACCCGGTCATGTTGTAGATGCTCATCGAGTCGGTGTCCTGGTGCATGCACCACACCTGTCCGTCGCTGTTCGGCGCGTACGGCTCCAGCACCACCTGCCCACCCGGCAGCGGCTCCGTCCCGTTGGGCGACGAGGTCAGGTACTCGTCACCGAAGAGCAGATGGAAGCAGCGGTCGGCACCTCGCTGGCCGACGAAGATCGGCTCCCAGCCTTCGGTCGCCGTGTCGTTCGGCAGCAGCCGCACCGGTCGATTCTCGACGCCGTCCGGATCGGCGACATCGATCTCGGTCTCCCCTTGCGGCGACGTCGCCACGTGCCGGATCTCCCGCCGCTCCCCGACCTCGGTCTGGGAGGCGAAGAACCAGAGCTGCTCCGCCGAGCCGTCCGCGTCCCGTACACCCAGCAGGAAGTCACCGGGCGTGATGGCGGTGAGCAGCTGCCCGTTCACGTAGTTCCGCAGCGTCCACGCGCCGTTGTCGGCGATGATCGGCCGCCACAACTGGTCGAGCCGCCGCGCCGAGCTGAGCGCGGCGCGGGAGTTCGGCGCGACGCTCTCCAGCCCGATGTACCGGCCGTCCGCCACGTTCTGCAACCGCAGGTGGCCGTCGAACTCGTTATCCCAGTCCAGCCGCCACCGCTGGTCCCGCCCCTCGTCATAGGCGGTGTCCGGAATCAGCGGGCCGCCGCCCGGCTCGACGTCGGCCACGTTCGTGGTGGCGGCGTTGCGCAGCAGCGCCAGTCCCGGCAGCGTGGGAGTGGCAAGCGGTGGGTTCTCCGCGGCCGCGCGCAGCGTCAGGCTGTACCGGACGGGAAAGTGATCCGAGGAGACGGTCGTCGTCAGTGTCCTGGCGCTGAGCAGGGTCGGCGCCCCGCCTCCGAAGTCCGTCACCCCGTAGTCATAACTGTGCGTCGGATTCTGGGTGGGATGCGTGTGCTGAGGCGGATCCATCACTCCGAACTGTTGCGCAGGCAGCGCGGCCCGGAGATTGTTCGGTTCCCGGTTGAAGTCGCCGAGCACGATCCATTCGTAGGGACCGTTCGGTCCCGGGTTGTTCTGCATGTGCGTACGAATGTTCTGCAGCAGAGCTGGCGTGTCGGGGCCGCCGGGTGACCAGCCGTGAACGGTGAAGAACACCGTCTCGCCGATCCGTACGCCGAGAGCGGGACGAGCACCGTTAAGTCCGGCGGCCACCACAATGACCTCTGCCGCCGGCTCTCGGGTGGCCACCGCCAAGTTGACCCGCCCGAAGTTCGTCGGCGAGGTGTCGGTGTGCAACCAGTACAACCTCGCGCCACCGGGGCGCCCGCCGCTGCCCCAGCGGTACTCCTCGACGTTCGGGAATCCCGGGCCAATCTGGGCATTGCCCCGATCGTAGACATTCTGCTGGTGCTGGGCTAGAAGGGTCATGCCCGCCGGGGGCACTCCGGCTTCCTGCAGAGCTACGACAAATGCCCCGCTCTGCGTAACGAAGCTCCTCACCTCTTGGTATTTGTTCTGGTAGCTGCCCTCCGCCGCGGAACCTGCTCCCTGCATGTTCCAGGTGATGACCTCCTGGCGGTTCTCGTCCCGGGGTTCGAGCTGGCCGACGTCGCGGAGGAACAGTGAGGGCCACCGCTCGTTGCGGACGACGACGCCCTGGCCGTCGTAGGTCGCGGTCTCCCGCCCGGACCAGTCCTTGATCGGTGCGCCGCCCTGGCTCAACGGGGCGAACGCGCGCGGGTTGTTCGCGTCGGAGCCGAACTGGTAGATCGCGCTGCTGTTGCCGCTGCCCACCGAGTAGGGCTCGTACGGCAGGAACGGGCCGCCGGGCGTGGACTGCTTGATCAGGGTGTTCTGGTGGAAGACGTTCTGCGGGCCGGAGGCACCGGACCATTTGATCGCCTTGGCCGCAGCCGCCCACCAGATCGGGAACCAGGTGCCGTCCTCCAGTTCGCCGCCCTCACCGCCGCAGTTCGCGGTGCAGTTGCCCGACCGGTGCTCGTACGGCACGCGTACGGTGTTGCCCTCGAACAGGTTGTACCGTTCCCAGCCGCCGTGCAGGTTGAGGTCGGAGTCGAGGTCGTTGCGGAACGCCACGTTGCCGCTGGCCGACCACTGGAACGTGAAGTGCCGCAGGTTCCGGCTGGTGTTGTAGGCCCAGAGCGAGTCCCACACCCGGCTGCCGCGCAGATAGCCGTTGCCGCCCTTGCCCTTGTTCCACGCGCCGTCGAAGGTGTTGTGCTCGATCTGCAGGTTGCGGGCGACCTCCGTGACGACCGGGTGCGAGCCGGTCATCGTGCCGGTCAGTCCGCGCACCCAACTGTTCGCGGCCCACTTGAAGGCGAGGCCGTGCATGGCGTACTCGGGCGCGAGGTTGCCGTAGTTGTGCACCGCGTCGCCCGGCGGCGTGGTGTAGCGACCGCCGCCGTGCTTCGGCATGTCCAGCAGTTCCTGGCTGAAGGCGAAGTTCTCGAAGCCGACCCCTTCGACCACGCGCAACGGCGTGATCTTGCTGGTGTACGCGGTGCTGCCGATCGGCGCCGAGCCGTCCGACGTCGAGTCGACCGGCACGTCGTACTCCAGCGGCCGGTCGAGGGTCACGGTCTTGCGGGTGCGGTCCACCTGGACCGCCCGGAACATCTGCTGGCGCATGTGCAGGTTCTCGCGGACGCCCGGGTCGTCCGGCGACAGGCCCTGCTGCTCGTAGAAGTTCCGGCTGTTCGCGGCGCCGACCCAGACGTAGCCACCGACGACGAACCGGTCCATCTTCGCCGCCGGGTCGATGTGGATCACAGAGCGTCCGGTACGGGCCGAGAAGCCCGGGTCGCCGGAGGCCGAGGCCAGTTTCACGCCCGAGGCCCAGTGCTGGTTGATCGACCCCTCGAACAGGTCCTTCCGGTTGCGCGGTGCGGTGGTCCACTCGTCCACGTACCGCTCGGCGACCTCGCGGGTCTGCACCTTGAACAGCGCACGACCGGGCCAGATCCAGCCACCCCTGCCCTCGTCGGGGGCGGTGCCCCAGATCATGGAGTCCTGGTGCCACCGGCTGCCGTCGGCGGTCAGCGTGTCGTACCGGGTGTTGGCGTTCGGCCGGAAGACGACGCGGGTGCCACCGTCACCCGCACCCTGACCCCGCAGGATCAGGAAGCTGGCGTCGACGTAGATCTGCTGGGTGATGTCGATCCGCCCAGCGGGCAGGGTGATCAGCGAGAGCCGGCGGTGGTTGCCCGAGGGCGAGCAGGATTCCTTGATCTGGTCGATCGCGGCCTGAAGGCCGCTGCTGTCGTCGATGCTGTCGTCCGCGCGGACGCCGAACTCGCTGGCGAGCCGAGCCGCACTGATCGTGCAGGCGCCACCGGCCAGGTCGCCGTCGGACGGCAGCGGCGCGCCACCCAGATATCCCGCACGGGACCAGTCGGGCATCCCGGCCACGGGCTCGATCCGGTTGGCGGCGGTCAGGTTCGCGGCGGCCGGGTCGGCGGCGGCAGCCGTCTGGACCGCCGGCGGTGCTGTCGCCTGGGCCGAAGAGGGGGCCAGCACCGCCACCGGCATCAGCAGCAGCGTCGATAGTGCTCGGACGTAGCGCACTGTGGATTTCCCACGTGCGGTGGATCGAATTTCCCGCATACCGATGACGACGAGCCGGGCGGTCGATGGTTCACGTGATGGAGAACACTTCTCCGCCGCGACGAAACCACTCGCCCAAAGTTCAATAAGATCTTGTGTAGAGGGTCACCGGATTGAAGCTTGCGTCCGCAACAACCGTGTCGATGTAATGACTGGCGCCGCCGTCCACAGTGTTCGTCAATGAATGCGAGCAACTACGGCGAAGTCATCACCTCATTGGGGAGACCGCAAAAATGATCCGTAGCAAGTCCGCCGGGGCGCTGTTCACCATGGTGATCGCTCTCCTCGCCAGCCTCACCACGGTGATCGCCACGCCACAGGCGGCGTCCGCCGCAGCGGCGCCCGTGTACCACCTGCGGAACGTGCAGACCGGGCTCTGCCTGGACAGCAACTCGTCGGGCACCGTCTACACCCTGGCCTGCAACGGCGGAAACAACCAGAAGTGGTACGACCTGCCCGCCGCCCCCATCGTCCACCGATACATCATGGTGAACGTCGCCACGGGTCGATGCCTCTCCACCAACTACAACGGTGACCTCTACACCGCAGCGTGCGAGAACAGCCAGCCGCTCCAATTCTGGTACTTCCTCACGCAGCCGTCGCGAGTGGCGAACGAATTGACCGGCCGGTGTGCCGACAACAATTACAGCGGATGGGCCTACGCCGAACCGTGCAACAACGGCAATTACCAGAGGTGGCACAAGAACTGGCTCTGACCGCACCGGAGCATGGGCTGCGTCGGGGCCGTGGTGCCCCGATGCAGCCCGGTCGGTTTCCGAGGCACTCAGATCAGCAGCAGGGTCTTGCCCACTGCGGTGCGGTTCTCGATCGCCGCGTGGGCCTCGGCGGCACGTTCCAACGGAAAGGTCTGCCCGATGATCGGTCGGACGACTCCCGCCGCCGCCTCGGCGAACATCTGCTCCGCCCACCGCGCCACTTGCGGCCCGAAATCGAACAGCTGCTCGATGCCGATCACCTCCACTCCCCTGCGACGCGCCTCGGCGGGCTCGATGAGCGTGACCTCGCCGCTGGACGCGCCGTGCACCGAGAATCGACCGCCTCGGGCCGTCACCTCGAATGCGGCCCGCCCGATCCGGCCGCCGACACCGTCGAACACCACATCCGCTCCCCTGCCACCGGTCGCTTCGAGTACCCGCTCGGTCCAGCCCGGTGCGCTGTAGTCGACTACCGCGTCGGCGCCCAGGTCCTTGACCACACCGAGCTTCCGCGACCCGCGAGCGGCTCCGACCACCCTCGCGCCCGCCGCACGGGCGAGCTGCACCAACAGGCTGCCCACCCCGCCCGCCGCCGCTTCGATGAGAACCCAGTCACCGGCGCCAATCTTGGCGTATTCGACCAGCCCCTGCGCGGTGCTGCCGTCGCTGTACAGGGCGGTGGCCTCCGGCAGACCCAGGCCGTCCGGCACCGGGAACAGGTCCCCGACCAGCGCCACCGCCTGCTCGGCGAAACCGCCGGTCTCTCCCGTGCTGGCCAGAACGCGCCGCCCCAGCCACACCGGATCCACCTGCGCACCGACCGCGCTCACCAGCCCGGCCACCAGACTGCCCGGCACGTACGGCAACTCCGGCCGTTCATGCCACCTGTCGGTACCACGCCGGATCTGCGTCTCGACGAACGTCATGCCCGCCACTGCCACGCTGACCACGACCTGGTCCGGTCCGGCCACCGGGTCTGGTACCTGAGCTGGAACCAGCACCTCGGGATCCCCGAAACGAACTGCCTGGACCACTCGCATTTCATTCGCTCCCGTCCGTTCGCCGCCGCGAACATCGAGAGCATGCATCCTAAGGTTAGGTTGAGGTCAACCGACGCAGGTCGACGACCGCAGTCAGCCGGAGGCACCCTCTTCCGGCTGCCTTGCGGTACTCCACAGCTGTACTTCCTTGGCTACACGGAGGACGTCTCGGGCGGCGGCGGCCACCGGGCAGTCCGCCGTGCGGCAGATCGGGCAGCAGCCGTCGGGTCCGGGTCGGTGGTCGCGGAGTACCCAGCGGGCGGTCAGGATCAGTCGGTTGCGGATCTGGGCGAGGGACAGGAACGGCGCGGTCATCCTCAGCCCACCCCGATGGTGGCGGCGAGGTGCACGAGCGTGGTCGGGGCGGTGGGGTCGCGGACGATCTGAGCGAGTACGTCCCGGCCTGCCGGGCGGTGTCGGATCTCGGCGGGAGCCATCCGGTCGGCTTCCATCAGTGCCCGGCCGGCGTTGATCGGATCATCGGTGTGGAGGTACGCGCGGGCGGCGTCGATCAGGTGCGCGGCGCGGTACTCGACGGGCAGCCACCGCCAGCCGTCGCGGTCGGTCGCCTTCTCGTGCCAGGCCACGGCGTCGCCGCCGTCGCCCAACTCCACCGCTGCGGTCACCCTGGCCGTCTGCACCGCCGTCGGCCCGAACCCGGTGCGGTGGTGATCATGCCCGTCACCGACCTGGACGGCCAATGCTGCCGCCTCGTCCAGCAGATCGACCACCGCTGCCTCGTCGCCTGATCGGGCGGCAGCCAACGCCGCCTGCACCAACAGAGTCCCGCCCAGCGACAGCTCCTCAGGCGGGCCGCCCTCGATCGTCGGGGGCACGATCCGGTAGGCGGCGGCCAACATCGCCGACCTGGCCGCCCGCACCTGCCCACACCCACGCAGCACCTGACCGAGTTGCACCGCTGCGGCGGCCACCAGGATGCGGTCCCCGGTGGCGGCGGTCATCGCCCGATCGACCGCCAGCCACGCCAGGTCCGGCTCACCCAGCTTCACCAACAGCGACGCGGTGATCCGGTACGCCTCCACCAGCGGCCCCCGACCCGCCACCGGGTCCACCGCGTGAGCGCGCTCGACGTCGGCCAGCAACTCCGGCAGCCGGTCGGCCACCCGCTCGTAGCGGGCGTGCTGAAAGGTCGTCCACACGTAGGCGACCTGCCGATCCACCTGCGCGCCGGGTGGCACCGGACGACTGCCTGCCGGTCGGCCGAGGGGAATCGCGTACCGGGACAGTGCCGCCCGGACCCGTTCGACGTCTGCGGTCCGGTCGGACACATCCGTCGGCTGGACGTCCCGACCGAGCAGCACCGCCGTGTCGATACGCAGGACCGTCGCGACCTCCTGGAGCGTGGACACCTTGTCCAGCGAGCGCACTCCCCGCTCGACCTTGTCCACCCAACTCTTCGACTTCCCCAACCGATCGGCGAACACCTGCTGCGACAGCTTCCGCCGCCCCCGCCAGTACGCCACCCGCCGCCCCACCGGCAGCAGCTCAACGACGCCCACGACGCCACCGCCGATCCGGCACCGCCCGGGTGGTCTCCTCCACCGGAATGCGATCCGCCTCCGCCTCGGCCAGCAGCCGACGCTTCGCCGCCTCGCGCTCGGCCGCCTGGATCTGCTCACCCCGGCTGACCGCCAGCTCGTCGCCTTTACCCGGCATCCTTTACCTCCGCCTGTAGGAAGCGGCGGCACGTTGACCGTCGCAGATCCACAGTGACGTCGGGATGTCACCTGTTGCGACGGCACAAGAACCGACAAATCAACCACATAGCGGGCGACATTTAGGCGACATGACGCTAGGGTGGCGGTCATGACCGCCCCCAACACCGCGTTGCGCGCTGTCCGCACCGGAATGCGGATGAGCCAGGACGACTTCGCTCGTGCGCTCCAGGCCGCGGGCCACCGCGTCGGCGAGCCCAATGACGCCAACAAGCGACTCGTCCAGCGATGGGAGTCCGGCACGATCGCCGCGCCGCGCCCCGTCTATGCCCGCGCACTGGAAGTCGTCACCGGGCTACCCATCTCACTTTTGGGCTTCGCAGCGGCACCCAACGGGCATGTCGCTGACGACGACCACGGCGGCCACGACCTGACCTCTCCCGTGTCCAGCCTGGCTACGCCGACACCGACGTCCAAGCCCACTACAACCGGCCGTTCATACGAAGGCGTGTGGCTCAGCCGCT
Organism: Micromonospora sp. NPDC002389; assembly: GCF_040296095.1. Lineage (NCBI taxonomy): Bacteria > Bacillati > Actinomycetota > Actinomycetes > Micromonosporales > Micromonosporaceae > Micromonospora > Micromonospora sp. NPDC002389. The sequence goes on from NZ_JBEOWP010000004.1 coordinate 400,766, forward strand.
ACCAGTTCTACTCCAGCGGGCGGGGAGACTCCTTCGCTGGACAACACTTCGTGGTGCTGCTCCAGCACGGCGATCGATTGACGGCACGCAGCCTGCCTGGCTCGGCGTTCTCGTCTCTCTCGCTGGACCTGACTCTGGACGGTGCCGTCGTCACTGGCACCTGGGTAGAGCAGACCGACCCCACCGGCTACTACCGGGGCGCCCGGTACCACGGAGCAATCCAGCTCATCGCCGAGCCGACCGGTCGACGGATGGCCGGAAAGTGGATCGGCTTCGGCAAGGACATGGACGTGAACACCGGCCCGTGGGAACTCGTCTTCCGCGACGCCTCGACGTCTAAAGCGACACTTGATCGCTACAACACGTCGGCGGGGTAGGTCGCTGCTGGCCTAGGAGCCCCTGACCACTCGCTTGCAAGTTCTGGGCGCTCCGTCCGACTCAGTCCGCGTACGTCTCTGACGTCGGGCGCTAATCCGCCGCCCTCCGTCGCTGGCCCTCGGGCACGGATCGGGCAACCTTGGTGTTACCGACTGTTTGTTGCGCCGGTTCGCTGCCATGATCCGAGCCATGCGGGTACATCAGTATGTGTACTTCTCGTTGCGTTCGGACCATCTCTCTGCGCACGAGATGGCGACGCGGTTAGGCATGGAAGCAGACGAGGTCAGCGTCAAGGCGAGCAAGAGGGAGAACCCTCCGGTGCCGCGCGTCCATTCCTGGAGGGTTGTGTGTCGTGACAGCGGCTTGACGGTCGATGAGCAGATTGACCGAATCATCGACCGCCTTGAGCCTATCGCCGATGAGATAACGGCTCTCGCTAGATCGATCGATGAGTCGGAGGGGGAGGGCCTCACCTCGACACTCCAGGTGGTGCGCTACTTCAATGACGACGATGGCGACCAGCATCAACGTCTCGGCTGGCACCTCGATCGCCGAGCCTTGGAGTTTCTTCAATACACAGGGGCCGAGCTAGACGTGGACGAATACGGAGATGACTGAGGCATGGCTAGCGCGCTTCGGTGTGAACTCTCGGCAGGCCGGTCGGATCGGGCGTCGTACGAGGTCATCCGGCCTGGTGGCGCTCGTTCCGGTCCGGTTCGGCTGGCACGGTTGCTGTACTTCGCTGCTGTACTTCCGGCGGCTGCCGGGTCCAGCCGACGAAACGGCGGTGCAGGGTGCCGGCGGGTGCCCAGGGCATGTCCTCGGCGGCCTGAATGAGGTAGGCCCCGAGGTAGAGAGCCAGCGACACCGGCGCGTCCGCGTACTCCGCGCGCAGCTCCCGCCGCCGCGTCGGACACGGCCACGGCAGGTCGCAGCCGCCGCAGCTCCAGATCGGCATCACCGGGCCATGAGCGGTCACCGCTGGTCCTCCGTCTGAGGCCAGTGCCCTCGGTTGATCGGTATCCGGTGTCGGGCTCGGCACGGCAGGTCGGATCCGCAGTTGCAGATGCGCCGCCAGTGCTGCCAGGACCACACTGGCCGATGCCGCCGGGCGAAGGTCAACGCGGTGGCGGACAGATAGCTGTCGTACGAGACGCGCCGCACGTACCCTCCCTCGTCGCTCACGAGGGCGGCTCGGTCGCCCTCTGGCTGAGGGACACGGCGGCCGGGCGTGACTCGCACCGACCACCGCATCCCGTGAGCGAGAAGCTACGGTCGGTGGCCGGGCGGGATGGGTAAGGTTCCTACCCCTGGTTCAGGAGACGAGTCCAACCTTCGTCGCCAGGTCACGGGCGGCATCCCGGGTGGAACGCGGACCGTCGAGCAGGTCCATGGTGATCTGACGGGCGTACCCGTTGAACCGGATCGTCTCCGGAGCCGACTCGTACGCCTGCAGCAGCGTCGCCACGGTCGCTTCCTTGTCGTCCCTGCCATAGTGCGCCCGCGCGACCTCGATCAGATGGCGTGCCCGACGCGGCCTCGACGGAATCGCCGCCGCATCATGACGACGGGCCTGCCGCACCGCCTCGCCCGACTGCTGCAACTCCACCGCCACCGTCACCGCATGAGCGCCCATGATGACCCGCGAGAACGACGTCTGCGGCTGGTAGAAGCCCTCCGGCAGGCGCTGCGCCACCTGGTCCGCGCGGTCCCAGTACTGCCAGGCACGACCTTCCTCACCAGCACGAGCAGCCGTGTAGGCGGCCTCGAAGTTCAGCGCCCCCCACAACGCCAGCAGATTCGTGCTCCCGTCGACCGCCCTCGACTCCAACGCCGACAACATTTCCAGCGTCACCCTCATCGCGGTGTCCCAGTCGCCGGACTCCCGATGCACCTGACACAGGAACCACCCCGCACGGGCGATCGCCTCCGGATCACCGGACTCCTGCGCGGCCACCATCGCCCGATCCGTCACCCGCCACAACAACTCGGCGGCAGGCTGATAGGCGACGAACATCTGCGCCAACCCGAGCGTCTCCGCCCACAGAGCCTGCGCCTCCCGCCGCTGGTCACCCTCGTACGCCAACACGGCCCGCTGCCCGTCCCGCAGCAACCCCGGCAACAACCCGCCCAGCACCGTACGGTGATCCGCCGCCTGATGACGCGCCCGCCACCCCGCCACAAGCCGCTGCCGCAGACCCGACAACGACACCGGCGGGGCGTCATCGGGAAGCGCGACATGATTCAGCGCGGCCCGGACCGACACCAACGCCGGATGCTCCGGCCCGTTGACCACAGCAGACCGATCACCCAACTCCGCCGCCAACGCCGACACGTCGATCTTCAGAGCACGCGCGATGCGATCCAGCATGTGAATGCGCGGCGGCAGAATCCGATCCGTCTCCACCGCCTTGACCCACTCGGCGCTGCGGCCCACCAACCCACCCAACACCGTCCGAGACTTCCCGGACCGCTCCCGATAGACCTTCAACCGCTGCCCGAACGTCAACTCCGGCAAGGAATCCACCCGGAACCCCCTCGCGTAGCGCAGGACGCACCACCGACCCATCGGCCGCCACCACGGCCAACGCTACCGACCAGCCCAACGCCTCATAACCCCCCACACGCCAGCGACTCGCCCACGCCGGGATGGCATCTGGACCCGTCGCTTGTAAGTTCTGGCCGCTCCGTCCATCTCTGTCCGCACACATCCCCGACCTCGGGAGGGTATCCTCGACGGCCGGCTTCGGCTCTCACGGTTCGGGCCTGTTGCTGTCAACAGCAAAAGGGCTGACTGCTTTGTCGGAGGCCACCAGCAGGGCTGAGGCCGTCAGCCGGAGCGACTATCATAAGTGTGGTTGTTGTCGAGAGTCTCATCAATGCCTGAAACCCTGAGCGCTGCTTGCCGCGGATTCCCCATTATTTCGTCCACTGAATCTCTGGGGGCCGGGAGCCGCTCGATAATCTGCGTCATCGCGCGCAGGTCAGAAATCGAGAGGCGCGCAATGTCAACCACACCCTCCTCTTTTGCGACTATCCGCTTTGCCATTTCTTCCCAGACTGCAAGCGCAAGCGCTAAGCGTTCTTGCAACTTCTCTTCGTCGGTGAGAGAGTCTTCGCCTTCCTGCTTTTTCTTGTAAGTCTCGTAGCAAATCTCGTCAATGAGCATCTGAGCCACTTTAACGAAATCAGCGCTCGGATTGTAACTGCCTAGCACCCGTCGCAAATCGTCACCATAGAAACCCCACTCATTACGGCGCACTACGACGCCGCAGAGATGCTTGGAAATCGCAAGACGCACGGATGATTTGTCGTCTATCGGGGCATCGGAATGGACTTGCATGACTCCATACGTGCCCTCCGGCTGGAGCAGTCCCTTCCAGCGCTCAAGGCGTCTGATCCAACCCGGACGTTGCAGGTTCTCGGCCAGGAGGATGCCCTCAACAAGAGCGGGATCAGTTCCCGCCCGAGTTGCTTCATCTCGGGCGAGCTTGATCAGTTCCTGACCTAATTCTTGCCTTGATCTCTTGACTAGAGCCTCCGCCGAACTCGTGGCCCGAGAAATCCGAAGGGCCACGACCGCTAGCAACGCCACAAATATGGTGGTCCAAAGGGACTTGAAGAACTCATCAATGGGTGGCACAACGGCGGTGAATGGACCAGGACCTAATCCCCCCAGTGCAGCCGATCCGAGCGTTCCAAGTATCGCCGCAATAACCACTAGCGTAGATGGAAGCCGCGTGTGATTTCTGATTCGCACGACGGTCTTGAAGTAGTGAACGACTTGAGTCCGCGCAAGATGAAGAGTCGCACCACCGAGCGCGCAGGCCATCGCCGTTCCGCCAAACGAGCTTACCGTCGTTGAAACCAGCAAGGTGACGACGTATGCAGGAACGAACAGAAAGGCTAGATATCGGCAGATATTTCGGTTGACAATCAGCCCAACGTCTGCGGAAGCCGAAACGTAGCTTGTCGGCCATTCCGTCTGAATGGCCGCATAAAAGATGGCGAGCAAAGCGGAAATAGCAAGCACACCCGCAGCGGTCACCAACGGATCCCTCACGTTGTCCCCGTCCACTTAGAGCCGACCTGTACAGCTCTCACATCCTTCCATGCGGGTACAAGTGCCATCCCGTCTGCCATCGACCCGCCCGCCTCGGGGAGCGGTGCCGCCGCCCGGCCCGCCACGTCAAGACGGCCTTGACGGCTCGTACGGACGCTGGCTTCGGCTCGCGTTGTTCAGCCCTGTAGCTGTCACCGTTGCTGTCGACAGCAGCAGGGCTGACTGCTTCGGTGTGAAGGAACCACCGGCCGCCGGTGAGCCGAGTCCCGTCTGCGGCCAGCGCGATGCGCCTCGGCTGCAATCAGCAAATTCACCTCGACCCGTGGCTATTCACCTCCCCCTCGCCCACTTCGTCCACCTCTGCCTCTGGACCATCGAGCCGCTTAAAGATCGGATCCAGAGAATCCCAGTCGAGCGGCCCCTCTTCGTCGACAAGAATTCCAACGGATAAAGGGTCAAGGTAGTATGGTAGGACGGTAGAAGAGTTGATGGCCACACGCTCAAGCTGGCGCCCAGTCATCCCCACGGCAGGCATGTCATTTGGGTCGACAGTTCTCCCCAACGCAAAAAATGTGTTTCGCGCATCAACCGCCGCGAACCCGGTACTCGCCAGATTGCAGCCAAGCAGATAGGCGCGATCTAGGCAGCAGTCGTTGATCTGCGCGCCTTCTAGATGCTCGCCGAACTTCGCCCCCGAGCAGTCCGAATCCACTAAATAGATGCCGCGCATATCTGGAGGCAGATAGGCGCCTCTAAGAGTGCAACCAACCATGTACGCACGGCGAAGTGATCCCATTCGTAGGTCTGCGTATGCAAGGCTAGCGTCGTGCAAGTTGGCCCGGGTCAGATCAGCACCAAAGAGGTCCGCGTCATCTAGCTTGGCGCAGACAAGAGTGGCATTGCGGAAATTCACTTCCCTTAGGCTTGCGTTACGCAAGTCGGCACCAGTTAGATCCAAGGGGCGCGCTTCAGCCCTTTCTGGTCTCCGCCCTAGGACCGTCAACGCCGCCTGCACGTCGGCCGGGAGTTTGACATCAGACTTTCTCGGCCCCGCCGAACCCCAAAACTCTGGGAGTTCCCGATTGTCGGGGTAATCCTCATGACCTGGCCACTCACGCACATAGGAAGAGAGGACTTCGATTATCGTTTGGTGATCTTTCTCGGATTCGACCATTATTTGCTCTGCCGCAAACACGCCCCCAATTCGCTCGTGCATTTTTTCACTCGCAAGCAGTGCAACTACCTTTAGATACCGGTCAGTTAGCTGACCCCTCCGGGAAAGACGGTAAGTGCTGACCGTCACAGTTAGAGCAATTAGCGCAACAATTCCGGCAGCGGTTTGCAGCAGGGTCTGCCTGACGCTATTTATTGCGTCAGCGCGCTCCTTTCCTGCGAGCGAACTAACCACATCCCCACCCACAAGTGACGCAAGGGGCCCTATGATGATGAATACGACGAAGGCGACACCTGCACATACGGCTACAGACGCTAGAACCCGCAGGACCAACTTGCGGTTCCGCGATAGCTCGTCAGTAATCTTGGCAGTAAGTCGCCTCTTCCAATAACGAAGTCGATTCATCCACTTTTCTCACAATGAATGCCGGGTAGAGACTTGCCGCTGACCTCCAACATCTAACCTCATCTTCGCCATCCCGTCTGCCGTCGACCCGCCCTTCTGGGAGCAGGCCGCCGCCCGGCCCGCCACGTCAAGCGGACCTTGACACCCGTACGGACGCTGGCGGGCCGGGCGGCGGTCTGCTCGGCTTGCCCGGGTCGATGGCAGACGGGGTGGCCTACCGCAACCACCCACGGACCGCGACCCGCCGACGGAGCCCCGGCCATCCTGGAGCCGGAGCGCCCCCGCCGGAGGCGCAGTAACCGCAACCCCGCGACCGGCCTCCAGCTCGCCAACGCGGCCGGCGTCCGCATCCCTACGCCGCGCGGGCTCGTGGCCGTGCGGCCCGGCCGGCTGTCGGCCCACCACTACCCGGTCAACGCTGCTGTCGCGCTGCGGCGGCCCACCGGGTTACCCGCTCTCCGCGCCAGCCGCCGGGCGTGTTGCGTGGCCGGAGTCGGAGCGCCAGCGGAGCGACGGACGCGCGCCCAGGCGGCGGCGCGTGCGGCCCGTTCAGGGCCGCCTTGATAGACGTAAGGAAAGTCCTCACACACAGTCGGCAGCCGGCCAGCTTCCCCAGGCTGCTACTCGGGCTCGGCCAGGTAGCCGACGAACGGTGACCCAGCCGCAGAGCGCACGTTGTAGCCCCAGCGGCGCAACGCCTGCATGATCCTTCCAGCGCCGGCGGGGTTCGCTGAGTGGACGTACACGACGCCGATATCGAATGGGACCTCCTCAAACGCGGCCCGCTCCAACACCTCGACGACCGGCCAGATCGTGTCGTCCTCGCCGAGGTCGTGATCCAGCCACAGCTCGTCCATTCGCTGTCCGCGGTGTCGCTCCAGTGCCTCGATGCCGGCCCTGCTGGTGCGCGCAACGTGTGCCGCCCGACCATCAAGAAACGAGCGCAGGTCGTCAACCAGCACGACGCCCGGCAGCTTCTCGGTAACCACGGCACCATCCTTGAACCAGCACGCCGCCAGCGCCACCGTTATAAGGGCTCGCACTTGGCACGAGACTACGACGGATTGACGAGTCGGTACCCGGTGCTACTCTGGCGGTCGTCGAGCACGCCAGTGCGGCCTCCCTGCCGGATCGCTGGGCTCGACCACGGAGCTGCTGAGCGGCCTTCCTGCCGCTGATGCGGGCCACGTCCCGCCGGTTCTCGATCACCTTGGCCGCGATGTCGGCCCCGGAATCCGCTGAGTGGCCCAGCACGGTCTTCCCGCCGTCACGATGGCCCGGATTCGCATTCCCTCGACGGGTGGGGTTCGCCTGCGGCAACCCGCCGGACGCCGACCTCCAGGCACCCCACCCGTCCCGGCCTCACCCAGCACGGCAACCGGAAGGACCACAACCCAACGGCGGTCAGCCACACCCGCCCTCCGGCGTCAGTCGCCCTCCACGGCGGTGCCAGGAGACACACGAACACCACCGACGGACAGCGTTCCGGCCCCCCGGTGGCGTTTCGTCGCCCGTCCCTGCCACTCGCCCTGAGGAGAGATCGTGTCCACCCTGCACCGTCCCGGCGTTGCCGCCGGTCGTGCCGCCCAGGCCCTGCACCGGGCCGCCACCCCCGACTACTTCGGCTGGTTGGAGCACACCCGGACCGCCGGGGGTTGTGCCCGTCCGATCCGGCTGACCGGCACCATGACCGCCGTCGACCGGGACACCGGGCGGGTCCTGGGCGAGCAGCACACCGACGAGTTGCCCGATCGGGTGCTCTACAAGGCGTGCGGCAACCGGCGTGCCGCCCAGTGCCCGGACTGCTCCTGGGTCTACGCCGGTGATGCCTTCCAGGTCGTCCGCTGTGGCCTGACCGGCGGCAAGACCGTCCCCGCCTCGGTCACGCAGCACCCGGTCGTCTTCGCCACCTTCACCGCGCCGTCGTTCGGCCCGGTCCACCGCCGGAACGTACTCCGGCACACCTGCACCGACCGGCGGCGCTGCGACTGCCGACCGGCCCCCTGCCACGCCCGCCGTGACGCTGCCACCTGCCCGCACGGGCGGCCCGGGGCCTGCTTTACCCGGCACGACTGCGCCGATCCGCAGCTCGGTCGGCCGCTCTGCCTGGACTGCTACGACCACGATCACCAGGTCGTCTGGAACGTCTTCGCCGGTGAGCTGTGGCGGCGCACCAAGCAGGCCGTCGAGCGGCACCTTGCCGCCCTCTGCCACCGTCGCGGTATCCCGAGGGTCGAGGTTGTCACCGACTCGGGCCGGGTTCGGCGGGTGCCGCCGGTGCGGGTGTCGCACGGGAAGGTCGCCGAGATGCAGCGCCGGGGCGCGGTGCACTTCCATGTCCTGCTGCGTCTCGACGGGGTCGATCCCGGTGACCGGCACGCCCTGGTCCCGCCACCGGTCGGGATCACCGTGGACGACCTCGACGCCGCCGTGTACGCCGCCGCCCGGCAGATCACCTTCGCCACTCCGCCGCATCCCGACCGGCCGCAGGGTTGGTCGATCGCCTGGGGTGAGCAGGTCGACGTGCGCCGCATCGGCACCGGTGACGGGGACGTGACCGACGCCAGGGTGGCCGCCTACCTGGCCAAGTACGCCACCAAGGCCACCGAGGTCACCGGCCACTGCTCCACCCGACTAACCCCGGGCACGGTCGACGCCTACGCCGATCCGGAGGGCGACCACCTGGCCCGGCTCATCGACGCCTGCTGGCGACTCGGCCGCCCCACCCGGCGCCGCACCAACGACACCGACGCCCAGGCCGAGGACCGTCAAGGCGACCTTGACACCACACCCGATGTCTATGCCGGGCTGCGACGGTGGGCGCACATGCTCGGCTACGGCGGTCACTTCCTCACCAAGGCCCGCCGGTACTCGGTCACCTTCGGACTGCTCCGCGACACCCGCGCCACCTACCGCCGCACCGATGACAACTCCGTCAGCGTCGGCACCCTGGCCTTCGTCGGCTCCGGTTGGCTGACCGACGGGGACGCGCTGCTCGCCAACACCGCCGCCGCCCAGCACCGGGAGCGCAGCCGCGTCGGCCGGGAGGAACTCGCCCACGAGACGTGGTCGGGGGTGGCGGCGTGACCCGACCTCTCACCCCACGGTGGTACTCCCCCGCCGAGGTCGCCGTCCTGCTCGGCTTCGGCATCTCCAAGGTCAAGATGAAGATCGCCACCGGCGAACTGCGCTCCATCAAGGACGGCAAGTACCGCCGCATCCTCCCCGAATGGGTCGACGACTACATCCGCGACCAGATCGACCGGCAGGAGGCCGCCTGATGCCCGCCCGTGCCCGTGCCAACGGCGAAGGCTCGATCTTCCCGTACCGCAACGGCTTCGCCGCGTACGTCTGGGTCACCAAGCCGGACGGGAAACGCACCCGCAAGTACGTCTACGGCAAGACCCGGGACGCCGTCCACGACAAGTGGATCAAACTGCACCAGCAGGCCAAGGCCGGACCGGTGGCGACCAGTGTGCCGACCGTGGGCAGCTTCCTCGCCTACTGGCTGACCGAGATCATCGAGCCGAACCGGGCGCCGCTCACCTTCGCCACCTACGAGACGTTCGTCCGGCGTTACCTCTCCCCCGGCCTCGGGTCCAAGCGGCTCGACCGGCTCCAGGCGCGGGAGGTGCAGACCTGGCTGAACCAGGTGGCCCGCACCTGCCAGTGCTGCGCCCAGGGCAAGGACGCCGCCCGCCGCAAGGAGAAGCGGCGCTGCTGCGCGGTCGGTCGGTGCTGCCAGGCGGTCCCGTCGACGCGCACGGTCAGCGACATCCGGGCCGCCCTACGCGCCGCCCTCACCCACGCCCAGGCCGAAGACCTCATCAGCCGCAACCCGGCCGTGCCGGTCACCCTGGCCACCGTCCGCCGTCGACGCGGCAAGTCCTGGTCCAGCGACGAAGCACGCCGCTTCCTCGAATCCGCCCGCGGCGACGCCGATCCGCTCTACGCCGCGTACGCCCTGGTCCTCGTCACCGGCCTGCGCAAAGGCGAAGCCCTCGGCCTCACCTGGGCAGACGTCGACCTCGACGCCGGAGAGCTGACCATCGGCCGCCAACTGCAACGCGTACGCGGGAAGCTCCTGCACCGCGACACCAAGACCCAGGCGTCCGACGCCACCCTCCCGCTGCCCGACATCTGCTTGGCCGCACTCCGACTGCGCAAACACCAACGCGACGAAGCACGAGCGACGGCCGGTAAGGCGTGGCACGACAACGACCTGGTGTTCACCACCCGCTACGGCACGCCCATCGAGCCGCGCAACTTCCAGCGCTTCTGCCAAACCCGCAGCGACGAGGCCACAACAACCCCGATCACCGTCCACAACACCCACGTACCTGTACAACTCAACGCGCAACAGATCGCGCGGATCGACGCACCGCACCATCGCACCGTGGGGTGTCCGGGGGCTCGGCCCCCGGAGCAGAAATGACAAGGCCCCCCGGTCCGCGCGTTCTGCGGACAGGGGGCACCTGGGGACTTGTGGGCGATACTGGGATCGAACCAGTGACCTCTTCGGTGTGAACGAAGCGCTCTCCCGCTGAGCTAATCGCCCTCAGCGCGGATGACTCTACCCGATCGTGCGGCCGACCCGCGAACCCGGGGTCAGTTCGTGGCGAGGTAGCGCAAGACCTGGGCGATCACGTCGATGCCGAGGCTGTACTTGATCGAGAGCAGCGCGACGGTGGCGACGAAGACGAGGCCGATCGAGCCGATGACCAGGCGCAGCACCAGTGACTGTCGCTTCACCCAGGCCGTCCAGCCGTGGACGTGGCGGCGGGTGAAGGCGAGCAGCCGTTTGGCCCAGAGGAACTCGACGGCCCAGATGCCGAGCCCGGCGATCACCAGGAGCCAGCCGGGGCCGGGCAGCGGGATGAGCACGATGCCGATGGTGACCACGAGGGCGCCGAGAACGCCGATGACGACCCTGAGGGCAAGGAGGCCGGTGGGGTTGGCGCGGATCAGCGCGAGGGTGGTGGAGAGGCGCTGCCGCCAGCGAGGCCGCTCGGGTGCGCCGGTGGGGTCCGGCCCGTCGCCGGTCCGGTCCGCCTCGATTCGCTCGTTCCGCATGCGTTGAGGGTTTCCCCGTCCGGCGGGGCTATTCCCGTCGGTGAAGCCTCGTTCGTTGCGGCCGGTTCGGCGGTTGTCGGCCGGTTCGTGGTCGACTACTGACCGACCGTGCCGGTCGTGCTGTTCGTTCGGCACCCGCACCCCCGCTGTTCGGCTCTGCGGACCGCGCCGTTCGACGGGCCTCGCCTCGCCAGCTGATCCACTGAGGATCGCTCACCGATCATTTCACGCCCAGTGTGGCGCGGGACCGTCACTGCAACGGCCGACTGGACGTTACCGGAGTAAGTCGACGACTGAGCTACCCGATGATCGGGCGGGATCAAGGCACTGGGCAGAACCGGAAATCCTAGATGAATTTTCACATTCTCGCGGCCTTTCCGAACCCTCTCCCACCACTGGGTGAAGTCAGCGTATGGCGGAGCGTAGCCAGAGGTAGCGCCTGAGTATGGGAAAAGCGGGACACGCGCGTTCCGCACGCGGTGCCGGGGGGAGAACGTCCATGAGTGTCATCCGACCGACGACCGTTGAGGTCGAGACGTCGCTAAGGCTAGTCGCGCCTGACGCCACCGCATTGCCGGTGCGCGCCAGTCTGCGCTACGACCCTGCTGACCCGTATGCGGTCCATGTCCTGTTCCACGCCGAATCGGCCGGTGGCGAGGCGGTGAGTTGGTCGTTCGCTCGCGAGCTGCTGGTCACCGGGCTCGACGAACCGGCCGGCATCGGCGATGTCCGGGTCTGGCCGTGGGCCACCCCGCGCGGCGACTTCGTCGCGCTGGCGCTGTCGTCACCCGACGGCAACGCCCTGTTCGAGGTGCCGCGCAGCGTGCTGGTGCGCTTCCTGCGGCGGACCTACGTCGTCGTCCCGCGCGGCCGGGAGGCCGAGCACCTGGACGTCGACACGGCGGTGAACCGGCTGCTCGCCGGTCGCTGACCACCGACCCAGGCGGGGGCCGCGCGGATCTGCCGAGTCCGCGCGGCCCCGGCTCGTCCGGCGGTACGCACACCACCCGCACCACCCGTGCCACGCGACCCGGGCCGCACCAGGGCTCCGCGCGCCAGCGCGATCATCACCACGGACGCTCAGCCGTGCGTGGTCATGCCCCCGTCGACCGGGATCACCGCGCCGGTCAGGTACGCGCCGGCCCGCGACGCCAGGAAGATCGCGACGCCGGCCATGTCCTCCGGGCGACCGATCCGGCCGAGCGGCACCTGTGCCTCGACGGCGGCCCTGGCATCCGGGTCGTCCAGCACGAACGCCATCATCTTGCTCTCGAACGGTCCCGGGGCGACGGCGTTGACGGTGATCCGCTCGCCGACGAGTTGGTGCGCCAGCGTGCGGGTCAGCATGTGCAGGGCCGCTTTCGTCGCCGAGTAGGCGTACACCTCCATGGCCGGGACCCGGATGCCGTCGACGGAGCCGATGTTGATCACGCGGGCCGGGTCGTCGGCGCTGGCGGCGGTACGCAGCACCGGCAGCAGTTCGGTGGTGAGCCGGAAGACGGCCTTGACGTTGACCGCCCAGAGCTTGTCGAAGGCGCTCTCCGGATACTCCGCGAGCGGCGCGCCCCAGGTGGCGCCGGCGTTGTTGACCAGGACGTCGAGCCGGTCGACCCGGTCCCGGACGGCGGCGGCCAACTGCCGCGCCCCGTCGTCGTTGCCGAGGTCGGCCGGGATCGCGGTGCAGTGACCGAGCGTGGACAGCTCCTCGGCGACCGCTTCGCAGACGGCCGCCTTGCGGGACGAGATGATGACGTGCGCGCCGGCCGCCACGAACCCTCGGGCGATCATCAGCCCGATCCCGCGCGAACCGCCGGTCACCAGGACATTCTTGCCGTCGACCGAGAACAGATCCTGCATGCCCATCCCCTCGCGAGCCGGCCGCGACTCCCCGGCGGTCGGGCCGCCGACACGGACCGTTCGCCCGCCACGGCGACCAGATGACTACCGCTCGGTAACGTAACCGCCGGCCGGTACGCCGACAAGAGCACGCCACCCACCCCGGTCGATCGAGACGTGGACGCAGGCGGCGCAGGCTCGGCGACGCGCCCGCCACCAGAGGTGCGTACCGGCCGGTCCCGGGCTAACGTCGCAGGTGATGGTCCCTTCCGGTCACCTCGACAGGGTTCTGCCCAACGCTGCCTCCGGCCCGGCCGAAATCGACACGATCACGCTGTGTGATCTCAAGCCCGACGCCGGGTGGCGGCGGCCGGTCCTACTCGACCGGGAGCTGATCGTGCTCGGTACGGGCGGTCTCGGCGTCGCCGAGGTGGACTTCCGCGCCCAGCCCTGCCGCCCCGGCACACTACTGCGCGTACGCGCCGGGCAGGTGCTGCGCTGCCCACCGCCCCGTCTGGACGCCACCGTGGTCCGTTGGCACCCGGACACGTTGCGCGGGCTCGACGTCGACGTGGACGACGTACCCACCCGGGTGCAGCTCGCCGGTGAGGACGAGGACGCGGTCATCAACGAGGTGACCCAGTTGACCGTGGACGTTCGTCGGCACCAGGACGTGCCGGCCGGCCGCAGCCTGCTGCGCCACCAGCTCACCGTGCTGCTGCTGCGCCTGAGCATGCTGCCGTCCGAGCAACGCCGCGCCGGCCGCCCGGAGGAGGAGACCTTCCGTCGGTTGTGCCGCGAGGTGGAGCGCGGCTACCAGCGCACCCGTCGGGTCGAGGACTACGCCGAGCGGCTGGGCTGCTCGGTGCGTACCCTCACCCGGGCCTGCCTGGCGGTGACCGGGCGCAGCGCCAAGCAGGTGGTGGACGAGCGGGTCGCGCTCCAGGCCAGCCGGTTGCTGGCCGCCACCGACGAGCCCATCGCCCGGATCGGTCGGCAGCTCGGCTTCACCGAGCCGACCAACTTCGGCCGGTTCTTCACCCGCGAGGTCGGGGTCAGCCCCGGCGCCTTCCGGGCCGCCCGCGAACATCCCGGACCGAGCCCGGTCGTCCGTCCCCGGTCGCCCGCCGAACCGGCCCCGATGCTGCGGTCCCGCCCGTCGATCGAGGCCCGTCGGGCCTGACGGGGGCAGTTCACGAGCCCCGCTGGGCCTGACGCGGCCGTCCGGCGCGGCCCGTCGGGCGTGACGCGACCCATCCGGTCGGTCACTCCGTCAGCCCGGCGACGCCCAGGCCCGGGCCGGTTGGGCATGATGGCAGGGTGCAGATCTCCGCGCGTGGCGACTACGCGGTACGGGCGGCGCTGAGCTTGGCCGCCGCGTACCCGGCATTGCTGTCCACCCAGACCATCTCCGCGGAGCAGGACATGCCTCGCAAATTCCTGGAGGCGGTCCTGGCCGACCTACGCCGGGCCGGGCTGGTCCGTGCCCAGCGCGGCGCCGAGGGCGGGTACGCCCTGGCCCGGCCGCCCCGGGAGGTGACCATCGGGGCGGTGCTGCGTGCGGTGGAGGGACCGCTGGCCGGCGTACGCGGGCTGCGCCCGGAGGAGACCAGTTACGACGGGGTGGCGCAGCACCTGCCCGGGTTGTGGGTGGCGGTGCGCGCCTCGCTGCGCCGGGTGGTCGACGAGGTGAGCCTGGCCGACGTGGTGGGCGGCCGGCTGCCCACCCACGTCCGTCGACTCACCACGGCTCCCGACGCCTGGGAACCTCGCTGACCCACCCACCCGTCGTGGGTGGACACGGTCACGCGGCGGCTGCCGTGGTGTATCCGCCCCGGTGGTGCAGTAGTGGCGGGCCGTCGACCCCTTCGGCGAGCGCCAGCGGCTCGGCGATCACCAGCGAGTGGTCGCCGGCGGGCACCCGGTGCACCACCCGGCAGAGCAGCCGCCCCAGCACCCCGGTCAGCAGCGGCAGCCCGAACGGCCCGGCCTCCCAGTAGGGGTACGCGGCGAAGCGGTCGACACCCTTGGTGGAGAAGATCCGCGCGGCCTCGGTCTGGTTGGCGGCGAGCAGGTGCACGGCGACGTGCTCGGCCCGGTCGAGCACCGGGGAGCTGGACGAGGTCGCGCCGAGGCAGAACGACACCAGCGGCGGGTCCAGCGAGACGGAGGTGAACGAGGTCGCGGTGAACCCGGCCCGCAGGGGTGCGCCCATGTCACCGAGGCAGGCGGGTCGGGTGCCCCGGGCCACGGCGGTGACCACGGTGACCGTGCTGGCCTGACGGCGCAGCAGCGTACGGAACAGCTCCGGGTCCACCGGCCGCAGCTCGTCGGTGCGGCTGCGCTGCGCGGTGGTCACGCCGTCACCGGTGCCGGGCGGCGGGTCGGCGCGGCCGGTGCGATGGGGTGAGGGGTGCGGTGCATGAGGGGTCCTCTCCGAAACGCCGGGTGGAGTCGGCAACTCAGCGCTTCCCATGATTTGGGATGAACGCTCTTTCACTCCACACACTCATGATTCAACCAGGATCTTGAGCCTGAGAAAACCCATCTGATGAATAGGATATTCGGGCTACTGCGGACGTTCGACTTCCACTGTGCAGAGCGTGGTTTGGCCGATCTTCGTTACGGGAATCTTCGATGCCGCGCGGGGATGACGAAGGGAGGCCCACGATGGGTCTGATGTTCCGCAAACGCAAGAAGTACGGGCCGCTGATCCTGAACTTCACCGAGAACGGTTTCTCGTCCTGGAGCATCAAGATCGGTCGCTGGTCGTGGAACTCGCGGGCCAAGGCGCACCGCGTCGACCTGCCCGGCCCGCTCTCCTGGAAGCAGGACAAGTCCCGGGCGTGAGCCCGTTAGTCGCGCGGGGCGTCGGAGCATTCCGGCGCCCCGCTCGCATGTGCCGGCGGCCACGCCAACCTCGGTCTGCCGCACCCGGAATCGACGGATCCGCCCGGTCGGCGGGGTGTCGGACCGGACAATCTCGACATGCCACGGACACCGGACCATCCGCACGAGCGTCGGCGGGCATGGCTGGCCGGCCTGCTGCTCCTGATCGTGTACTTCGTCGTGCCGGTCGAGGCCGATCCCAACGGCGCCCGGCTCGGCCTGCGCGTCGCCCTGACACTGCTGCTGGTGGGCGGAGTCGCCGCACTGGTCACCGGCCAGGTACGCCGCCAACTCGTCGCCGTCGCACGCGGACGGCAGCCACCCTCGGTGGTGCACCTGGTGGTGGCCCTGATCGCCGGGCTGCTCGCCTTCGCCCTGGCCGACTACGTCGTCGCCCGGGTGGCTCCGGAGCAGTTCGTCGCGCTGCACACCCGGGTGGACGCGCTCTATTTCGCGCTCACCACGCTGACCACCGTCGGCTACGGCGACGTGCACGCCCAGGGGCAGTTCGCCCGGGTGCTGGTCTGCGCGCAACTCGTCTTCAGCATCGGGGTGATCGCCACCGGCGCGTCCCTGGTGGTCAAACGGCTCACCGAGCGGCGGCCGTGATCACCACGTCCCCGCCGAGCCTCCCCTGCTCGGGGTTACGCCGCACCGCGCCCGCGTCGAGCAGCGCGTCCAGGGCCCGTACCGCGTCCACGGCCCGGTACGCCGTGTCGGTCACCGCGTACCGGCGCAGCTCGGTCACCGTACGCGGGCCGGAGCGGGACAGCTCGGCGAGCAGCGCGTGACCCAGCGGCGCGGGGTCCGCCTGGCCGGCGCCGGCCTCCCAGAGGCTTTCCTTGAACGACTCCAGGCTGCGGTCCGAGGCGGTGCCGAAGCCGATCCGCCGACCGGAGGGCACCTCGACCTCGGCGACCAGCGGGAACCCGGCGTCGACAAGTGCCGACCGCAGCGGGGTGTCCGGACCGGCCGGCACCAGCACCTCACCGGGTCGGCCGGAGACGGCGGCGGAGAGCGCCACCGGATCGACGGCCCCCTCCACCTCCAGGTAGGACAGCACCGGCGCGCCGGACGCCCCGGACGCGCGCAGCGCCACCGGCAACAGGGCCGTCGGGCCGGGCATCAGGTGCACGGTGACCTCGGCCGGCAGTCCCGCCTCGGCGGCACCGAGCCGGGCCGGCAGCTCCTCGGTGCCACCGGCCAGCACCAGCACGGTCAACCGGGCACCGCGTACGGCAGCGGCGCACTCGCCGGCCACCCGGACGACCTCCTCGGCCAGGGCGGGGTCGCGCCCGTCGTACCCGAGGACCACCGTCGCCCGGCGCGCGCGCCGCAACGCACCCGGCACCCAGACCCTCAGGTGCCGGACCACCACCTGCCGCCCCACCTCATCTGCCACCCTGCCGTTCTACCGCACCGCCCGGCGGCGACGCGGCCACCCCGGGCAGCCGCTCGCCATGGTGGGGCTACCCGCTCGCGACCAGCGACTGCGGTGGCGCGCGGCGGGCGGGGCGTCAGGGCATCGAACCGGCCGGGACGGGTCAGTGCGACGAGGCGGCCGGGACGGAGATGCCGATGCCGCCCCGGGTGTCGCCGCCGTACCGGCTGATCTCGGCGGCCAGGTCGAGGCGGCCGATCCGGGTGCGGGCGTCGAGCGCGGCGTCGTCCAGCCGGTCGGCCGGCACCAGCCAGACCACCTCGAACTCCAGCCCGTCCGGGTCCTGTCCGTAGAGGCTCTTGGTGGTGCCGTGGTCGGAGGTGCCGACCAGCGCACCGGCCCCGGCCAGCCGGCGGGCGGTGGCGGCCAGATCGTCGAGCGTGTCCACCTCCCAGGCCAGGTGGTAGAGGCCGACGGTGGCCCGGCCGGCGGTCGAGCGGCCGACTCCCGCGCCGATCTCGAAGAGGCCGAGGTCGTGGTCGTTGGTGGAGTCGGGTGCCTGGAGGAAGGCAGCGCCCCGGAACCCCTCCGGGGTCATCGGCACCCGGCGGAAGCCGAGCACGTCGCGATAGAAGGCGACGCTGCGCTCCAGGTCACTGACGTAGAGGACGGCGTGGTTGAGGCGATGGATTCCCATGTCACCGAGGCTAGCGCGTTTTAGTTGAGCGTTCAACTAATGCCGTTATGATGGCGGTCATGACCCGCTGGCTGGACCCGGACGAGCAGCGCACCTGGCGAGCGTTCCTGACCGCCTCCCGGGCGTTGATGGAGACGCTCGACCGCGAACTGCAACGCGACGCCGGGATGCCGCATGCGTACTACGAGATCCTGGTCCGGCTCTCCGAGGCGCCGGAGCGTCGGCTGCGGATGAGCGAACTCGCCGAGGCCAGCGGCTCCTCCCGCAGCCGGCTCTCGCACGCGGTGGCCCGCCTGGAGGCGGCCGGCTGGGTCCGCCGGGAGGACTGCCCGACCGACCGGCGCGGGCAGATCGCCCTGCTCACCGACGACGGCTTCGCCGCCCTGGCCGCCGCCGCGCCCGGCCACGTCGAGGGGGTACGCCGCCACCTCTTCGACGCGCTCAGCCCCGCCCAGGTCGACCAGTTACGCCGGATCAGCGAGGCACTGGCCGATCGCCTGACCCGCCCCTGACCGGATCCTGACCGAACCACTCCGGCGCGGGTCTTGTACATAACGTCGTCGGGTGAGCACGATGGGGCGTGCCCTCCGGCTTCGGTGAACTGACTGATCAGGCGCACGACCTGGTCTCCTCCGGCGATCTCGCCGGTGCCCAGCGGCTCCTCGCCGACGCGCTGACCGGCGCCGACCCGCGCCCGGCCAACGCGACACCCGAGATGGCCGAGGCGGCCGGCCTGCACGCGCGGGTGCTGGTCGCCCTCGGCGAACCGCACTCGGCACGAGGCTGGGCCGCGTACGCGTACGCCGCCACCACCCGCCTGCACGGCCGGCCCGACCCGCGTACGGTCGCCGCCGCCGCCACCCTCGCGGCGGTGCTGCACAGGGTGGGCAGTTGGTCCCGCGCCGCCCGGCTGTACCAGGAAGTCATCATCGAACTGACCGCCTCGGACGGGCCGGAGTCCCTGCGGGTGCTCGCCGCACACGCCGACCTGGCCACCGTGGAGTACGCCCGTGGCCAGTGCCAGGTGGCCCGCGACCGTCTCCAGGACGCTTGGGAGCTGCACCGCGAGGTGTACGGCGACGGGCACCCCAGCGGCATCAAGATGCTCGCCCGGCTCGGCTCGATGCAACGCGACTGCGGGCAGTTCACCGAGGCGCAGGACCACCTCGCGCTGGCCCGGGAACTCGCCCGTCGGCACCTCGCCCCGGACGACCCGCTGACCGCCCAGGTCGCGTCGTTGTCCCGGGCCGCCGCCAACCCCGACCACGTCTGCGCCGACACCCCGCCGTTGGGCGCGGAGGGCTCCGTCGTACCGGCCGCCCGGACCCCGTCGCAGGGCGACGCCCCGCCCAGCGGCGACTGGGCGGCCCAGGGCGCCACCGCCGCCCCGGCCGCCTGGCGCGACCACGACACCGACGACCGGCCGGACGACCCGCGAGCGGACTGGGACGGGACCGACCCGAACTGGCCGCCCACCGCCACCCCACCGGCACCGACCTGGACGGGGTCTCCGGCTTCCCACTCGGAGACCACGCCGACCTGGGCGGCGGCCGGTCCGGCGGGGTCGGGAGCGGCCGGTTGGCCCGATCCGCACGACACCGATCGGGACTGGCCCATGGACACCACCGGTCAGACCGGTTGGCCCACGGACAGCACCGATCAGGCGGGCTGGCCCACGGAAGCGCCCGGTCCGGCGGGCTGGCCGGCGGACACCGCGGGAGACGGCACGTGGCCGACTGGTGCCGTCGGCGGCACGCCGACGGGTGACACCGGTGAAGGCGCGTGGCCCACCGGCGCATCGTGGCCGGCGGCGAGCGACCCGGATCCCCGGTACGCCGGGGAGCAGCACCCGCCCGAGGGCTACCACCCCGGTCAGGGCCACCACACCGGTCCGCAGCCCGCCGGGGCGGCGTCGCCGGTGCCCACCCCACGGCAGCCGGTGGACGGTCCGGCCGGGCCACCGCAGGACTGGTGGACCGGGCAACCGACCGATTCGCCCTCCCCCGACCCCGTCCACCCGGCCCGGCCCGCCCAGACGCCGACGGCCGAGTCGAGCGGGGCGGCCGTACCGCCGAGCGTGATGGGTCTGACCGGTCCGGCGCCGCAGGCACCCGGGGTCTACCGGCTGCGCCGGCTGGAACCGGAACGCACCGGCCCGTCGTCCCGGCTGCTCCCGGTGCCGGTACCCCGTACGCCGGCCGCGCCCTCCCCCCGACCGAACCGGTTGGTGCCGATCATCGCGGCGGGTGTGGTCGTGGTGTTGCTCGGTGCCGCCGCGGTGATCGCCGGGGTGTCCCGGGTCGACGGCCCGGGCGAACCCGGCTCCCCCACCGCCGGGGAGACCCCGAGCGGGGCGGCACCCCCGTCCGCGTCGGCACCGGAGGCGCCGCCGGCCTCGCCCGGCGCGCCGCCCACCGAACTCTCGCTGCGCGACAACCGGGACAGCGTCACGTTGAACTGGACGTACCCGGCCGGGGCGGAGGGACCGGTGATCATCTCGGGTGGTCGGACCGGGCAGCCGAAGAACCCCTTCGCCGACCTGCCCGCCGGTACCGACAGTTTCGTGGTCTACGGCCTCAACCGCAGCCTCGACTACTGCTTCACCGTCGCGGTCGCCTGGTCCACCGACACGGTCGCGCGGTCCGACGAGGTCTGCACCGAACGCCGGTGACCACACCGCCCGGAGTCGGGGCGCGGGCGTCGCACACGGGGGTGTGACGGGGCTCGACCGCCTTGGCTCCGGCGGTCGTCGCGCGGTATCTTCGGCAGTTCAGGCAACAAAAAAGAACGGCTCGAAAAAGCCGTTCCTAACCGAACTCTAACCCACCGGGAGACGGATTGTCAAGGCACTCCGGCGGTTCGCCGTCCGACGACGAGATCGGCCGCGAGCAGGAGTACGTCTCGATGCTCTACCACCGCCTCGACGACCTGCGGGACCAGGCGTCACGGCGGCTGACCGAGGAGCTGCGGGCGGCGGGCGGCACACTCCAGGCCCGTTCCCAGCGCGACAGCGCGGTCCGCATGTACGCCGAACAGGTCGAGCAGTTCGCGGCGGTGGAGAACGGTCTCTGCTTCGGTCGGCTCGACACCGACGACGGCGAGCGCCACTACATCGGCCGGATCGGCATCTTCGACACCGACGGGGACTACGACCCGCTGCTGATGGACTGGCGTGCCCCGGCCGCCCGCGCCTTCTACCTCGCCACCGCCGCCAACCCGCAGGGCATCCGGCGGCGGCGTCACCTGCGTACCCGGCAGCGCAAGGTGGTCGCCCTCAACGACGAGGTGCTGGACCTGAACACCGCCTCCCCCACCGCCCACGAGGAACTGACCGGCGAGGCGTCGCTGCTGGCCGCGCTCAACGCCGGGCGTACCGGCCGGATGCGCGACATCGTCGAGACCATCCAGGCCGAACAGGACCGGATCATCCGCTCCGACCTGTCCGGCGTGCTGGTGGTGCAGGGCGGCCCCGGCACCGGCAAGACCGCGGTGGCGCTGCACCGGGCCGCATACCTGCTCTACACGCACCGCCGGGAACTCTCCACCCGGGGCGTACTGCTGGTCGGCCCGAACGTCACCTTCCTGCGCTACATCTCGCAGGTGCTGCCCGCGCTGGCCGAGACCGGCGTGCTGCTGCGTACCCAGGGGGACCTCTTTCCCGGCGTGAGCGCCCGGCGCGCGGAGCCGGCCACCACCGCGGCCCTCAAAGGCCGGTCGGTGATGACCGAGGTGCTGGCCAACGCGGTACGCGACCGGCAGCGGGTGCCGGACGAGCCGCTGGAGATCGAGCTGCCGCAGCAGGAGGTCCTCCTGCTCGACCCGGAGACCGTCCGGGCCGCCCGGGACCGCGTCCGCCACAGCGACCGCCCGCACAACCTGGCCCGCGCCCTCTTCGACGTCGAGATCATCCACGCCCTGGCCGACCAGGTCGCCGAACGGATCGGTGCCGACCCGCTCGGCGGGGACAACCTGCTCGAAGAGGCCGACCGCGCCGAGATCCGCCGGGAACTGCGCGAGGAACCGGAGATCATCGCCGCGCTGGACGAGTTGTGGCCGGTCCTGACCCCGCAACGCCTGCTCGCCGACCTGTACGCCCGCACCGACCGCATCGCCACCGCCGCGCCGATGCTCACCGCCGACGAGCGGGCCGCCCTGCACCGCGAGCCCGGCGGCTGGACCCCGGCCGACGTACCGCTGCTGGACGAGGCGGCGGAACTGCTCGGCGAGGACGACCGGGCCGCCGCCGCCCGCCGGGAACGCATCCGGGCCATGGAACGCGAGTACGCCGAGGGCGTGCTGGAGATCGCCCGGGGCTCCCGGTCCATCGACGTCGAGGACGAGGCCGACGGTGGCGAGATCCTCGGCGTGACCGACCTGCTCGACGCCGACCGGCTGCTGGAACGGCAGGAGGAGGCCGACCGCCTGACCACCGCCCAGCGTGCCGCCGCCGACCGGTCCTGGGCGTTCGGCCACGTCATCGTCGACGAGGCGCAGGAACTGTCCCCGATGGCCTGGCGACTGCTGATGCGCCGGTGCCCGAGCCGCTCCATGACGATCGTCGGCGACGTGGCCCAGACCGGGGCCCTGGCCGGCACCCCGTCCTGGTCGGAGGCGCTGGCCCCGTACGTGGCCGACCGGTGGCGGCTCACCGAGTTGACCGTCAGCTACCGCACCCCCGCCGAGATCATGGAGGTGGCCGCCGGCGTACTCGCCGAGATCGACCCGACCCTGCGCCCACCCCGGGCCGTACGCGCCAGCGGCTTCCCGCCCGCCGCGCGGGACGTACCGGCGGACCGGCTGGCGGCGGAGCTGGTCGACGTCGCCACCGACGAGGCCGCCGGGCTCACCGACGGACGGCTCGGAGTGATCGTGCCGGCCGGTCGCGTCGACGACCTCGGCACCGCGCTCACCACCGCGCTGCCCGAGGCGGCCGTCGGCGAGCAGCCCGACCTGGAGAACCGGGTCGTGGTGCTGACCGTCGCCGAGGCCAAGGGCCTGGAGTTCGACTCGGTGATCGTGGTCGACCCGGACCGGATCGTCGCCGAGTCACCCCGTGGGCGCAGCGACCTCTACGTCGCCCTCACCCGCGCCACCCAACGCCTCACCACCCTCACCCCCACCACCTGACCCCCGACCCCACCCTCCCGGGCGGGGATAGCCACGCCGCCCTGCCCCGCCCCGCCCAGCGGGCGCTGCGCCGATCATGGAGTTGTGGCGAAGGTTTGGGCATCTTGTGCGGCTTATGTCGCAGCCACAAGTCCATGATCGGCGAGGGTGTGAGGGGCGGGGACGTGAGGGGCGGGGACGGGTGGGGAACGAGGACGGCCCGGCCCTCGCGAGGGCCGGGCCGGTGGGTGGGTGGGTCAGTCGAAGCTGCCCACGTGGGTGGCGGGAGTGGACTGGTCGCTGGTGCTGCCGCCAGACGGGGTGCTCATCCCGCCGGTGGTGGCGTCGCCGGTGGTGGTCGGTGCCACCTTGCCCCGGTGGCGCTCCGGCTGACGGGCCACCCGGCGGGCGCTGGCCGGTCCGGCCGTACCGCCCGTCGTGGTGAGCGCGCCCTGCCCCCGGGTGGGACCGCCGTCGCGCAGCACGGTGGGGTCGATCGGCACGTGTGCCGGATCGTCCCGGTCGTCGCGCTGGATGGCACTCTCCACATCGGTGGGCGGCACGGTCACCTCGTCCACGGCGCCCTCGCCGTACACGCCGCCGGCGATCCGTTCCTCGGCCCGGCGGGCGGCGTCCTGTCGCATGTCGTCCTCACGCACGATCCATCACCTCGCAGAAGCGTCGGTCCTGATGGCGTGCCCGGTGACCGGCCCGCCAAACCCGCACCACCTGTCTACCGGGCCGGCGTCCTGTCTACCGGTCTGACGTCGGCGGCGCCGTCGGGCTGGCCCGGCGGCGACCTGGACTCGCGCAGCGGCGAGCGTCAACTGACGTGCCGGGTGGGACCGTCGACGACCAGCGTCTGCGCTCCTCTGTCCGGGTCGGCGTTGTGGACTCGCGGCTCCTCTGTCCGGGTCGGCGTTGTGGACTCGCAGCGGCGAGCGTCAACGCCCGGTGCGTGCCGCGGAGAGCGTCGGAACGGGACATCCGACTCGTTCGGGAGGCATCCGCCGGGCCGGGCACGATTCTCGGGCCGGACGGATTCGGCCAGGTGGCGGGGTGTTACTGCCCCCCGGCGGCGGGGTAGACGGCGGGTGCCCCCGCCATGTGCGCGAACCGTGCCGTGGCCGACACGCGGTAGCGGGGCGAGGGCCGCAGGTGACGACTCATCACATCCTGAGGAGGACAGATGAGCACGCAGGCTGCATCCACCAGACCGATGAACCGTCCGGCGCAGGACGCCCAGAACCGGCAGGCCATGCAGGAGGCCGCCACCCGCCCGATGCCGATGATGCATGACGGGCACCGGGAGGAGATGCCGTCTCCGGGTACGGAGACCAAGCAGTCGTTCCTGACGACGGAGTTCTGGATCTACGCGGCAGCCGTCACCCTCGTGGTGATCTCTGCCTTCTGGCGCGGGACCACCGCGAACGGCCTGAACCTGAACAACCCCGGTCAGGCGTGGTTCTTCATCACGCTGCTGACCATCGGTTACCTGGGTAGCCGTGGTCTGGCCAAGGCCGGTAGCCAGCGGCGTTCGGCCGCGGAGCGCAAGCAGCGCGGGCGGCGCTGACCCCTTGCGTGCGGTGGCCCTCCGGGAAGTCTCCCGGAGGGCCATCGTCCTGTCTCGCCACGTCCCGCCGGGCGGGGCGAGGCTTTTAGAACTCCTCGAAGCCGCCGAAGTCGCCGCCGCCGTCGAAGTCACCGCCGAAATCACCGGCCGCCTCAGTGATCTCTTCCTCGGCACCGTCGAAGGCGTTGCCGAGCATGTGACCGGCGAGCATGCCGCCCGCCGCGCCGAGCGCCGCACCGGCGACCACACCGCCCATGCCGACCCCGCCCCGCCGCTGCGGCGGGCCGAACTTGTTCGGGGCGCCGTAGCCCGGCTGACCGTACCCCTGTGGGCCGTAGCCCTGCGGACCGTAGCCGGGCGCACCGTAACCCTGCGGCGCGCCGTAGCCCTGCGGGCCGAACGCCTGGGCGCGCAGCGCACCGAACCGCCCGATGGTCTCCTGGATCCAGCCGTCGACCGTCTCCACCCAGTCGGACCGCTCGGCGTCGGAGTGGGCCACCTGGTACCGGCCGAACACGTCCTGCCCGGGTGCGAGGAATCCGCCCCGCTTGTCGCACTCCAGCACCACGTCCACGCCGTGCGGGTTGGCCACGAACGTGACTTCGAGTTCGTTGACGGTCTGCGCGTACTGCGGCGCGGCGAAGAACTCGATCTCCTGATAGAACGGCAGCGTCTGGCGTACGCCCTGGATCATGCCGCGCTCCAGGTCGGCCTTCTTGAAGCGGAAGCCGAGCTGGAGGAACGCCTCCAGGATCCGCTCCTGCACCGGCAGCGGGTGCACGTTGATCTCGTCCAGGTCGCCCTTGTCGACCGCCTTGGCGATCGCCAGCTCGGTACGCAGGCCCATCGACATGCCGTGCAGCCGCTGGCCGTACAGCCCGGTGATGGGGGTCTCCCACGGCACAGGAAGCTGGAACGGGATGGACAGCGCCTGCTTCGCGGCGAGCTGGAGCGGGCCGCTGACCACCTGCCGGTGGAACTCCATCACTCCGGCCTGCTGACCGACCTCGACCCGGGTGACCAGGCCGATCACGATCTGCTCGATGCTCGCCGCCGCCTCCCCGCCGAGCAGGTTCACCTGACCGTCGAGGGCCAGCCCGGGCCTGGTGTTCGGGTTGGCCAGGACGGTGTCCACACTCGGACCGCCCACGCCCAACGCGCTCAACATCTTCTTGAAGACCATTCAGTTCTCCTGCGGGGTCTGGTGCCCGGGCTCCCTTTAGGAACGGACGCTGACGGCGGCACCGTATCGGGCGGCCCTGAAAGGTCGCTGGGAAGCCGGTCGCCGAGTCCCTGTGCCAGGCGCTCGCCCGGTGGGTCCGCCCATTGCGACGCCCGTCCGCGGTCGGGCGTCCCGAAGAGGTATCCCTCGGCCCCTTTGCTCTCCTTCAACAACCAACGCAACGGTTTGGACGCGACATCAGTGCGTGGTTGAAGCAGAGCAAAGACGGCGCGGCAGACACCGGCGGCGACTCGCGCGGGGTTCAAGGTCGTCGCGCGACGGTCGACATCGTGCACCGGACCTCACCCCATCGGCGAGGTCCGAGCGGCGTCGGGCACGGAGATGATGGCCGGGCCCGCGTCGGGCCCGGCCATCGTCAGGGGTACGTCGTCAGCTCGCGGTGCAGGTCACCGCAGGAGCCGGGTTGCTGCCGGTCCAGCTACCGATGAAGCCGAAGCTGGTGCTGGCACCGGCCCCGAGCTGGCCGTTGTAGGAGACGTTGCGAGCGGTCACGGCGTTACCGCTGCTGGTGACCGTGGCGTTCCAGGACTGGCTCAGCGACTGGCCGCTGGCGAAGGTCCAGCGCACCGTCCAGCCCGTGATGGCGCGGCTGCCGGCCGTCACCCGGATGTCGCCCTGGAAGCCGCCCTGCCACTGACCGGTGATCGAGTACGTCGCCGTGCAGCCTGCGCCCGGCGGCGGGGTGGTCGGCGGAGGCGTGGTGGGCGGAGGCGTGGTGGGCGGCGGGGTCGTCGGCGGAGGCGTCGTGGGCGGAGGCGTGGTCGGCGGCGGGGTGCCGCCGAAGACACTGGCCTCCCGGGCCGTCTGCCGGATGCCGTTGGTGCCGTTGAACAGGCGCTGACCCCAGGTGGTCAACTGGTTCGGGTTGAACGAGGTGGCCATGTCGAGGTACTCCACGCCACCGCCGTTGCCGCTCCACGACCAGCCCAGCCAGCCGATGCCGTTCGCCTGCGTGTAGGAGAGGATGGCGTCCTCGTCGGGGTCGCCGTCGGAGTGGTAGTGGCCGAACTCGCCGACCACGATCGGCAGGCCCCGGCTGCGGAAGCGGCCCAGGTAGTCGCTGATCTCGGCGGCGGTGTCGAAGACGCCGTACATGTGGATCGAGAAGACGGTGTTGCGGGCCGGGTCGGCGTTGAACACCGTCGGCGCGCTGTCCCGCATGGTGAAGGACCAGTCCTGGCCCCAGTTCGGGCCGTCCACCATGATCGTGTGCGCGAGACCCGCAGTACGCAGCCGCCGGATCGCGCTCGACGTGTCGGTGGCCCAGGACGAGTAGTTCTGGTTGCCGTACGGCTCGTTGCCGATGTTGACGATGACGTACCGTTCCTGGCCGTTGAGCGCGCTGGCGATGCTCAGCCAGTAGTCGACCGCCCGGTCCAGGGTGATCGCGCCGCTCTGCTCGCCGTACCCGGTGGTGTCGTGCACCTCCAGGACGCAGATCAGCCGGTTGGTCTTGCAGAGCTGGATCACGTTCGACACGTCGTCGGCGCTGTTGCGGGTCCACCGGTCCCCGCTGGACAGCACCACCCGGACGGTGTTCGCGCCGAGCGCCTTGACGTTGGCGAAGGAACTGGTCTGGTTGGCGTACCAGGTGTGCGCGTGGTTGACGCCGCGCATGATGAACTCGTTGCCGTTGGCGTCGTACAGCTTGCCGCCGCTGACGGTGAAGCCGGTGGCGGCGTGCGCCGACGGGCCGAAGGCGAACACTGCGGCGACGGTCGCCAGCAGCACGGCGCCGACGGCCCCGAAAAGTCTTCTCATCGATTCCTCGCAGGAGTTCTCTCCCCCGTGCCCAGGAGGGATTGCGGTGAGTGGCAGGTGCGGCGGCTGTGCCCGGCAGCCGCACGGCGAGAGGCCCGGCGAGGCAGG
This sequence comes from Micromonospora sp. NPDC002389, assembly GCF_040296095.1. Classification (NCBI taxonomy): domain Bacteria; kingdom Bacillati; phylum Actinomycetota; class Actinomycetes; order Micromonosporales; family Micromonosporaceae; genus Micromonospora; species Micromonospora sp. NPDC002389. The sequence goes on from NZ_JBEOWP010000004.1 coordinate 428,453, forward strand.
CATCAGCGTAGGCCGATGAAGCCTCCGAAGCAACCGGTTCAGTAGCGCGGCTCGACGGGCGGCGACCCGTGACGGCCCACGAGAAGCCGGGCCGCCACGGGCCGACCATCCCCACCACAGGATGAGCCCCCGGCCGGCACCTGAACCGGTTCAGATAACGGTAGGCAGCCTCTGGAAAGCTCGTCAAGCGTCGATGAGGGTTGACCCAACCAGGCCCGGGTATCCGCAAACGGACCACCGGGGAGCGAAGGAGACAGCATGGTCAGCATCGGATACACGTTGATGTGCGAACAGGCAGGCCCCAAGGAGCTCGTCGACTACGCGGTACGGGCCGAGGCAGCCGGTTTCGACCAGCTCGTCATGTCCGACCACTACTACCCCTGGCTGGAGTCGCAGGGCCACTCGCCGTACGCCTGGTCGGTGCTGGGCGCGGTCGCCCACGCCACCTCCCGCGCGGAGCTGATGTCGTTCGTGACCTGCCCGATCCGCCGCTACCACCCGGCCGTGGTGGCGCAGAAGGCCGCCACCGTCGGGCTCCTCTCCGACGGGCGGTTCACCCTCGGCCTGGGTGCCGGGGAGAACCTCAACGAGCACGTGGTGGGCGCCTGGCCGCACGTACAGCAACGGCACGAGATGTTCGAGGAGGCGTTGCAGATCATCCGGCCGCTGCTCAACGGCGAGACGCTGACCTTCTCCGGCAACCACTACGACGTGCCCGACGCGTACCTGTGGGACCGGCCCGACCCGCCGGTGCCGATGGCGGTGGCCGCGTCCGGACGGCAGTCGGCCACCCTGGCCGCCGAGTACGCCGACGGCATGATCGCCACCGAGCCGCAGGCGCACCTGGTGGAGATGTACGAGGAGGCCGGTGGCGCCGGACGACCCCGCTACGGTCAGGTGGCCATCTGCTACGGCCCGGACGAGGCCGAGTGCCGCAAGATCGCGCACGACCAGTTCCGCTGGTTCGGACTCGGCTGGAAGGTCAACGCCGAACTGCCCGACACCGACGCGTTCGAGGCCGCCTCGCAGTCCGTACGCGAGGAGGACGTGGCCGCCGGCATCTCCTGCGGCCCGGACGTGGACAAGCACGTGGCCGCGTTCAAGAGGTTCGTCGACGCCGGCTTCACGCACGTGGCGCTGGTGCAGGTCGGCGGGGACCGCCAACCGATGTTCCTCGACTGGGCGCAGGAGCAGTTGCTGCCCCGGCTGCGCGAACTGTGACCGGCAGGATGTGAGCCATGCGTATCGGCAACACGGAGATCCGACCGGCGGGCGGCGGTCTCGGCTGCCTCCTGATGATCCTCTTCTCGATCGTCGCCTCGATCGTGCTGACCGTCCTGCTCAACCTGGTCCTCTGACCCCCAGGCTCCCCCGTCCCGGCCGGGGTGCGGATGTAAGGAGGGGTCCCCTGCTATGCACGAGGCGTTAGTAGGGGACCCCTCCTTACATCGGACCGAGCCGTGCTCGCGCCAGTGCCGCCGGTTCGCTCGTGTGGTCAGCGGCGTAGGCCGAGGCTGGCCAGGACCTCGCGGGTGGCCTGGCCGATCGGTTCCAGGACGCCGCGCCGCAGCCAGCCGACCGTCGTCTGCCAGACGGCACCGACCGCTCGGCAGACGGGCAGTAGCAGGTGCGTCCACACCCACAGCCCGGCCTGGAACACCGGGCGCAGCGTCCACACCCAGCACCAGCGGAGGATGCGCCCCGCCGTACGCCAGGCCCAGCCCAGCACGGCGACGAGCAGCCCGGCCAGCGCCGCGAGCCATCGGCCCAGCAGTCGGGCGGGCGGGGTGAGCAGCCGTACGGTCCAGACCAGCGGCACCCACATCAGGTAGTACGACGGCGCCAGCACGACGACCCGTACCAGCCAGGCCAGCCCCCGGCCGCACCAGCGCAGCAACCGGGCGAGCACCTGACCGCACCAGCGCAGGGGTGGCCGCAGTACGCCGTACCAGACCTCGACGAGGCGACGCCACAGCCAGGTCGACGGAACCCGGACCAGGGTGTGCCAGAGCCATCCGAGGACCCGCAGCGTCCAGAGCAGCGGAATCCAGACCAGGTGGCGCACCAGCCAGCGGATCGGCCGCCACACACACCGGTCGAGGACCCACACGGTCGGCGCGATCACCCACCGGTGCAGCAGCCCGGCGACGGCGACCAGCAACTCCCAGGCCAACCGGAACGGCAGCACCACCACCAGCGCGACGGCCCGCGCCGCGACCGCCCCGGCTGACAGCGCCTCAGGCTCAGCCTCGCGCGCACGTCGGGGCGGTGACGAGTCGATCACGGCCACACCGTAGCCGCGTTGTGCCAGCCACCCCGGCACCGTAGCCGCTCCCCCGCTCGCCCACTCGGGGACGAAAGTTCCGCACCAGCTCACCCCGACCGGGCACCGCGTCCACACCACCCGCCCACTCAGCGACGGACTCCTCCCGCACCACCAGCTCCCATCACCCCGGGTGGTCGCCCAGGTGGGTGTGTGCCGGGGCAGGGCGGACGTACTCCCGACGGACCATGCCCAGCGGGGATGACCAAGGAGTTTGTGCCTCCGTCCAATCCTTCCGTGACCAAAGCTTCTTAATCAACGCAGGCGGGCGTGTGCGGTGCGGTACGGCCAGGCGCGGTCGGGCGGGGTCGGGCGCGGCGCGTCGGCGGGGTCAGTGGCCCGGCTGCGCAACATGGTGCAAGATCCGCGCAACTTCATTGATGTTGCTGTCTCCGGGAGCCTCTGAGGCAGCAATATCAATGAAGTTGCGCGGATCATGGTGGGCTCGCGCGGGACGCGGGACGCCGGACGCGCGACGCCGGACGCGCGACGCCGGACGCCGGACGCGCGACGCCGGACGCCGGACGCGCGACGCCGGACGCCGGACGCGGGACGTGCGGGTGCGCGACGTGCGGGTGCGCGACGTGCGGGTGCGCGACGTGCGGGTGCGCGACGTGCGGGTGCGCGACGTGCGGGTGCGCGACGTGCGAGTGCGGGACGTGCGGTGGCCGGCGCACCGGACCGGACCAGGTGGAGGGTCCCGGGCATGGGGCGCCGGACGTGGACTACTCGTCCACGACACTCGACACACTCGCAGCCTGCGCTCACCGTCGGTCTAGCCAAGGAACTGGCACGGGGATGGACCGGGCAGGAGCCAGGCGGGTACAGGTCGGCTGGGCTGGACGAGGCGGACATGCGCTAGGTGGGTGGGGTGAGGGTGAAGGTGGCGACTACGGGGTGGTGGTCGGAGGCTTGGTGGGTGTCGGGAGTGCGTATCACCTGGACGTCGACCAGGTGGGCAGCCAGGGCGGGGGTGGCCAGCAGGTAGTCCAGGCGCATCTCGGCGAACTCCGGGGTGCGGCCGTGGCCGGTGGGCACGGTCGGTCCGGCGGTGGCGGCCAGGTCGACCAGACCGGTGGCGAGCAGGCGGGCGATCGCCCGGGTGTCCACGGTCCGTCCGTCGCGGCGCAGGTGCCGACGGCGGTACGCGGGTGCCAGCCGGGCCAGGCTCTCGGCGTGGTGAGCGTGGTCGGCGTCATAAGCGTGGTGTGCGTGGTCAGCGCGGTCGACGCGGTCAACGCGGTCAACGCGGTCAACGCGGTCAACGCGGTCAACGCGGTCAACGCGGTCAACGCGGTCAACGCGGTCGACGTCATGAGCGTGGTCGGCGTACGGGGCGAGGGTGTTCAGGTCCCCGGCGAGCAGGGCGAGGTCGGCGCGGGCCCGGCGCAGCGCGGTGGCCGCCCAGCGGGCCTCGGCCAGGCGGCGACCGCCACGGTACGGATAGAAGTGGGTGCTCAGGACCGCGAGCGGCCCGGCGTCGGTGGACAGGGTCACGCGCTGCGCCGCGTGGTGGAACGGGCGACGGACCGGCCCGGTCGCCACGGTCGGCCAGCGCGGGTGCACGAGTATCGCGACCGGCTGGCCGAAGGGTGACCGGGCCAGGTGGGGCGTCAGTCCGGCGTCCGCCGCGAAGCGGGCCACGTCGAGGCCGCGCAGCTCTTGGAGGGCGAGGACGTCGGGCCGGTACGCGGCGACGACCCGGGCCAGCAGGGTACGCCGGTCCGGGCCGCCCCGGTCCTGCCCGCCGTTGCGGATGTTCCAGGTCATCACCCGCAGCACGGTCGCCTCAGCCCGGCTGGCCGGCCTTGGCCAGCTCGTCGTCCAGGGTGTCCACGTCCTCGGACTCGATCTCCGGCCGGTTGCCCGCCCGCACGTCCTCGTTGGGGCGGACCACCCAGTAGAGCAGCCCGATCCAGAGCCCGGTCAGCATGATCGCGCCCATGAAGTCGGTCGGGTGGTGCATGCCCCGGTACATCCGGGAGATGGCCACGCCGACCGGCATGATCACCGCCGCCGCCACGAACAGCCAGCGCCACCACCGGTCGGTACGTGGGAAGACCACCACCGCGATCGCCACCCACACGCAGAGCGTGGCCGCGATGTGGCCGGATGGGAAGGACGAGGTCGGCATCGGGCCGTCCAGGTTCTCCACCGGCGGGCGCGGCCGGTCCACGGCGGCGGCGGAGGCGAGGAAGAGCGTCAGCTCGCCGAACATGGTCAGCGCCACGAAGAGCACCGGTCGCCAGCGTCGCCAGATCGCCAGCACCAGCGGGCAGAAGACCATCGAGATGAGCAGGATGGCGTGGGTGTCGCCGACCTTGCTCCACCACCAGCTCACGTCGTCCAGGGCCGGGGTGCCGTGCTCGGCGAACCAGCGCGGCACGGTCTCGTCGAGCCGGGCCAGGAAGGTGCCGTCGGCGTAGTAGCTGACGAACATGCCGAAGCCGTAGAGGGCACCGAAGACCAGCACCCAGCCGACCACGATCTCGGCGATGCCGGCGCGGGCGTGCGGCAGCAGTTTCTCCTCGTCCGGTGCCAGGGCCACCTCGTGCGCCGCCTCGGGTTCCAGGCCGTCGGTCAGCGGCGCGGCCGGTCGACCGCGTTCCAACCGCCACAGCCGGAAGGCGTACGCGGTGACGCCGAGCCAGGCCGCGCCGAGCAGCCAGGCGCCGAGCACGTCGGAGAGGAAGTGCACGCCGAGCGCGACCCGGGTGAAGCCGATCAGAACCACCACGGTGGTGACCAGGGCGATCGCCGGCTTGCGCCAGCGGGGCGCCATGGCCGGCAGGAAGACCAGCAGCATCGCGCCGTAGGCGACCATCGACCCGAGAGCGTGTCCGCTGGGGAAGCTCTGCCCGGCGTACGTGCCGATGGGCACGTCCACCTCGGGGCGCAGCCGGTCGACGAGTGTCTTGAGCGACGGGTCGAGGATCAGCGCGCCCGCTCCGGTGACGATCAGGAAGACCGCGAGCCGACCCTGCTTGCGGATCAGCAGCCCGACCACGGCCACGGTGACCAGCCAGACGATCACCGGTCGACCGCCGAGGTCGGTGATGGCGTTGAGCACCGTCACCAGCGGACCGATGGGTGAGATCTGCTCGTTGAGCCAGACCGCCACGCCGTGGTCCACGTCGTACAGCGGGGTCCACTGCACGCGGACCAGCACCAAGAGCAGCCCGAAACCGACCCCGGCGCCGAGGACGAGCAGCAGCCCGGCGAGGGTACGTTCGGTGAAGTGACCGAGCGGTCGTCGCAGTACGTCCCGGACCGCGCCCACGGCAGCCTCCTTCTCAGGTGGCGCCGACCGACGGCGACGCCTTCTGGCGTGGCGCTGTACCCGCGTCGATGCGTGCGTACACCCACCCACCCGGCGGACGACGGTCCGGTTCCGGGTGGCGGGCCTACAGCGCGGTCATCTCGCCGGTGTCGTGCAGACCCGTACGCGGGGCGTTCGGCTTCCACAGGTCCGGCTTGGCGGGCTCGGACACGCCGATGCGGACCGCCTCCAGTTGGGCGGCGAAGGCCAGCCCGCCGAAGAGCGCCATGCCGGTGAGGTTGGCCCAGAGCAACAACGCCATCATGCCGGTCAGCGCGCCGTACGTCTGGCCGAAGTCCTCACTGAACCGCACGTAGCCGGCGAGCAGCAGGCTGGCCAGCCACCACAGCGCGGTGGCGATGCCGGCGCCGAAGAGCAGCCAGGACAGGCCGGGTTGGCGGCGACGTGGCGCGTACCGGAACAGCACCGCGACGGCCAGCACGGTCAGCCCGAGGCTGAGCGGCCAGCGCACCACGTCCCAGACGACGGCGGCCAGCTCGCCCCACGCGTAGCGGCGTTCCACCGAGTCGCCCATCGGGCCGCCGCCGACGAGGATGAGGAATCCGGTCAGCGCCGGGATGCCGGCGATGACGGCGAGCACCGCGGCGCGCAGGTACTTCCGCAGGGCGGGGCGGTCGCGCTCGACGCCGTAGATCCGGTTGGCACCCCGCTCGATCTGCGCCATCGTGCTGGTCAGCGCGACCAGCCCGGTGCACAGGCCGAGGGCCAGCGCCACCTCGCCGATGTCCTCGACGCGTTCGCCGCCCTCGCCCTCGCCGAGCAGTTCGGCGACGACCGCCTCGCTGGCGCCGGGGGTGAGCGCCAGGACGGTGTCGGCCACCACCTCGCCGCCCTCGGCCGCCCCGAGTTCCGAGATGAGCCCGGTCAGCGCGATCAGGAACGGCACCACCGCCAGGCAGAGCTGGAAGGCGAAGGCGCGGGCGTGGCTGAACCCGTCGCCGTAGCGGAACCGGACGAAGGCGTCGTGCAGCAGGTGCCAGCGGCCCTCGCGGCGCAGCGTCTGCCAGGCGTGGTCGGCGCAGAGCTGCTCGTCGGACATCAGCCGGGTCTCCGGCACCATCTTGGTGCTACTCACCCCGGCCCTCCTCGATGAGCCGCTCACCCCGCTCGGCGGCACCGGACGCGTCCTCGGCCAGGTCGGGTGTGCTCTCCGGCTGCGGTACGCACAGCCACAGGGCCCGTCGGCGGATTTGCACGCTCAGCTCACGGCCGGGCTCGATCAGGTCGCCGTCCAACTGGCGCGGCTGCGCACGGTTGCTGGTGATGGTCACCCGACGGGCCCGGAAGACCTCCATCCGGGGCACCCGGTCGCGGCGGCGTACCACCGCCCAGCCGAGCGAGACCCAGTGCCGCAACCGGTGCGGGGTGAGCACGGCGACGTCGAGGTAGCCGTCGTCGGGTTCGGCCTCGGTGAGCAGGCGTACCCCGCCCTGGAGCCGGCCGACGTTGGCGACCAGCACCGAGCGGGCGCGGCGGCGCAGCGGCGGCTGGTCGTCCAGCGAGATGGACACCCTCATCGGCCGGTCCCGCAGGTGCCGGGCGGCGCCCACGACGTACGCCGGCCAGCCGATCCGCCGTTTCGTCGTCTCGTTGGTGGCGGCCAGCATCTGGGCGTCGAAGCCCATGCCGGCCATCACCGCGAAGTGCTGCCCGTCGACCTCGCCGACGTCGAGCAGCCGCCGGCCGCGCTCGACGGCCACCTCGATCCCGGCGGCCAGGTCGGTGGAGAGCCCCAGGTTGGCGGCGAGCAGGTTGCCGGTGCCCTGGGGAAGCACGGCGAGGGCCACGTCGGTGCCGACCAGGGCGCTGACGCAGGCCATCACGGTGCCGTCGCCGCCGCAGGCGAAGACCACGTCCACGCCCTCGGTTAGGGCCTGCTCGGTCTGGCCGCGACCGGGGTCCTCGACGGTGGTCTCCAGCCACAGCGGCTCGGGCCAGCCGGCGGCGGCGAGCGCGTCGACGACGGTGCGGCGGAACGTGTCGAGATCGTCCACCTTCACCGGGTTGACCACGACCGCACTGCGCAGGGCCCGTCCGTGCCGTCCAGCTTCCACGGCGTCAGTGTGCGGCACGGTCGGCGGTTCGGCGACCCGGCGCTGGGTGACCAGGTTCACCCACCCGGCGGGTGTGACGCCGACCTGTGGCGTCGCGGCTCAGGCGGCGGCCCGCAGGGCGGTCTCCACCCGGTGGCGTACGTCGGCCAGGTCCACGCCGGCCTCGGTGAGCACCAGCGCGGCCAGCCCGTTGCCCTCGCGGAGCAGCCCCAGCAGGATGTGCTCGGTGCCGATGTGCCGGTGACGCAGTCGCATCGCCTCGCGCAGGGAGAGCTCCAGCACCTTCCTGGCGCGGGCGGAGAACGGCCCGCCCGGTTGCCGCCGTAGCCGACCCCAGCGGCGACGTGGTGCCGGAACGGCCTCACGCAACGCGTCCGGGCCGAAGGACTCCTCGATCCGGGCCACGATCGCGGCCAGGTCGATGCCGATCTCCCGCAGCGCGGCGGCGTCGGCCTCGGCGAGCCCGTCGCCACCTCGGACGGTGTGCCGGCGTACCCGCTCCCGCAGGTCGTCACCGGTGACCCCGGCGTCGCGGAGCACCCGGACGGCCAGTGCGTCGCCGTCGGCGAGGATGCCGAGCAGCAGGTGCTCGGTGCCGACGGGTCGCCGCCCCTCGGCCCGGGCCTCGTCGCGCGCGTGCCGCACCACGGCACGGGCGCGGTCGGTGAACCGTTCGAACATCACGCCTCCCAGGAGGATCCGACCGCCGGTCGCCCGGCGTGCTTCTTGTGGACCGCCTGCCGACTGACCTCGAGCGCGTCGGCGATCTCCTGCCAGGACCAGCCCTGTCGTCGGGCGTTGTCGACCTGGACCACCTCGAGCCGTTCGAGCAGCCGGCGCAGGGCGCGGACCGCGCGCAGGCCAACCCGGGGGTCGGTGCTGCCGGCCGCGGCCGCGAGTTCCGTCGCCTGACTCATGTCGTCAACTTACATTGACAGCATCGCTCCTGTCAACCCTGGTTGACACCCCCGCGCATGCCCTCCTCCGTTAGGGTCGGGGCCGCGCGGGGCTCCCCGCCGGTCGGGGGTCGGAGGGGTCGGATGAGCCAGGTCGCCAGGGGCGAGGTGCGTCGCTTCACGCTCGCCGGACTGACGCTGGAGGTGGCCGGCGGCAGCGTGGTCGGCAACCGTTACCGGGAGAACTACGACGTGCTGCACGTCGATCCCGCGCTCCCCTTCGCCGTGGTGGCCGACGGCATGGGCGACGGTGCGGGCAGCCGTCGCGCCGGTGCCGCCGCCGTGCCGACCTTCGCCGCCCGGGTCCGCGCCGCCTGGCCCGAGGTCGGGGCCGCCGGGCTGCGCACCGCCGCCGACGCGGCCCAGACCGCCGTACGCGAGGCCGGGGCGGGTCGCGCCGAGCTGACCGGGTGCACCCTGACCGGCCTGGTCGTCGAGCCGGACGGGAGGCAGGGCTGGGTGGTCCAGTTGGGTGACTCGCGCGCCTACCGCCTCCGCGACGACCTGCTGGAACTGGTCACCACCGATCACACGGTCGCCTGGCTGGGCGTGCTGCACGGCTGGTACCCGGTGGACTCCCCCGCCGCCGCGCGGGCCCGCTACCAGCTCACCCGCTACGCCGGCCATCCGGCCGCGCCCGAGGCCGACCTGCTGGCGGTGACGCTGCGCCCGGGCGACATCTGGCTGCTCTGCACCGACGGGGTCAGCGACCAGGTCGGCTACCACGGGATGCGGGACGCCCTGGTCCGCGCCGATCCGGCGGACGCGGTCGCGGCCCTGCTGGACGCCTCGCTGGCCGCCGGTGGGGCGGACAATGCCAGCGCGGTCGTGCTCCGGGCGCGGCCGGCGTCCTGACCAGTCGCCGCCGGCACCACCCAGCGGTTCGGGGTGCCGATGGGTTTCGGTGGGCCGCACGCCGGGCTGCCGTCCGGCGATCACGCCCCGGGGGCGCACCGGCGCGACTAGCCTCGACAGCAGGCCGAGCGCAGTTGCGGGGGTGATGGCGGATGGCCCCAGGCAGCGAGGCGCCGGTGCTGGTCGGCGTCGGTCCGGACGGCGCGCTGCCGGTGGCCCGTACCGCCGCGCGGGTGGCCGCCGCCCACGGCCGCGCGCTGCACCTGATGCACGCGTTCAACTGGGCCGCGCTGGAGGCACCCGCGGTCTCCGCGTCCCGCTCGCACGCCGAGGAACTGCTCGCCGAGGCCACCGTGGCGGCCAACCAGAGCGAGCCGGACGTCCCGGTCACCGCCGAGATCATCGAGGGTGCGGCGGTGGCGACGCTGGTCCGCAAGTCCGAGGCGGCCTTCCTGGTGGCCGTCGGGGACGGCGGCATGGCCCACTGCGACCGCTGCATCCCGGCCGACAGTCCCGCCGTCCAGGTGGCCGCCCGCGCCGAGTGCCCGGTGCTGGTCGCCCGCCAGGAGCCCCCGCCGGCCGGACCGGTGCTGGTCGGCGTGGACGGCTCGACCTCCGCCGAGATCGCCCTGACCTGGGCGTACGCCTGTGCCGGACGGCACCGCTCGCACCTGCTGGTGGTCTGGGTGGCCGAGTCCGACGCGGCGGTGGGCGAGGCCACCGACCGGCTCGCCGCGCTGGTGGCCCGGCACGGTGCCGGGCACCCCGACGTCGCGGTGGAGTGCCGGGTCGTCCGGGGTGAACCGGGTGACGTCCTGGTCGAGCAGTCGCGTGCCGCGCAGTTGGTGGTGGTCGCCGCGCGCGGCGACGAACCGTGGCGCGGCATGCTCGGCGCGGTCAGCCAGTCGCTGCTCTACCACGCCCCGGCCCCGGTGCTGGTGGTCCGCGGCGTCTCCGGGCCGCCCGCCGACGACGGGCCAGGGCACCCGGACGGGCGGGACCAACGGCCCTGATCCACGCCCGCCGATCCCGCGAAGCTGGAGGCAGGAAACCCGCGCTGCGGATGCAGAATCCACCGACCCGCGAGAGGCTCAAGCAGTATGGACACGGCCGTGGACATCCCGAGCACCCTGACCGACGAGGACCTGCGCCGCCTGGACGCCTACTGGCGGGCGGCGAACTATCTCAGCGTCGGGCAGATCTATCTGCTCGACAATCCCCTGCTCCGCGAACCGCTGGCTGCCGAGCACGTCAAGCCCCGGCTGCTGGGACACTGGGGCACCTCGCCCGGCCTGAACCTGATCTACGCCCACCTCAACCGGGTGATCGTCGCCCGCGACCTGTCGGCCCTCTTCGTCACCGGTCCCGGCCACGGCGGTCCGGCCGTCGTCGCGAACACCTGGCTGGAGGGCACCTGGAGCGAGCGGTATCCGGGCGTCGGCCGCGACGAGGCCGGCATGGCCCGGCTGTTCCGCCAGTTCTCCTTCCCCGGCGGCATCCCCAGCCACGTGGCGGCGGAGGTGCCGGGCTCGATCCACGAGGGCGGCGAGCTGGGGTACGCGCTGAGCCACGCCTACGGTGCCGCGTTCGACAATCCCGACCTGCTGGTGGCCTGTGTCATCGGGGACGGCGAGGCGGAGACCGGCCCGCTGGCCGGGAGCTGGCAGTCGACCGTGTTCCTCAATCCCGCCCGGGACGGCGCGGTGCTGCCCATCCTGCACCTCAACGGCTACAAGATCGCCAACCCGACGGTGCTGGACCGGATCCCCGAGTCCGACCTGCTCGCCATGATGCGCGGTCACGGCTACCAGCCGTACGTGGTGGCCGGTGACGAACCCTCCGCCGTGCACGAGGCGCTCGCCGCCACCCTGGACCGGGCGCTGGACGAGATCGCCGAGATCCAGCGTCGGGCCCGATCCGGTGCCGGCACCGAACGTCCCCGCTGGCCGATGATCGTCCTGCGGACGCCGAAGGGCTGGACCGGTCCGCACGAGGTCGACGGCAAGCAGGTCGAGGGCACGTACCGAGCCCACCAGGTGCCGTTGTCGAACGTCCGCAGCAATCCGGAGCATCTGGCCGAGTTGGAGCGCTGGCTGCGCAGCTACCGCCCGGAGGAGCTGTTCGACGCCACCGGCGCCCCGGTCGCCGAGCTGACCGCCCTGCCGCCCACGGGTGACCGGCGGATGAGCGCCAACCCGGTCACCAACGGCGGGTCGGTGCTGCGTGACCTGGTCCTGCCGGACTTCCACGACTACGCGGTGGACGTGCCGCGTCCCGGTGCCACGGCCACCAGCGCCACCGGGGAACTGGGCCGGTGGATCCGGGACGTGATCGCCGCGAACCCGCAGACGTTCCGGCTCTTCGGGCCGGACGAGGTGGCCTCCAACCGGCTCCAGGCGGCCTTCGAGGTCACCGACCGGGCCTGGATGGCCGCCACGGTGCCCGGCGACGACCACCTCTCCCCCGACGGGCGGGTGATGGAGGTGCTCTCCGAGCACCTGTGCCAGGGCTGGCTGGAGGGCTACCTGCTGACCGGCCGGCACGGCGTCTTCACCAGCTACGAGGCGTTCATCCACATCGTCGACTCGATGGTCAACCAGCACGCGAAGTGGCTGAAGGTGACCCGGGGCATCCCCTGGCGGATGCCGCTGGCGTCGCTGAACTACCTGCTCTCCAGCCACGTCTGGCGGCAGGACCACAACGGCTTCTCGCACCAGGACCCGGGCTTCATCGACCACGTGATGAACAAGAAGGCCGAGGTCGTCCGGGTGTACCTGCCGCCGGACGCGAACACCCTGCTCTCCACCATGGACCATTGCCTGCGCAGCCGGCACTACGTCAACGTGGTGGTGGCCGGCAAGCAGACCGCACCGAACTGGCTGACCATTGACGAGGCCGTCCAGCACTGCCGGCGCGGGGTCGGCATCTGGGACTGGGCCAGCACGGACGCCGGCAGCGAGCCGGACGTGGTCCTCGCCTGCGCCGGTGACGTACCGACCCTGGAGACCCTGGCGGCGGCGGACCTGCTGCGCCGGCACCTGCCCGACCTCAAGGTCCGGGTCATCAACGTGGTCGACCTGATGCGGCTCCAGCCGTCGAGCGAGCACCCGCACGGCCTGCCGGACAACGAGTTCGACACGTTGTTCACCCGCGACAAGCCGATCATCTTCGCGTACCACGGCTACCCGTGGCTGATCCACCGGCTCACCTACCGCCGCACGAACCACCGCAACCTGCACGTACGCGGGTACAAGGAGGAGGGCACCACCACCACGCCGTTCGACATGGTGATGCTCAACGACCTGGACCGGTTCCACCTCGTCATCGACGTGATCGACCGGGTGCCCGGGCTCGGCGACCGGGTGGCGTACCTGCGGCAGGAGATGACCGACGCGCGCGACGCGGCCCGCGACCACACCCGCCGGTACGGCGAGGACGACCCCCGGGTGGCGCAGTGGCGCTGGGTCCGCGAGACCGACCCGACCAACCCCTGAGGAAAGGAAGCAGCCATGACCAGGAGTACGAGCGGCGCGGAGATCGTGGTGGGCTACGACGGCTCACCGGACGCGGCGGCGGCCCTGGACTGGGCGCTGGACCAGGCCCGTCGGGACGGCCGACCGGTCCGGCTGGTGTACGTCTTCGAGTGGCTCACCGTGGCCGGCTGGGTCGGTCCCGGCGTCACGCCCGGGATGTGGCCCGACGAGCAGGCCCGCCAGCAGGTCGAGGAGCTGGTGGGCAAGGCGGCGGCGGACGCCGGTGCGGCCAACCCCGAGCTGACCGTACGCGGTGAGGTCCGCGACGGCCCGCCGGCCCTGGTGCTGGAGGAGAGCTCGGCAGAGGCCGACCTGGTGGTGCTGGGCGGTCGGGGACACGGTGGCTTCGCCGGTTTGCTCGCCGGTTCCACGGCGGTCAGTGTCACCGCGCACGCGCACTGTCCGGTGGTGGTGGTCCGTCGCGACACCGTCGACGCCGCGCGGGCCGGGCACGTCACCGTCGGGGTGGACGGCTCCGAACCGTCCCTGGTGGCGCTCGGCTTCGCCGTCGAGCACGCGGCACTGCGCCGGGTGCCGCTGCGGGTGGTGCGTGCCTGGCAGCCCGGACGCGAACAGTGGAACCTCACCGGTGAGCAGGCCCGCGACGCCGCCTTGGCCGAGGACCGCGCAGAGCTGGACGAGGCGGTGCGCCGCTGGCGGGAGACCTTCCCCGACGTCGAGGTCAGCGTCGAGACGGGCGCCTCCGCGGCGGCCGGACTGCTGATCGAGTCCAGCCGTCAGGCGCAACTGGTCGTGGTCGGCACCCGGGGCCGGGGTGGCCTGCGCGGCATGCTGCTCGGCTCGGTCAGCCAGCAGCTCATCCAGCACGCGCAGTGCCCGGTGGCGGTCGTTCGGGAACGCTGAGCCGATCGCCGACGCCGTGACCGAGACGGCCGGTGTCAGGCCGGTCGGCGCGGCCCGCCGCCGAGTGCCCGCAGGGCGTTGAGGATCACCAGGACGTCGATCCCCTCCTGAAGGAACGCCCCGGCCACCGGCGGTAGCTTGCCGGCCGCCGCGAACCCCATCGCGACGACCGCCAGTCCCATCCCCACCGTGGCGCTCTGCACCGCGATCCGCCGGGCCCGGCGGGCCACCTCCACCGCGTCGGCCAGCGGGTCGAGCCGGTCGACGCTCAGCACGGCGTCGGCGACGTCGGCGGAGGCGGTCGCCCCGGTGGCACCCATCGCCACCCCGACGTGCGCCTCGGCCAGGGCCGGCGCGTCGTTGACGCCGTCACCGACCATCACGGTGACCGCCCGCCCCGCCTCGGCCCGGACCCGGGCCGCCTTCTCCGGCGGGGTGCACCGGGCCAGCACGTCGTCCACGCCGACGTCCCGCGCGACCCGGCGCGCCGTCTCCGGTCGGTCTCCGGTGACCATCACGATCCGGGTCATCCCAGCCGTACGCAGCCGGTCCACCACCCGGCGGGCGTCCGGGCGGACCGGGTCCTCCAGCACCACCGCGCCGAACGGCCCGGTCTCGTCGGACACCCACACCACCGTGTGTCCGGCCTGCTCGGCGCGGGTACGGACGGGCAGCGCCCACGGCGGCGCGTCGTCACCGAGCTGACCGACGCGGATCCACCGTCCGTCCACCCGCCCGCTCACCCCCCGGCCCGCCTCCTCGGTCACCTCCGTCGGCGCGACCAGCCGCATCCCCCGCTCCCGGGCGTGGCGGACCAGCGCCGTCGCCAGCACGTGCGGAGAGAGTTGTTCCACCGAGGCAGCCGAGCGCAGCATCTCGTCGGCGTCGCCACCGGAGGCCACCACCAGGTCGGCGACCCGGGGCCGGCCCAGGGTGAGCGTGCCGGTCTTGTCGACCAGCAGGGTGCGGGCGCGGCCCAGCACCTCCAGCGATCCGCCGTCGCGGACCAGCATCCCCCGCCGGGCCACCCGGGACAGCCCGCTGACGATGGCGATCGGGGTGGCCAGCAGCAGCGGACACGGGGTCGCCACCACCAGTACCGCCACCGCCCGCAGGAACTCCCCGGACAGCAGCCAGCCCAGACCGGCCAGCACGAGGGTGAACGGCACGAAGGCGACGGCGTAGCGGTCGGCCAGCCGCACCGTCGGGGCCTTGCGGGCGGTCGCCTCCTCGGCCAGTCGGACGATGCCCGCGTACGTGCTGCGGGCGGCACTCTCGGTGGCCCGCAACCCGAAGCCCGCCCCGGCGTTCACCACCCCACTGACCACCCGCTCCCCCACCGCCCGCTCGACCAGCCGGGACTCCCCGGTCACCACCGACTCGTCGAGCGTCGCCGGGGACTCGACGATCCCGTCGACGGCGACCACGTCGCCCGGCCCGACCAGCAGCCGGTCCCCGGCCGCCAGCCGGTCCACCGGCACCACCTCCACGGCGCCGTCGGCCGTCCGCCGACGGGCGGTACGCGGCGCGCGGGCGAGCAGGGAGCGCAGGTCACGGGTCGCCCGCCGGTGCGCGTACGCCTCCAGGGTCCGGCCGGTCGCCAACATCACCGCGACCACCGCACCGGCCAGGTACTCGCCGACGACGAGCGCGCCGGCCAGCGCCAGGACCGCGATCACGTCCACCCCGAAGCGTCGCCGCCACAGCTCACGCAGCATCGAGGCGGCGGCCGGCAGCAACGCGACCAGGGTGGCCACCGCCCACAGCGCGTCGGCCACGGCGGGTCGCCCGGACAGCCGTACCGCCGCGCCGGCCAGCACCAGCGCGGTCAGTGCGGTCAGCGGCGCCCACAGCCACCACCAGCGTGGTCCGGCCGACGGAACGGGTCGCGGCGGCAGGCACTCGCGCGGACCGTGGTCCGGCCCGTCCGCCGTCGGTTCCGCCATGCGCGGATCGTCGCAGGCACGGTGCCCCGCCGTCGGGTACTCGGGCCAGAAACCGGGCCGAACTACCCGTCGGCGCCGGGACCTGTGGACCGTGCGGGTGACCGGCCGATGGCACAGGATGAAGCAGACCCGGCCCACGGCCGTAGGGAGGTGCGGCACGATGAGCAGAGACGGAAAGGTCGTGAGGATGAGCCACCAGACGCCGGCCACGCATCGCCCGTTGCCCACCGCGCTCGCCGAGGCCGCCACCATGGCCGGTCGGGCCCCGTCGGTGCACAACTCGCAGCCGTGGCGCTGGCGGGTCCTGCCCGACGCGCTGGAGCTGCGGATGGTCCGCGACCCGCAGTTGACGGCGACCGATCCGGAGGGCGAGCTGGTCCGGTTGAGCTGCGGGGCGGCGCTGCACCACGCCCGGCTGGCGCTGGCCGCCGAGGGCTGGACGGCCACCGTACGGCGGATGCCCGACCCGGCGGAGCCGGACCTGCTCGCCCGGCTGACCGACCCGCGTCCCGGCGGGGCCGACCCGGACGCGATGCGCGCCGTGCAGTGCATGCAGGTCCGGCACACCGACCGGCGACCGGTCAGTGACGAACCGGTCGGCGACGAACGACTGGACGCGGTCAGCACCGCCGCCTACCAGGAGGGCGCCCGGGTGGAGATCCTCGACCGCGACCAGGTGCTGGAGTTGGCCGCTGCCGCCTCGCGCGCCGCCGCCGTCGAGTCGGACGACTCCCGGCTGCGCGAGGAGTTGGACTACTGGACCAGCCGGGCCGCCGGGACCGGGCTGACCTCCGAGGTGCTACCCGAGCAGGCGGCGCAGACCACCGTGCCGGGCCGGGACTTCGGCCGCCCGGGGACGTTGCCGGTGGGGCCGGGGCACGACCGGGCCGCGTCGTACGGGGTGCTCCACGGCGACCAGGACGAGCCGGTGGACTGGCTGCGGGCCGGTGAGGCGCTCTCGGCCGCCTGGCTGACCGCCACCCGGCTGGGTGTCTCGGTGGTACCGCTGAGCGGGGTGGTGGAGGTGCCGGCGACCCGGCAGGTCCTGCGCGGGGTGCTGGCCGGGCTCGGCCACCCGTACCTCGTCCTGCGGCTCGGGGTCGCGGACCCGGCGAACGCCGGTCCGCCGCACACGCCGCGACTGGACCGTGCGCAGGTGGTGGACGTGTCCGCCGTGGAGGGGACAGCCGGTTAGCATCGCCGGGTGACCGTCGGCGAACCCCACCCCCGGCACGAGCCGCCCTCTCTCGGCCTCAGTCCGCTCTCCCGCGTCCACCTGGACGAACTGCTCCAGGAGATGCTGGACCGCGTCGGGGAGGTGATGACGAGCCGGGAACGGCTGCGGGCTCTGCTCGACGCGGTGGTCGGCATCGGCACCGACCTGGACCTGCGCAGCACCCTGCAACGGATCGTGCAGTCCGCCTGCGACCTGGCCGGCGCCCGGTACGGCGCGCTCGGCGTGATCGGCACCGACCGGACGCTGCACGACTTCATCACCCACGGCATCTCCCCCGAGCTGCACGCCAGGATCGGTGACCTGCCGCATGGCCGGGGCGTGCTCGGCCTGCTGATCGACGACCCGAAGCCGCTGCGGATGCCGGACATCACCCAGCACCCGCGCTCCTACGGGTTCCCGCCGAACCACCCGCCGATGCACACCTTCCTCGGGGTGCCTGTCCGCATCCGCGACCAGGTCTTCGGCAACCTCTATCTGGCCGAGAAGCAGGGCGGCGCGCAGTTCACCGAGGACGACGAGGAGATCGTCGTGGCGCTCGCCGCGGCGGCCGGGGTGGCGATCGAGAACGCCCGGCTGTACGCGCTGGCGCACCGGCGGGAACGCTGGCTCGCCGCCACCGCCGAGATCACCTCGCTGCTGCTCGGCGAGGTACGCCGCACCGACGCGCTGACGCTGGTGGCGCGCCGGGCCCGCGAGGTCGCCGAGGCCGAACTGGCGCTGGTGCTGCTCTATGACGACGAGGCCGACCACTTCACGGTGGAGGTGGTCGACGGCGCCGGCGCTCAGGCCCGCGCGCTGGTCGGCACGGTGCTGCCGGCGGCGGACACCAGCTTCGCCGGGCCCATCGCGCAGCGCCGGCACGACTCGGTGGACGACCTCGCCCACGCCGCTCCCTGGCCGGCGGTGCTGCACACCGGGCCGGCGGTGATCTCGCCGCTGGCCACCGCCGACACCCTGCACGGCGTCCTGGTGATCGCGCACACGGCCGAGCACGGTGGTGCCACCGACGAGGACGTGGCGCTGCTCGGCAGCTTCGCCGGACAGGCCGCGCTGGCCATGGAACGGGCGCGCGGCCAGGAGGAGCGCGAGCAGTTGGTGGTCCTGGAGGACCGCGAGCGGATCGCCCGGGACCTGCACGACGTGGTCATCCAGCGGTTGTTCGCCACCGGTCTGCACCTGCAGAGCGCGGTGCCGCTGGCGGCGCGGCCCGAACTCACCAAACGGCTCAACGCGGCGGTCGACGACCTGGACGCCACCATCTCCGACATCCGCCGCACCATCTTCGAACTGCGTAGCCCGGTGAGCGCGGCGCTGCGCACCGAGATCCGCGAGGCGGTGGAGGTGGCCACCGAGTCGTTGGGCTTCCGTCCCCGGCTGGAACTGACCGGCCCGGTCGACAGCGCCGTCCCGGACGCGGTCCGCCCCGACCTCACCGCCGTGCTCCGGGAGGCCCTGTCCAACGCGGTACGCCACGCCGAAGCGTCGGCCGTGACGGTCTCGGTACGGGTCGACGGTGGCCGGGTGACCGTGCTGGTCACCGACGACGGGGTGGGATGCGACCCGGCCGCCGCCCGGGGCGGGCTGGTGAACCTGCGCGAACGCGCGGAACGCCACGACGGCACCTTCGAGGTACGCCCGGCTCGTCCGCGCGGCACCGAACTGCGCTGGTCGATCCCGCTGCGGGACTGACCGGCGCAGTCGCGCGTACGCGTCAGCGGGGTTTGCCGAGCAGCCGGGTGGCCAGCACGGCGGCCTGGGTACGCCGTTCCAGGCCGAGCTTGGCCAGCACGCTGGAGACGTAGTTCTTGACCGTCTTCTCGGCCAGGAACATCTTGCCGGCGATCTCCCGATTGGTCAGTCCCTCGGCGACGTACTCCAGGATCCGCCGTTCCTGCTCGGTGAGGGACTGCAACTCGCGCGGCTGCTCCACCCCGCTGCGGATGCGGTCCAGGACGCGGGTGGTGATCGCCGGGTCGAGCAGCGACTGTCCGGCCGCCACCCGGCGTACCGCGTCGACCAGGTCGGTGCCGCGGATCTGCTTGAGCACGTACCCGGAGGCTCCGGCCATGATCGCCGCGAACAGCGCCTCGTCGTCCTCGTACGAGGTGAGGATCAGGCCCTTGATCGAGGAGTCCACGGCCCGTACGTCCCGACACACGTCGATGCCGTTGCCGTCGGGGAGCCGGGCGTCGAGGATCGCCACGTCGGGGCGGAGCGCCGGGATCCGGCGGGCGGCCTCCGGCGCGGAGCCGGACTCGCCGACCACCTCTATGTCGCCGCTGGCCTGGAGCAGGTCGGCTAGGCCACGACGGACGACCTCGTGGTCGTCGAGCAGGAACACCCGGATCATCCCTCGTTTCTACCCGTTCTCCCCCACCACACGCACGGGCCGAAGGTCCCGTCCCGAGGGGTCGACGCCGGTGCGAGGCGTCCGGGCCGGGGCGGGGTGTCCCGGGGGTTCGGGACGTGTGGCCCTGCTGGGCGGGGGTTCCCGAGGCGCACCGTAGGGAGGTACCGGCGAGCGTGAGGGGGCAGGACCATGGAGACCGGCTACACCGTCGAGCAGCTTCGGGTCGCCGCGGCCGACGCGATTCGGGCGCCGTCCCTGCACAACGTCCAGCCCTGGCGGTTCCGGCTGCGCGACGGCGGGATCGAGGTGCTGCTCGACCCGCAGCGGCGGCTGCCCGCCACCGACCCGAGCGGCTGGGGTGCCCGGGTCGCCGGTGGCGCGGCACTGTTCAACCTGCGGCTGGCGCTGGCGGTGGCGGGTAACCCGGCCACCGTCCGGCTGCGGCCGTACCCGGCGGAACCGACCGTGCTGGCCCGATTGGTGCCGGACCTGCCACGCCGACCGACTCCGGCCGAGCAGAACCTGCACGCGGCGATCCGCCGCCGGTTCAGCAACCGTGCCCCGTTCTGGCCGGACCCGGTACCCGCCGACACCCGTTGGCGCCTCGGCGAGGCGGCCCGCGCGGAGCACTGCTGGCTGGAACTGCTGATCGGGGTCAGCGCGGTCACCGCCTTCGCCGAGATCGCCCGTGGCGCGCACCGTGTCCTCGAACGCGACCCCGCCTACCGGGCCGAACGCGTCGCCTGGGCACGCGCCGAGCCCGCGCCCGACGGGGTGCCGGCCGCAGCCGGCGGGCCGCAGGCCGAACCCCAGGACCTGCTGCCGTCGCGCGGCTTCGGTGGCGCCCAGCGCGCACCCGGCCGCGACTTCGAGCCGGAGCCGCTGGTGGCGGTGCTCGGTTCGGCCGGCAACACCGCCGTCGACCAGGTCGTCGCCGGGCAGGCGTTGCAGCGGGTCCTGCTCGCCGCCACCGACTCCGGGCTGTCCGTGTCGATGCTGTCCCAGCCGATCGAGGTGCCCTCGGCCCGCGAACAGCTCCGGATGTCGTTGGGGAGGTTCGGCACCCCGCAGATGGTGATGCGGATCGGGTTCGGTCGACCCGGCCGGCCCACCCCACGCCGCCCGGTCGACGAGACGCTGGACCTGCCGGTGCGCCTCGGCTGACCGGGTGACGTCGCGGGGAGGGCCGGGCCGACGCTCAGTGGGCTGGCGGAACCGGGTGGCCGGTGGCCAGCTCGGCGAGCAGGGCGGCCTCGCGGACCGGGTCGAGACCCACCGGCTCCCGGGCCGGTCGGCCCGCCCGGTCGGGCACCGTGCCGACCCGGCGCAGCCATTCCCAGGTGTCGGCGACGGTGTCGGAGACCGGTCGACCGGTGAACCCGGCGGCGAACGCCCGACTCACGTCGATCTGCTGCATCCACCGGTACGCGTGGCCGGGCGGCAGCCAGACCGGCAACTCGGTCCACGGTGACACGCCCGCGTCGCGCAGACGCTCCGGCCCGACCCACCGCAGCGACGCGTCGGCGCCGGTCGCCGCGACAGCGGCGGCGAGCAGTTCCCCCATGGTGGTGTGCCCGGCACGGTCCACCACGTTGACGGCACCGCCGAGGCCGGCGGCACCGGCGTCGAGCAGGAAGACGGCCAGGTCCCGCACGTCGACGTACTGCACCGGCAGGTCGGCGGGACCGGGCGCGAGCACGTCACCGCCCCGGGCGATGCGCGTCAGCCACCACGGCAACCGGCCGATGTCCTCGCCAGGGCCGAGGATCAGCCCGGCCCGGCCCAGCAGCACCCGGTCGCCGAAGACCTCCTGCACCGCCCGCTCGGCACCGCGTTTGAGGGTCGGGTAGTCGCCGTCGGCGGCGTCCGGGTCGGCGTCGACCACGGCGGCGTCCTCGGTCACCCCGGCGGGAACCGGCGGCGCGTAGACCGCACCGGAGGAGACGTAGACGTAGTGCCCGACCCGTCCGGCGAGCATCCGCGCGCCGGCTTGGGCGGCCCGGGGCGCGCCGTCCCAGGTGTCGACCACCACGTCCCACTCGCCGTCGGCCAGCGCGGCCAACCCGTCCGAGGTGGTGCGGTCGCCGACCAGGTGTCGTACGCCGTCCGGAGGAGCCCCGTGCCGCCCCCGGTTGAACACCGTCACCGACCATTCACGACGGAGGCCCTCGGCGACCGTCGCCCGGCCCACGAACCCGCTGCCGCCCAGCATGAGCATTCTCATGTGGTCCACCCTGCCGTGGGTCGGGCGTGACGAGGCACCTCGTTCACCGACAGCGGATCTGCCCTGGGCAGAAGCCGGTCCGGTGCCGTGCCCGGCGGACGCCTACGGCGTGCGCCGGGCACGGGCTTCGGCAGGGCGGTGCCGCGGGCACGGCGGGCACCCCTGGCCGGCTCCTTCATCGAAGGTTGGCACGCTAAATCGTCGTCGCGACCGAGACGCGCGTCAACAACTTCCGGAAAAGTATCGGTAGCTCATCCGGTGGTCGACCGGGTGGCGGCGCTGTCCCGCACGACCAGTTCGGTGGCCAACTCGATCCGAGGGCTCTCCACCTTCTCCCCCTTGGCCAGCCGCAGCACCGTACGCGCCGCCAACATCCCCATCTCGGCCAACGGCTGACGCACCGTGGTCATCGGCGGCGAGGACCAGCGCACCTCCGGCAGGTCGTCGAAGCCCACCACGCTGACGTCGTCCGGCACCCGCAACCCCCGCTGCCGGACCGCCTCGTACACCCCCAACGCCATCTGGTCACTGGACGCGAAGATCGCCGTCGGCGGATCGGCCAGCCCCAGCAGGCGGGTGCCGCCCACGAACCCCGACTCGTGATAGAAGTCGCCCGGGCAGACCAGCGCGTCGTCGAAGCCCAGCCCGGCGGCCTCCAGCGCCGCGCGGTAGCCGTCCATCCGGGCCCGGCTGCACATCAACTGCGGCGGCCCGGCGATGAACCCGATCCGCCGGTGACCCAGCCCGATCAGGTACTCGGTGGCCCGCAGGCCGCCCG
The DNA here is from genome assembly GCF_040296095.1 of Micromonospora sp. NPDC002389. Classification (NCBI taxonomy): domain Bacteria; kingdom Bacillati; phylum Actinomycetota; class Actinomycetes; order Micromonosporales; family Micromonosporaceae; genus Micromonospora; species Micromonospora sp. NPDC002389. The sequence goes on from NZ_JBEOWP010000004.1 coordinate 450,913, forward strand.
CCCAGTTGGTGGCACCGACCGTCGGCGCGTCCTGCGGCGGCAGGCCGTCGGCGTCCACGATCACCACCGGGACGTCCATCCGCCGTAGCTCGGCCCGCATCGGCGCTTCGACCATGGACGTCACGAAGATGACGCCCTCGGTGCCCCGGCCGCGCAGGCTGGTCAGCCACTGCTCGGCGGGAGCGGTCTGCCGGTGGATGGCGGAGACCACCGTACCCACCCCGGCGGCGTGCGCGACGTCCTCCACACCCCGGATGATCTCCACCGCCCACGGGCTGTCCAGGTCGTTGAAGACCAGGTCCACCAACCCCGAACTCGCCCGCATACTCGGCGGACGCCGCTGGTACCCGTGCCGGGTCAGCAACTCCTCCACCCGCTGACGCGTCTGGGGAGCCACGTCCGAACGCCCGTTGATCACCCGCGACACGGTCGGCACGGACACGCCGGCCAGATCGGCGATCGCCGAAATCGTGACCCTGCGGGTCTCTCTGGCAACCACAGCTCCACCCACCCAACCCGGTACGGCGACCCACCCGGCGAGGCAGCCGACAACTCCTACCCTAGTGCCGGAATTTTCACGCGCATACCGGGAGGTGGGGCAGATCCTTCGGGCCGTCGGGTGGTCAGCTCCTCGGCGCCGCCGCGCTGTCCCGGACGACCAGTTCGGTGGCCAACTCGATCCGGGGGCTCTCCACCTTCTCCCCCTTGGCCAGCCGCAGCACCGTACGCGCCGCCAACATCCCCATCTCCGCCAACGGCTGACGCACCGTGGTCAACGGGGGCGAGGACCAGCGCACCTCCGGCAGGTCGTCGAAGCCGACCACGCTGACGTCGTCCGGCACCCGCAGACCCCGCTGTCGGACCGCCTCGTACACCCCCAACGCCATCTGGTCACTGGACGCGAAGATCGCCGTCGGCGGATCGGCCAGCCCGAGCAACCGCACCCCGCCGGAGAACCCCGCCTCGTGATAGAAGTTGCCGACCTGGATCAACCGGTCGTCCACCGGGATACCGGCCGTCTCCAGCGCCGCGCGGTAGCCGTCCATCCGGGCCCGGCTGCACATCAACTGGGGCAGTCCGGCGATGAACCCGATCCGCCGGTGACCCAGCCCGATCAGGTACTCGGTGGCCCGCAGGCTGCCGGCCCAGTTGGTGGCACCGATCGTCGGCGCGTCCTGGGCGGGGACACCGGCCGGGTCGACGATCACCACCGGGATGTTGAGGCGGCGCAGCTCGGCCTGCTGCGGTCCCTCCAACGTGGAGGTGACGAAGATGACGCCCTCGGTGGAGCGGGTCCGGATGTTGTCCAGCCACTGCTTGGCCGAGGAGGTGCGGCGGTGGATGGCGGAGACCACCGTACCCACCCCGGCGGCGTGCGCGACGTCCTCCACACCCCGGATGATCTCCACCGCCCACGGGCTGTCCAGGTCGTTGAAGACCAGGTCCACCAACCCCGAACTCGCCCGCATACTCGGCGGACGCCGTCGGTATCCGTGCCGGGTGAGTAACTCCTCCACCCGCTGACGCGTCTGGGGGGCTACGTCCGAACGCCCGTTGATGACCCGTGAGACGGTCGGCACCGACACGCCGGCCAGGCGGGCGATCGCCGCGATGGTCACTGTGCGGTTGTCGTTGGCAGCCACGCGGCGCCTCCATCTCCTCGCTCGATGGACGCCGCCGACGGAGGCGTCACTGCTGGCTCTTCGCCACCGCGGTGATGTCCTTGACGATCTGATCCGCCCGCTTGCGGCCGACCATCAGCTCGGCGACGCTGTCGTTGACCTGCTGGCCGACCGCCGGCGGGTACGCCTGGTCGAGGTAGAGCTGGAAACCGGCAGCGACGGCCAGGTGCGCCGCCACCACCTGGTTGTTCGGGTCCTTGATCCGGCCGACGGCGGCCAGGTTGGTGGGCAGCACGGCACCGGTCTCGGCGGCCCGGCGCTGGTTCTCCGACCGCAGCAGCGTGCGCAGGAAGTCCACCGTCGCGGGCGGCGCGTCGCGGCCGACCGCGAAGCCGTTGCCGCCGCCGAACGCGTCGGTGGCGTCGCCCTTGCCGCCCTCCACCGTCGGGAAGGTGAAGAAGCCGAGCTGGTTGCCGATGCCGCGCTTGCTGTTCGACGACGACGCCTGGATCGAGGGCGCCCACTGGCCCATCAGCTCCATGGCGGCCTCGCCGTTGCCCATCGCCGCACCCTGCCCGTCCGCCGTGCCGTACTCCGCCGAGCGCCAGTTCCGCTGGAACGGCTTGAGATCGATCAGCTCCTGCAGACGCTCACCCGCGGCCACGAACTCCGGGGTGTCGAAGTTCCCGGTCTCACCCGCGCGGCGCAGGGCCTCCAGGCCACCGACACGCATCACCAGGTACGCCCAGTAGAAGTGCCCCGGCCACTTGTCCTTGCCGGCGAGCGCGATGGGGGTGATGCCCCGGGCCTTGAGCTTGCCGACCGCCTCCAGCAGCCCGGTCCAGGTGGTCGGCGGCGAGGTGATGCCGGCGTCGGAGAAGTGGTCCCGGTTGTACCAGAAGCCGGTCATACCGACGTCGAACGGGATGCCGTAGATCCGTCCGTCGATCGTGTAGGGCTGCAACGCGGCCGGCAGCAACTGCCCGATCCACGGCTCCACGTCGGCCGTGATGTCCTTGACCAGGCCCGCCTCCACCTGCTGCCGCAACAGGCCGCCGCCCCACGACTGGAACAGGTCCGGTGGCGTGCCCTTCTTGGTGATCTCGGCCAGCTCGGCCTTGAAGATCTCGTTCTCCAGCGGCGTGATGTCGAACGTCACGTTCGAGTGCCGGCCCGAGTACACCCGCGCCAGGTCGGCCCAGACCGGCAGCATCGGCTCGGTGTTCTGGATGTGCCACCAGTTGATCGTCTGCGGGGCACCGGCGTTGTCGGACTCGTCCCCGCCGCATCCTCCGAGCAGGAAGGCACCGGCGCCGAGACCGGCCAGGCCGAGAAGTGACCTGCGGGAGACGGGCGCTGTCATCTGTATCCCTTCGACAACCGGTGACGTACGCATGGGGGCACCGCGATCGGCGACAGGCCGCGAATGGCAGTTCGAAAGTTTCAACCCGTTGCCGGTATTTTCGACGTGATGGCCGGCACGTTACGACGCGTCGACGTACGCGGTCAAGAGGGCTGTCGCAAGCAGACACTACCGGCTACGGTGAGCCGAATCTTGGCGGGTTCCCGCAGCCCACTTCCGGAAATCCACCGGGATCGAAGCCTGAAGGAGTAGCGCATGTCGGCCGAGACCGCGGACGTGGCCACCACCCGGTCGATCCGGAACCCGATCCTCGCCGGTTTCCACCCCGACCCCTCCATCCTGCGCGTCGGCGACGACTACTACCTGGCCACCTCGACCTTCGAGTGGTATCCGGGCGTGCGCGTGCACCATTCCACGGACCTGGTGCACTGGCGTGACCTGGGTGGGATCGTCACCGACCGCCGCCTGCTCGACCTGCGCGGCTGCGACGACGCCGCCGGGATCTGGGCACCCGACCTGACCCACCACGACGGACTGTTCCACCTCGTCTACAGCGACGTGGCCAGCTTCGCGGGCGGCTACTGGGACGCGCAGAACTTCCTCACCACCGCACCGAGCATCGCCGGCCCGTGGTCGGAGCCGGTACGGCTGCACTCACACGGCTTCGACGCCGCCCTGTTCCACGACGACGACGGCACCACCTGGGTGCTCGCGCTGAGCGCCGAGTGGCGGCCCGGCCGCGACCGCTTCGGCGGCATCGAGATCCAGCAGTACGACCCGGTCGGCAAGCGCATGGTCGGCGAGCCACGGGTCATCTTCACCGGCACCGACGTCGGCCTGACCGAGGGACCGCACCTGTACCGCCGCGACGGCTGGTACTGGCTGGTCACCGCCGAGGGCGGCACGAGCTGGGAGCACCAGGTCACGGTGGCCCGCTCGCGCGAGCTGTTCGGGCCGTACGAGGTCGACCCCGCCGGACCGCTGCTCACCTCCGTCGGTCGGCCCGACCTCAGGTTGCAGAAGGCCGGACACGGCAGCCTGGTGCAGACCCCGCACGGCGACTGGTACCTGGCGCACCTGGTCGGCCGCCCGTACACCCCGCTCGGGAAGTGCGTGCTGGGGCGGGAGACCGCCCTGCAGAAGGTGGACTGGCCGTCCGGCGGGTGGCCCCGCATCGACGGCGGGATCCCGGCCGACGAGGTCCCGGCTCCGGACCTGCCGGCCCACCCGTGGCCGGCGGAACCGGCCGTCGACCACTTCGACGCACCCGAACTGGCGGTGTGCTGGTCGACTCTGCGCCGCCCGGCCGACGACGACTGGATCGACCTGCGCTCCCGACCCTCGCACCTGCGGGTGCACGGTGGACAGTCGCCGACCGGCAAGCAGACCCCGAGCCTGGTCGCCCGCCGGGTCGGTGCGACGCACTGTTCGCTGGAGACGGTCGTCGAGTTCGACCCGCGCGACCACCGGCACCTGGCCGGCGTGACCGGCTACTACAACACCCGCAACTGGCACCACCTCTATCTGACCCGTGCCGACGACGGGCGCGTCGTGCTGGAGGTGCTCAGCTGCGACCGGGGGCGGCGCACCGCGTACCCGGAGCTGACCGTCAACACCGGCGGCGCCCGCCGGGTCGGCCTGCGGGTGACCTTCGACGGCCCGGTGTTGCGCTTCGAGTACGACCTGGGTGACGGCTGGCAGCAGGTGCCGGTCGAGTTGGACGCCACCATCCTCTCCGACGAGCACGCCACGGAGATGGTCGACGGGGAGTTCACCGCCTGGGGCTTCACCGGTTCGCTGCTCGGGCTCTGGGTGCAGGACATCGGCGGTGACGGCCGGTACGCCGACTTCGACCACGCCACCTACCTCGAACACTGACCGGAGACGCGTCCGGAAAGTTTTCGATATCGCTTTCCAGCTCTCTGAGCAGGCAATATGCCGAGAGTCGGACGTATCGACCGTTGACGCCCCGGCATCGACGGCCGTAACGTTTCGACCAAGTTACCGGACGCTCCCGGAACGACCGCATCGCCACCGCAGCATCGTCGCCGTGCCAGGTGGGGCGGGTCCGCGCCCCACGCGACCTACTCGCCGCACCACCTCGTCGGAAGGCCACCGGTGATGCCACCGTCCACCCAGTCTCGCCACGCCCCCTACCCCGCCGTCACGTTACGGCCGGGCATCGGGCCCCCGCCGGCACGCCCGGTCGAGGTGATCGACACCGGGCAGGTCCTCTGCCTCACCTTCGACGACGGGCCCCATCCGGTGCACACCCCGCGCCTGCTCGACGTGCTGGCCGACCACGACGTCCGGGCGATCTTCTTCCTCCGGGGCGACCAGGTCGTCAGGTACCCGGAGGTGGTCCGCCGGATCACCGCCGAGGGCCACGTGCTCGGCAACCACGGGATGCGGCACGACGACATGAGCGGCTGGGCCGCCGGACGCATCGCCTCGGACCTGCTGGAGACCAACGCGGTGATCCGGCAGGCCGTCCCGTACACCCGGGTCGGCTACTTCCGCGCCCCGTACGGCGCATGGGGTCAGACCCCCACCGTCGCCGCCGCGCTCGGCATGCGGCCGATGGGGTGGCGGCTCGCCGTCACCGACTGGGAGCCACCCGGCACCGACGAACTGCTGCGGCGACTCACCGACGGTGCCGCACCCGGCGCGGTGGTGCTGCTGCACGACGGGGGTGGAGACCGGAGCCAGACCGTCGACGCGGTGGACCGCTTCGTGCCGTCGGCACGTACCGCTGGATGGCGCTTCGCCCTGCCCGACAACAGCGGACGTCACTGACGGCGAGAAGCTCAGCCTGCTCCCTCGACGGGGGCGAATAGCCGAGGAGCGTGTGGCCCGCCCAGCCAAGATCACGCTCAATCCGGGATCGAGTGGCTTCACCGGCGGCACCATAACCACTCGATCCAGGATCGAGCACGACCTTGAGGTCTCCGTGTGGGTACCCAGATCTTCGTCCGGTGACAGTGGCCTAGTGCGGTACGGCGGTGGGCGATACTGGGTTTGAACCAGTGACCTCTTCCGTGTCAAGGAAGCGCGCTCCCACTGCGCCAATCGCCCGTGGAGACCGCCGACACCCGAGGGGTGTGGGCAGGCTGCGAGCGGACGACGGGATTCGAACCCGCGACCCTCACCTTGGCAAGGTGATGCGCTACCAGCTGCGCTACGTCCGCGTGCCCCGCGAAGTGCCGGGGACGCGCCAACTCTACCCGATGACAAGATCGCTCGACCGCCCACCCCGCTTCCCGACGTGATTGTGCCGGTCACCGTCGGGGTACAGACCCTCACGACAGCACACCGCGCCCCTGGAAGAAGGAGGCTGTCATGGGTATCGGAACCAGTGTTTTCCTGCTCGCGCTCGGCGCGATCCTCGCCTTCGCGGTCAACGCCAGCATCGGTGGTCTCGACCTGGACGTCGTCGGCTGGATCCTGATGGCCGCCGGCGTACTCGGTCTGATCATGACGACCCTGGTCTGGGGCCGCCGCCGCCAGGTGGTCACCACCAAGCAGCCGGCGGAGTACCGCCGGGTCGAGGAGCGCCGGGACGTCGCGCCGCCGCTGTGAGCGGCGTACGACGGTCGGGTCGGCGGCCGAGGGAGCTGATCGGTCGCCGAGGCAACGACGATGGCGGCCACCGTGCACGGTGGCCGCCATCGTTGTCCGTGCCGGCCAGGGACCGGGTGCCAGCGGTCTAGCTCTGCCTGGTCCGGTTCAGGATGCCGTTCAGGTAGAGCCCCTCCTGGCAGGTCCGGGGGGTGGCGGCGCCGACCGGGGTGCCGGGTTGCCGGCACTCGATGGTGAGGGTCACCTGCGCTCCGGCCGGTACCCGGATCGGGGTGACCGAGTGGTAGTCCTGGTTGCGGAAGTTCTCCAGGCCGTAGGTGACCACCCGCACGTCGTCGGCGGTGATGGTCAACGTGCCGGTGTCCCCCTGCGGGTTGTCGACCAGGAAGTCCGTGAGCAGCAGGACCCGGTTACGGGGCACCGTGTAGCTGCGGGACGCCGTGCTGCCGGGGTTGGTCCGCAGCGTCAGCGCGGTGGCGAACTGCCCACCGCCGGTGGCGGCCGCCGGGGTCGGCGACGGGCTCGCCGGCGGCGCGGCGGGGGTTTCGGCCCGTTCCTGCGCCACGGCCTCCCGGGCCGCCTGGCCGGCGGCCTCGTTCGCGGACGCCTCCATCTGGGTCGCGGCCTGCGCCACCCGCTCGTCGGCGGCCTCCTGAGCGGCCGACTGCACCGCCGGGCGCAGCAGGCCGAACCAGAGCGCCAGCAGGAGCAGCAGCAACGCCAACAACAGCGCCAACAGTTTGAGCAGCCACCCGGAGAGGACGGGCTGCTGCACCAGAGTGCCGTCCAGGGTGATCGCGCGGCCGTCCCGGTCGGTCAGCAGGGCCCGGAACGGCAGGTGACGTGGCGTACCGCGCCAGAGCAGCCGCCGTGTCCGTACGCGGAGCCCGGCCTGGTACTGCTCGCCCGCGGCCAGGATCATCGCCGGCGGGCGGGCCGTGAAGCGCAGTTGCTCCGCCCCGTCGGTCGCGGAGACGGTCAACTCCTCGCCGATGTTGCCGCCGTTGACGACGGCGAGGCGGTAGCGGGCAGTGAGCCGGGCCCGCCGCACCTGCGGCCGGAGTTCGGCGCCCACCTCGGAGAACGGCGCGATGGTCAGCACGCCTTCCTCGACCGTCGCGGTCTCCGGCGCCTCCGACGGGACCACCCGCACGCCGTACGGCAGGTCCCCGGCGCGGACCTCGGAGGACCGGGGCGGACGGACGGTGAGCACGACGGTCTGGCTGGCGCCGGGATAGAGGGACACCCGGGGTGGATCGAACGTCACCCATGCGTCGGGTACGCCGACGATGGCGAGGTCGTACGCTTCGACGACGTCACCCGAGTTGCGGATCGTCACCGGTATGTCGACGTTTTCTCCCGGCACGACCACCGTCGGGGTGTCCACCAGACCCAACGAGACGCTCATGTCCGCCCACGCTAGGCGGGTGGCGACGCCTGCCGACCGTCCGGCGGGGAACCGGCACGGGCAGAACCGTTGCCCGTTAGGTCCACGTTAGGTGCACGCGAAGTCACGCCGGTCATGCTCTGCGGACCGGCGCGGCACCCGCCGTGCCGCGCCGTCCGGGCCGGACGAACAGGTCCGGGCGTCGAGGTGTGGGGGAGGCTGAGGATGCAGCGTGTCACGGTGAGCGTTCACGCGGAGGACCCGATCTCGCGGTCGGGGGTGGAGAGCCAACTGCGTGCCCGACCGGACCTGTGGGTGATCGAGCCGGGCCGGGAGACGCCGGAGAGCGTCTCGCTGGTGGTCGTCGACGTCCTCGACGAGTCGGCCATCCGGCTGCTGCGCCGCCTGCACCGGACCGGCCCGGCCAAACTGGTACTGGTGCCGGCCCGGATCGACGACGCCGGGTTGTCCCAGGCGGTGGAGCACGGCGTGGTGGGGCTGGTCCGCCGCACCGAGGCGAGCGCGGAACGACTCAGCCACATCGTGCTGGCCGTGGCCCGTGGTGAGGGCGCGCTCCCGGCGGACCTGCTGGGTCGGCTGATGGCCCAGATGGGGCGGTTGCAGCGGCAGGTCCTCGAACCACGCGGCCTCACCCTGCTCGGGCTGAGCACCCGGGAGGTGGACGTGCTGCGGCTGGTCGCGGACGGGCTCGACACCCGGGAGATCGCCAGCAAGCTGTCGTACTCGGAGCGGACCGTGAAGAACGTCCTGCACGACGTCACCAGTCGGCTGCAACTGCGCAACCGGGCGCACGCCGTGGCGTACGCGCTGCGCAACGGCCTGATCTGAGGCGTGTTTGCCTGAACGGGCGGAGCCGGATGCCCCCTCGGGTGCCCGGCAGGCCGAGGCGGCCGGACGCCGGAGCACCGGAGGATGACGGTGGCCATCCCGTACGACGTACGCCTCGCGAGGTCCACGTGCGACGCATGATCGGATTCCCTGTCGTCCTGGCCGTGCTGCTCGTCGCCGCGCCGCCACCCACCACAGGGGTCGCCGTCGCCGCGCCCGCACCGGCCCCGACCGCGCCACCCGCACCGGCTCCGAACGACGATCTGAGCCAGCGGATCGCGTACGCCGGCACCGGGCACCGCAGCCTCGGTGTCGTCACGGGCGAGGGCTCCTCGGCGACGGCGGCGCCGTTCTTCGGCACCGGCCCGGGCCACTTCGACGACGAGGTGTCGGCCCGGGGGTCGGCGGTGACCTGGGTGGGCCGGCGGGACGCGCGCACCACTGAGGTCTACCTGCGGCGGGGCACGGGCCCGGTGCTGCGGGTCACCCGGAACTCGACCGACGAGTCCCGGCCGGTCCTCTCCCCCGACGGCACCCGGATCGCGTACAGCTCGGCCGCCGGTCGGGCCGACGGCGCGCACGACGTCTTCGTGGTCGACGTCGCGACCGGCGACAGCCGACGGGTGACCGACGGCACCGGCGACAACAGGTGGCCGACCTGGTCACCGGAGGGCACGACGCTGGCCTTCGCCGGCCTGCGTGGCGACGCCACGCTCCCCCAGGTCTATCGGATCTCCGTCGACGGCGGCCCGGTCGCCCAGGTCACCACCGAGGCGACCGGGGCCGCCGAGCCGGCCTGGGACCCGAACCCGGAGCACGGACGTCTCGCCTACACGGTCGGGCCGGCCGAACCGGCCCCCGAGGTGTGGCTGATCGCCCCGGACGGCACCGCGCGGACCCAGATGCTGCCCGGCGGCTGGCAGGCCCGGCAGCCGGCGTGGACCGCCGACGGGACCACCGTGGCGTTCGTCAGCCGGACGCTGCCCGACGGCAGCGCGAGCGGTGACGTCGACCGGGTCTACTCGGTGCTGGTGCAGGAGGACGTGTGTCAGTGCGTGGTGGTGCCGCGACTCGACGAGAACCGCGACGTCAGCCATCCCACCTGGTACGCCGCGCCCGGCAGCGACACCGAGTCCCTGCTGGTCGGCCGGACCAGCGCCCTCGACCGGACCACCGCCACCCTCCAGGACATCCGGCCCGACGGGGTGGACCCGCGCGACCTGGGCGTATCGGTGCTCCGCGAGGACCCGGGGGCGCTCGACAACTCCTTGCTGCTCTGGGAGCCGGTGGACGGTGATCCGTGGTTCGAGCGGCAGGCGTACTCGCCGGACGGGCGACAGATCGCGGTCACCCGGTTCGAGACGGTCGACGGCGTACGGACCGAACGGTTGTGGATCGTGGACGCCGACGGTGGTCGGCCACGGCTGCTGCCGATCGCCGGGCGGGGCAGCGGCGACCGGGAGACCGACCCGGCGTGGTCGCCCGACGGCACCCGGCTGGCCCTGGTCCGCAACTCGCCGGGCGACGGCCCGGGAGGACGTACCCCCTCCCGGATCGAGGTGGTCGACGCCGTCAGCGGGGAGCTCCTGCTGGACCTGCCGGTCCCGGCACCGCTGGCCGGACTCGACGACACCCAGCCCGCCTGGTCGCCCGACGGCACCCGGATCGCCTTCACCCGAGGCACCTACCGGGGTGAGGTGTCGACCCACATCTGGACCGCCAACGCCGGCAACGGCCTCGACCAGACCGACCTGACCGAGACGATCTGCGGCGTCGGGTGCCCGGTCGTCGACGACAGCGCGGCGTTCTCGCCGGACGGCACCCGGCTGGCCTTCAACCGGGAGGCCGACGGCCTGGTCCTGCTCGACCTGGACGACGGCGACTGCCGTCTGCTGCTGCCCGCCGGTGGCGGGTCGTGCGCCCTGCCGGTGCCCGACCGCGAGGACGCCCCGCACCAGCCCCGCGACGTGGCCTGGTCGCCGGACGGCCAGCGGCTCGCCTTCTCGGCCCGCCGCGCCGAGGGCAACAACTCGCCCGAGGCACTGTGGAGCTACGACCTGGCCGCCGGCACCGTCGGACCGCTCACCGGGCACCTGCCCGGACGGCAGAAGGAGCCGAGCTGGCAGCGCCGCGTGGACGTCGCCACCAGCGTGTCGGCACCCGCGCCCACCACCACGGTCGGCGGGCGGACCTCGCTGCGGTTCGCCGTCACCGACCAGGGGCCGACCGCCGCCGACGACGTCCAGGGCACCCTCCGCGTACCGGCCGGGCTGTCAGTGACCGGCCTCGACACGTCGGCCGGTGAGTGCGTGCTCGCCACCCTGCGCTGCGCGCTGGGCCGCGTCGAGGTGGGACGCACCGTCGAGGTCCGGGTCGACCTGGTGGGCGACGCTCCCGGCAGCTTCGAGGTGGGCTGGTCGGTCGAGACCAGCCCGACCGACGCGGACCCGTCGGACAACGCCACGGTGACCACCGTCCGGGTCGTACCCGCACCGCCGGACAGTCCGGCCGACCCGACGATCACCGTCTCGGTCGACCCGCAGCCGGGCTACGTCGGCGGCGTCGTCACCGTCCGGTACACGGTGCGCAACGCGGGCGGGACCACCGCGACCGGCCTGCGGGTCCGCGCCGGCCTGCCCGACGGGGTACCGGCCGGTGGGCTCCTGCCCGACTGCCGCGACGACGGCTGCCCGGTGCCGGACCTCGCCCCCGGTGCTGCCGCCACGGTGGGCGGCACGCTCGCCCCCGGCGCGGCCCTCGACACGACCGTCCGGGGCACCGTCTCCACCACCGGCGGCAACGCCGACCCGGACAACGACACCGCCACCGCGCGGCTGCGGGTGCTCCAGCCGCGTATCGAGGCGGTGCCGGGGATCGGACCGCCCGGCTTCGTCGCCACGATCCGGGGCTTCGACTTCCCACCCCGCCAACCGGTGCGCCTGGCCTGGGACATCGGCATCACCGCGACCGCCGCACCGGTACGGCCGGCCGCCGACGGCACCTTCACCGGCCAGGTGCTGGTGCTGCCGAAGGACCGGCTGGGCGAACGCCGGGCGGTGGCCACCGGCACCGGGTTCCGCCCGGTGAACACCCCCTTCCTGGTGGTGCTGCCGGCCCAGCAACCGCCCGGACTGCTGCGCCGCAGCTGGTGACGACGATGGGAGCGGGCGCGTGATACACGAGATCGACGAGGCCCTGCGCGGGCTGGTCGCCACCGAGGCGCTGACGGGTACCGGGGTGGAGGTGTCGTTCGACGCGCCCACCCGGGACTGGGCGACCCGCCGCAACGCACCGACGGTGAACCTGTTCCTCTACGACATCCGGGAGGACCGGTCCCGGTACTTCCAGGGCCGGGTCGCGGAGCGGGACGAGACCGGCCAGACGGTGGCCTGGCACGACTCGCCGCACTTCTTTGCGCTGTCCTATCTGGTCACCGCGTGGACCAACCGGCCCACCGACGAGCACCGCCTGCTCGCCACCCTGCTCGCCGGCCTGGTCCGGTACGACGAGCTGCCGGCCGAGCGGATGACCGGTTCGCTGGCCGCGCTGGGTCTGGCGGTGCCGATGTCGGTCGCCGCGCCGCCCGGCGAGGGACGTGCCCTGGCCGACGTGTGGACCGCGCTCGGGGGCGAGCTCAAACCATCGCTGGACCTGGTGGTCACCGCCCCGGTGTCGACCCGCCGGTCGCCGGCCGCCCCGCCGGTGCGGGAGCGGACCGTCCAGGTCGGCGACGTCGCCGGGGCGCGGGTGAGTCGGCGTACGCACACGATGGCGAACCCCCGCCGGGACGGCGACGGTCGGTTCCCCGGGCCGGGCGGTCTGCGGTGAGCGAGGCAGACGACACGGCGTACCTGTCGGAGCGGCTCGGGCTGCTCGCCGCGCGGGTACGGCAGGCGGTGACCGAGCGCCGCCGGGACGACCCCGACCCGGACGACGCCTTCCGTGGGCTGTACGTGTCAGCCGACCACGCCGAACGCCTGGCCGCCGCACCTGCGCGAACTGCCGCACCTGCGCGAGCTGCCGCGAACGTCGGGGTGTCGAGTAAGGAGGGGTCCCCTGCTAACGCCTCGTGTATAGCAGGGGACCCCTCCTTACATCTCGGCCCGGAACCGCGACTGCTCCGGTTGGCCCGCCGGTTCGGACTCACCGCGCTGGACGTGGACTTCCTGCTGGTCGCGTTGCTGCCCGACGTCGAGGCCCGGTTCGAGAAGCTCTACGGCTATCTCAACGACGACGTCAGCAGGCGTCGCGCCACCATCGGGCTGGCCCTGGAGCTGTGTGGGTTGCCCGCCTCGGCGGTCACCGGTCGGTCCCGGTTCGCCGCCGCCGCGCCCCTGGTCGGCGGTGGGCTGCTGCTGGTCGAGCAGCCGGACCAGCCGTACCTGTCCCGGTCGCTGCGGGTGCCCGACCGGGTGGCCGGGTACCTGCTCGGTGACGACACCGTCGACGCCCGGCTCGCCGAGCTGGCCTGGCCCGTCGGGGACGACACGGCCCCGCCGTCGGACACCGCGCACCGCCTCGGCGCGGCGGTACGCGCCGGAGTGCGCCGGGCCTACCTGCGGGAACAGCCCGGCGCCGTCGCCGACGACCTGGGGGTCGCGGCGCTGGTCTCGGCCGGTTGGGCGGTGCTCCGGCTCGACCTGGACGCGTTGGCCGCCGAGCCGGCCCCGGCCGACGTGCTGGCCGTGGTGGTGCGGGAGGCTCGGCTGCGCGGTGCCGGCCTGGTCGCCGGCCCGGTCCAGGCACTCGACCCGATCGGCGTGCCGGCACATGCCCGTCTGCTGCGTCGGGTCACCGACCAGCCGGTGCCGGTGCTGCTCACCGGGACGGTCGAGTGGGATCCGCACTGGAGCCGGCAGGCGCCGCTGCTGGTCACCGCCGCACCGCTGGACGAGCAGGGCCGGGCCCGGCTGTGGCGCACGGCGGGCGCGGCGCGGGCCGCCGACCGGCCCGAGGGCTGGACCGACGGCGTGGACCCGGCGCGGGAGCTGGCCGCGTACCTGCTCGGCCCGGACCAGATCCGGCGGGCCGCGCAGGCCGCCGACCAGCTCGCGCTCTTCGCGGGCGCGGACCGGGTGGACGCCGGCCACCTGCGCGCGGGGGTACGCGGACAGAACGCCGGTGGTCTGGCCCGGCTGTCCCGGCGGATCGAACCCGGCGTCGGCTGGTCCGATCTGGTGCTGCCCGACCAGGTGCACGACCAGTTGCGGGAGCTGGCCCTGCGGGTGCGGTACCGGGACCGGGTACTCGGCCGGTGGCGGATGCGCCCCGGCGGCGGGCGGGGGCGCGGGGTGCTGGCGTTGTTCGCCGGTGACTCGGGCACCGGCAAGACCATGTCGGCGGAGGTGGTCGCCGCCGACCTCGGTCTGGACCTGTACGTCGTGGACCTGTCCACGGTGGTGGACAAGTACGTCGGCCAGACGGAGAAGAACCTGGAACGGATCTTCACCGAGGCGGCCGGTGTCAACGGGCTGCTGCTGTTCGACGAGGCGGACGCCATCTTCGGCAAACGGTCGGAGGTCAAGGACGCCCGCGACCGGTACGCCAACCTGGAGAGCGCCTACCTGCTGCAACGCATGGAGTCCTTCGACGGCGTCGCGGTGCTCACCACGAACCTGCGCGCCAACCTGGACGAGGCGTTCACCCGGCGGCTCGACCTGATCGTCGACTTCGCCATGCCGGACGTGGCGCAGCGGCGGGCGCTCTGGGACCGTTGCCTCGGCACCGAGCTGCCCCGCGACCCCGACCTGGACCTGGACTTCTGCGCCCGCAGCTTCGAGCTGGCCGGCGGCAGCATCCGGGCCTGCGTGGTGACCGCCGCCTACCTGGCCGCGCAGGCCGGCCGGCCGGTGCGGATGGCGGACCTGGTCGGCGCGGTGCAGCGGGAGTACCGCAAGCTCGGCCGGCTGCTGCTGGAGAGCGAGTTCGGCGCGTACCAACCACGCGGGGAGCCCGCGCGGGTCCACTGACGAGAGGGCAGCGATGCGAGCACACGATCCGGCCGGCCGCGACGCCTCGGCCCGCCCCGTCACGCCGGCCCGGCCGGAGACCACCGGCGCCGAACAGGCCCGACCGGAGACCGGTGCGGTCCCCGTCGGGCCGACCGTTGTCGGGCCGACCGGTGCGGCGGCCACGATCCTGGACCTGCAACACCGAGCGGGCAACGCCGCAGCCACCCGGGCGGTCCAGCGGATGCGCTGCGCCGACCCGGACCACGGCCACGAGTCGGAGCCGGTCCAACGGTCGGCGGTGAACGAGGTGCTGCGCTCCTCCGGCAGCCCGCTGGCCGAGCCGGTACGGCGGGACATGGAAGCCCGGCTGGGCGCGGACTTCTCCGACGTACGCCTGCACACCGGTGCGCTCGCCGAGCGCTCGGCGGCGGAGGTGGACGCCCGGGCCTACACGTCGGGATCGCACGTGGTGCTCGGCCGGGGCGGGAGCGACCGGCACACCCTCGCCCACGAACTCACCCACGTCATCCAGCAGCGCTCCGGCCCGGTCGCCGGCACCGACAACGGTCACGGCCAGCGGGTCTCCGACCCGGGTGACGCCTTCGAGCGGGCGGCGGAGGCGAACGCCCACCGGGCGCTCAGGGAGCCGCCCGCGCAGCGGGCAGATGCGTCGTCCTCCCCGGAGCCACGGCTGGGTCCGGCCCAGCGGGACCAGCCGGTCAGGCCGGACGTGGCCCGGGCCCCAGGGGTGCAGCGGACGGCAGGGAACGCCTCGGTGACCGGGACGAACGGCCGGGACACGCCGGTGCAGCGGATGACGATGGACGCCTTCCAGCAACGGCTGAACGCTGCGGGCCTGGCCGACGACCAGGACTTCCTCATGCGTTTCGAACTGGAGCGCGGCAAGCTGAATCGGGGGCCGCTGCTGCCGCAGCCGGCGGGAGCGCCGTCCCGGCTGGAGCAGTTCGTCACCGACAACGACATGACCGACGAGAAGCTGACCGAGTACATCAACGCGCACGACCCCGACCGCCCAGCGCCGTACGCTCAGCCTCAGGAACTGACCGATGCCAAACGCACCGGCATCGAGGTCGAGATCCCCAAGGTGCAGCTCACCAGCGACGATGACACGGTCGTCCTCGTCAACGGCATGGCGCTGGCCAGGACGGACAAGGCGACCCCGGTCGGGGAGAACGACCCGCTCCCCCTGCTCAAGCTGGAGGTGGAGGGCGCCGCCCCGCCGAGGAACTCGCCGACCATCGAGCTGATCTACGGTCCCTTGCCGACCAGGAACTACGCGCGGCCTGCGGTGATCTCGGCACGCAAGAAGCTCGGCAAGGCGTTGACGGGAAAGGGCTCGCTCGAGGAGATCCTCAACGCGTACAACAAGTCGCTGCGCTCAGAGGAGCAAAACTTCAGCCTGATCATCGACGCCGCTGCGACCAGTGTGCGCAAGAACAAGACGAACGTCGACCCGTTCGACAGCGCCAACCAGCAGACCAACGTCTCCCTTCCGTACGAGAACCTGGGCAAGGCCAGCGCGGAGGAGATCGAGGTGGCGCAGGAACGGCACAACCGGTCGACCGTGCCAGCGCAGGGCGCAAGCCGACCCACTCGAGGCGTTCCGGCGGCACGCGGTGGCCGGGGCGGCGCGTCGGCCCGGGCCGTCGGCAAGCGGCCGGCCCCGCAGCCGTCGCCGATGTCCGGGTTGTTCAAGGAGGAACATCGCAGGGTCTACGACTTCGCCCGGGTCGAAGCCCACGTCATGGTCGCCGGCATGAAGGCGCACTGGAGGCAGAGCTATCCCCCGGCGGACTACCCGGACGCGCCACTCCCGCAGGTGAGCGGCAACGTGGCAGCGCTGCTCACCCAGGTCATGCTCCAAGAAGCCCTGTTCGGCATCTTCGGCAAGAATCGCGACGCCCTGGCGAAGGAGGACAAGTACCAGTTCCACACCATGCTCAAGGCAAGCCCCCAGGACGCGGTGATGTCGATACTCGACGACGGCGAAGCGAAGGTGCTCCTGGCCTGGCTGGGCGCGACCGGCAAGACGCACCTGGCCGCGGGTGCGACCAACGCGTGGTCGAGATCCGGCAGACCCGCGACGCGACCCGTGCCGGCGACATCCCTGACCTATCTGGAGGACGCCCTGGTCACCCGGCTCATCACCGGCCGCCAACTGCTGAAGATGCTCCGCGACGACGACACCGTGGCGACCAGGACCCCGGTCGCCAGCCCGGGCGGCGTGGAGGTCGGCGAACTCACCCACTTCCATCCGCGACCCAGCAACCGGGTACCGATCACGATCAGCGGCGACAAGTACTACTTCGTCATCGAGCAGCGCAGCGCGGGACACGAGTTCAACCGCAATGGCCCGGACTACGAGACGAACCAGAAGGTCGAGGCGATCAGGAAGGTCCAGGACTACTGACCCGTCCATGCACCCCCCACCGCCGAGGGTGTCCGACCGAGGCCGCCCTCACTTGGGGGCGCGAGCGATCAGGTCCGGGTCGTCGGGCACGGCCGTCGGCTCGTCGGCGACGAGCTGTGCGTAGTCGTCCCCGGTGCCGACCAGCGCGGAGAAGATCTCCCGCAGCCTGCGTTCGTCCCGGTCCGCCCGGTTGATCTGCTCGGTCAGTTTGGCGTCCTCCGCCTTGAGCTTGCGCAACCAGTCGCCGCCGAGCGTGACCCGCATGGTGTCCAGCTTGCCCGTCCCGATCTTGTCCTGCTTGAGCCCGCCGACGCTGGACGCCGGGTTGGCGGTCGCCTCGGTGGACTTGGCGGTGTGGCGGTATCCGACCGGATTCTGCGGGGCGTTCGGATCCGGCTTGGACAGCCCGATCGCGTGCAGCACCGTGTCCTTCATCGATTCGGGGGCGGTGGTCTCCAGGCCGATCTGGAGCCAGCCGATGTCGCTGGCGGTGGGCGGTTTGTAGACGAGCAGGATGTGGCCGTGCACGCCGTTGGGGAGCACCACGTCACCGTTGAAGTCACGGCTGCCGATCCCGCCGGCCGCGATGTCCGCGCCACGCTCGTCGCGACGGGGGTACTTGACCAGTTTGCCGGCCGTCGCCTTCACACCGCCGACCTCGCGCAGCGTCTCCTCGCTGCCGCCGGTCATGTCGTGCGTGCTGAACGCCCGCTTCGGCAGGTTCCGCATCCCCAACCACTCCGGCAGCGACCTGCCACCGATCGGTTCCGCCGTCTCCTCCCGGGGGATCTCCACCCGGACGTTGACCCGCCCGCCGTGTGCGAGGGCCCGCGCCACGGCTCCGGTGTGGCGGCGCCACTGCCGGTCCGCCGAGTTCCTCCCCTCGGCCCCGGCCACCTCCAGACCCTGCTGAATGATCACGAAGAGTCGCCGGAGCAGCGTGTTGGCCTGCTGGTTCTTTCGGTTGAACTCATCGATCTGCTGCGCGCTGAGTCCCTCGCTGTTCTCCTGGCCGGGCTGGAGATCCTGGGCGGCGAGAGTGGCCGCGAACGTGTCGCGTACGTCGGTGGTCAGTTCCGCTTCCAGTTCCTCGCGCAGCGGGTCGCCCTCGGGCGCGGACCGCATCATGATGCCTCGGGCCAGCACGTACGCGGGGGTCTCGCGGATGCCGCCGGAATCCGCCCGCCTCTCCCAGGCCAGGGTGGCGACGTACAGCCGCCTTCCCGGCGGCAGTTGCAGCCAGTCGTAGTACCTGCTGGCGTCCAGGTACGCCTGCGCCTGCGCGAACGACCCGGTCTCGGCCTGCACCGCGCTGCCGGGACCGGCCGCCTCGATCTCCGCCCGCTCGGCGGAGCTGAGCAGCGGTCCCCGGGACAGTCGCGGGGTGTAGTCCGGCGCCGCCTGCTCGGTCGAGGCCGACTGGGCGCCGCCGGGTGCCCGCTGCACCGGCAGGGCGGGTGCGCTGCCGTGCTCACCGGAGAGGGCTGCGGCGACCGCCGCGTTCCCGGCGGCGTGCTGAAGCGCCATGATCGGATGTTCCGGCCGGGCACCGGACGCGGTGCCACCGCGACGGACCGACCCTGCTGTACCGCGCTCGCCCTGGTCCTGGCGCCACTCTCCGGCCCGCATCGTGCTCCTTCCGGCCCGCTGGATCTTCCTGCCGTCCGGCAAGTCTGCGCGGCCGGGCGGGCAGTCGACGGTGACCGCGAGGGCACCTTTCCGGGTAAGGCGCGCGGGGCGGATCGGGAAGTGCCGGCGACGCGGGCGGGCATCGGCGGCGCACCGCTCAGGCCAGCCGCAGGGTCCGCTTGAGGAAGGTGACCGCCTGGTTGATGGCCGCCTCGGCCGCCTCGGTGCCGCGCAGCGCGTCGAGCATCACGAAGTCGTGGATGATCCCCTGGTAGCGGGTCGCCGAGACCTGTACGCCGGCCGACCGCAGCAGATGGGCGTACGCCTCACCCTCGTCCCGCAGCACGTCGGCCTCGGCGGTGATGACCAGCGCGGGTGGCAGCCCGGCGAGGGTTTCCGGGGCCGCCCGCAGCGGTGAGGCCGCCACCTCGGCCCGCACCGCCTCGTCCGGCGCGTACTGGTCCCAGAACCAGCGCATCGTGTCCCGGCGCAGGTGGAAGCCCTCGGCGAACATCCGGTACGACGCGGTGTCGAAGCGGGCGTCGGTGACCGGGTAGAACAGCACCTGACCGACCGGTCTCGGCGTACCGCGCCGCTTCGCCAGCAGCGTCACCGCCGTCGCCAGGGTGCCGCCCACCGAGTCACCGGCCACTGCGATCCGCTCCCCGTCCAGGTCGGCCGCGCCCGGGCCGGTGAGCCAGCGCAGCACCGCGTGGCACTCCTCGACCGCCACCGGATAGCACGCCTCCGGCGCGAGGCTGTAGTACGGGAAGACCACTGCGGCGCCGGTGCCGACGGCCAACTCCCGGACCAGCCGGTCGTGGGTGCGGCAGTTCCCGAGGACCCAGCCGGTCCCGTGCAGATAGAGGATCACCGGCAACCGGCCGATGGCACCGGACGGCCGGACCACCCGGACCACGATCTCACCGCCGGGCCCGCCGGGCACCACCCGCTCGTCCAGGTCGGCGTCGGGCCTGGCCAGGTTGCCGGACTGGAGGTCGTCCAGGACCCACCGGCCCCGCTCCGGCCCCAGTTCGTGCAGGTACGGCGGGCGCGCGGTCGCCTCGGCGAACTGTCGGGCGGCGGGTTCCAGCACGATCCCGGCGGGAACGTCTCGCCTGAGGATGGGCATCCGACCACTCCCGGGATCCGGGCCGCAAACGCGGCGGAGACTCCGAGGTGTCCCCCGGGTACGCGGAGCCTCTCCGGCCCCCGTCCGGAAAGACATCCGCCATCTGACGGCACTCCCGGTGAACTGCCCCTTCGGGTAGTGGCCGCTTCCCCGCCGCCCGCCCGTCGAGTCATGGTTGCCGGCACCGGGCGTGACCAGACTTCTCCTCACGGATCGCCGTCGTGCCCGAGGGAGCGTGTCATGCCGTCGTACCTGTCACCCGGGGTGTACGTGGAGGAGGTGCCGAGCGGTTCACGCCCGATCGAGGGTGTGGGCACCGCCGTCGCCGCCTTCGTGGGCTTCGCCGCCAGGGGGCCGTTGCACACCGCGACCCTGGTGACCAACTGGAGCCAGTTCGTCCAGACGTTCGGGGAGGCGCTCGACGACGCCTACCTCGCGCACGCGGTGTACGGCTACTTCGCCAACGGCGGCGGCATCTGTTACGTGGTGCGGGTCGGTGCCCCGGAGACTGCGAACGGGGCGACCAAGGCGACCGGGGCGGGCCGCACGGTCACCGGGCCGCCGGTGGCGCTCGGCACCTTCACCGTCACCGCCCTGCCCGGCTCCGGTGACGGCGGTGAGCTCACCGTGGAGGTGGCCGACGTCGAGGGCGAGTCCGTGCCGGAGGACCGGTTCCGGCTGGTCGTCCGGCAGGGCGGCACCGAACGGGAGGCGTTCGACGTCTCCGCGAAGCGCAACACCAAGGCGTACGTCGTCAACCAGGTGCGGGAACGGTCGAAGCTGATCGCGGTCGAGGAGGCGGCACCGGCCAGCTCGCTGGCGCGGCCCTCGAAGCAGTCGGTGAGCGTACCGCCGGTGCCGACTGAGGACGCCGGCCTGCCCGCCCGGATCTCCGCCGACGACTACGTCGGTGACGCGGACGCCCGGACCGGCTTCGGCGGGCTGGAGGCGATCGACGAGATCACCATGGTCGCGGTGCCCGACCTGATGAGCGCGTACCAGCAGGACCGGATCAGCCTGGAGGACGTCAAGGCGGTCCAACTGGCGGTCATCTCGCACTGCGAGCAGATGGGCGACCGGATGGCGCTCCTCGACCCGCCGCCGGAGCTGACCGCCCGGCAGGTGTTGACCTGGCGGCAGGAGGAGGCCGGGTACGACTCCCGGTTCGCCGCCCTCTACTACCCCTGGATCAAGGTGTTCGACCCGGCCAGCGGGCAGCACCGGTTCCTGCCGCCGAGCGGGCACGTCGCCGGCCTTTGGTCGCGTACGGACGCGGAGCGCGGGGTCCACAAGGCACCGGCGAACGACGTGCTCCGAGGCGTGATCGAGGTGCAGAACTCGGTGACGAAGGGTGAACAGGATCTGCTCAACCCGATCGGGGTGAACTGCATCCGCGCCTTCCCCGGTCGCGGGATCCGGGTGTGGGGTGCCCGGACCCTCTCCTCGGACCCCGCCTGGCGCTACATCAACGTGCGCCGGCTGTTCAACTACATCGAGGAGTCGATCCTGCTCGGCACCCAGTGGGCGGTCTTCGAGCCGAACGACGAGCGGCTCTGGGGCACGATCCGGCGCAACATCGCCGCGTTCCTCACCGAGGAGTGGCGCGGCGGGGCGCTGTTCGGCAGCACGGCCGCCGAGGCGTTCTATGTCAAGTGCGACCGGGAGACCAACCCGCCGGAGTCGGTCAACCTCGGCCGGGTGGTCTGCGAGGTCGGCGTCTCCCCGGTACGCCCCGCCGAGTTCGTCGTGTTCCGGATGTCGCAGTACTCCGACAGCACCAGCCTCGTCTCCGAGTGACCCGACGCGTACGCACCACAGACCTGTGACGGCTAGGAAAGGACGGTAGCCAGCGATGGCGGAGACGGGCGACACCTTCGTTACCCACCGGTTCCAGGTGGAACTGGGCAAGGCACGGGTCGAATCGGTCCAGGAGGTCAGCGGCCTCACCGTGGAACTCGACGCGATCGAGGTCACCCAGGTCACCCCGACCGGGGAGTACATCATCCGCAAGATCCCGGGGGCCCGGAAGGGCGGCGAGGTGACCATCACCCGCGGCTTGGACAAGAGCAGCGCCTTCACCGAATGGATCAAGGACACGTACGAGAAGGGCGCGATCAACACGGCCCGGCAGAACATCAGCGTCATCGTGGTGGACGCGGAGAACTCGGAGCAGCGCCGGTGGGACCTGACCAACGCCTGGGTGAGCCGGTGGGAGGGCCCCAGCCTGCGGGCCGGTGACACCTCCCCGGCCACCGAGAAGATCACGATCGTCTTCGAGGAGATCACCAGTTCCTGAGGCGCACCACCACGTACCGCGTGAAGGGAGGTAGCGGCGTCCACTCCCGGCCCGACTCGGGCCGGGTCCGCACGCCGTGAGGTCGATGAGACGACGGACCGTTTCGTACACCGCCCCGGAGGAGCCGCTCGACGGCTCGGACTCCGACCCCGGGGCCGCCCCGGCCGGCCGGGCCACACCACCGCCCGAGCCGCCGAGGCTCCAGACCGAGTTCTCCTTCGAACTCCCTCGCGGGTACGTCGACGAGGCCGGCACCGTGCACCGGCACGGCACCATGCGGCTGGCGACCGCCCGCGACGAACTCGGCCCGCTCGTCGACCTGCGGGTCAAGGACAACCCCGCCTATCTGTCGGTCGTGCTGCTCAGCATGGTCGTCACCCGGCTGGGCACGATCACCGACGTACGGGCCGAACACGTGGAACGGTTGTTCGCCTCGGACCTGACCTTCCTGCAGGACTTCTATCGCCGCATCAACGCCGAGGGGCACACCCGCGCGGCGGTCACCTGCCCGCACTGCACCTCGGACTTCGAGGTGGACCTGGCCGGTGGTCGCCCGGGGGAATCGTGACGTACGCGACCGACCGGCTCTACGAGGAGGTCGCGTACGTCGCCTACCACTTCCACTGGTCCCGCGACGAGATCCTCGACCTGCGTCACGACGAACGACGGCGCTTCGTCGCGGAGATCGCCGCCATCAACACCCGCGTCAACGAGGGGCGGTGATCCACGATGGGCGTACGCGACCTGCTCCGACGGTGGCGCGGACCGGTCCACTCCGACGCGGTCGACCCGACCCCGGTCGCTGACCCGGCTCCCACCCCGGTCGTCGACGGCCGGGGCTGGCGGAGCGTACCGCCGATGGATCGCCTGCTCGCCGGTGTCGAGGTGCCGATCAGCGACCCGATCGGGTTCCGGCACCGGCTGGCCACCTGGCAGGACCCCACCGCCCGACGCCCGCTGCACCACCTGGTCAGCCCCGACGCGCCCAGCGGGCTGGCCCACGACCTGCTGCGCCCGGTGCCCCCGGCGAAGCCGGCCCACGCCACCGGCACCGCCCTGCCCGGGCAGCGTCCCGCCGCCTCCGCCCTGCCGGTGCAGCGCCGGGCCACCGCCGGCTCCCCGGCCGAGCCGGGCCCACCGGCCCCGGCGCTCCCGGCGGTCCTCCGTGCACCGTCGGGGTCCCCCACCGGCCCGCCGGCCGGATCTGACGGTCCGCCGGCCGACGGCCCGGCCCGGACACCGGCCACCGCCGTGTCGCCCCGACCGGTCCGCCCCGCCCCGGCCCGCCGAGCCGGTACGCCGTTGACGCTCGCCCCGGTCGCCGCGCCGCCGCGTCGAGTGCCCGCCCGGCAACCCGGCCCCACCGACGTTCCCCGGACACCCGTCACCGCTGCCCGGTCCGGCCCGGACCCCACGGGTTCTGCCGCACCGGGCCCCGGCACCGCCGTCCGCTCCGCCGCCGTCCGCACGGCCGCGCCGACCAGCCCTGCTTCGGCGCCCGGTACGTCGAGCGGCCGCGACCGGGCATCCACCGCGCCAGCCCGCCACGACCCGCTGCCCGCCGTGCCGAACGAAAGCGCCCCGGTGCCGACCGCACCGGCCCGCCGCGACCCGTCGACCGGCAGCGCCTCGATGTCCCTCGCGTCGACCGGCAGCGCCTCGGTGCCGGTCACGCCGACCGGCAGCTCCCCGGCACCCGCCGCGCCGCCCCGCCGCGACCCGCCGCCTGCCGTGCCGACCGGGACGACCGGATCGGTCCCGGTGGCGCGGGCTCCCCGCGTCGGCGGCACTCCCCCGCGACTCGGTCTCGGCGAGCCCATCGTGATGCCGGCGCCGGATCCGGACGCGCCACCGGCAGTGCTGTCCGCCCGCCGTCCGGCCCCGGACCAGTCACTGCCCCGGTCAGCGGGTAGGGGCTCGGGTGCCGCGCCGTCCGGTGTGGGTGGCGGCACCCCGGCCCCGGTGCAGCGGGCCGCTGCCGTCCACCAACGTGGATCGCGGGCCGGCGCTGCTCCGACCACAACTGGAGGCGGCGCCACCCCGCCCGGCGGCCCCGCCGGGGCCGGTCCGCAGTCCCCGGCCGCCGCACCGGCCGACCGGGCCGGCACCGGCCGACCGGAGAGCGGTCCGGTGGCACGGCCACCCGGTGCGGGAGCGTCGAGGTCGGAAGCCGGAGCGGGGCCGTCCGGCCCGGGTCGGTCACCGCTCCGGGAGGTGCCGGCGGGTCGGAGCGGTCCGCCGGCACCTCCCCCCAGCCCGCCGGTGGGCCTCGGAGTTCCGCTCGCCCCGGACGCGGCCCCGCCACGGATCGTGGCCCGGCCGGTGGCCACCCCCGGCCCGGTGGCCACCCCCGGCCCGGTGGCCACCCCCGGCCCGGTGGCCACCCCCGGCCCGGTGGCCACCCCCGGCCTGGTGCCGCCCCGGCAGACCGCCGACGGCCCCTCGCCCCACTCCGGCGGCACCGCCCATCGACCCGCGCCGCCGACGGTCCCCCCAGCCGCCGGTGCCCTCCCGTCGGCGAGTCCCGCCCGGGTCCGCCCGCACGGCACGTCACCGGCAGCCCCGGTGCCCACGGACGCCCCGACACGCGGCACACCCCCGGCGCGCATGGACCGTCCCGGCCGGCCCGGGACCAGCAGCACACTCCAGACGGCCTCGGCCCGCCCCGGAAGCCCGGCCCCCACGGCCGGGACCGGCAGCGCATCCCCGGGCCGAGCGGGAAGCCCGACCTCGGCGCCCCGCGCCGGTGCCGGTAGTGCGCCCCCGGCGCCCGCGACCCGGACCGCAGGCCCGACCTCGGCGCCGCTGGCCGGCACCGCGCCCCTGGGCCGGGCCGCAGGCGCCACCCCGGCGTCCCCGCCCCGGTCCGGCAGCACGCCTGCGGTGCCCCCGACGTCGAACGGCGGCACGCCGTCGGATGCCGCCCGGTCCGGCCTCCCGCAGCGGGCAACGCGCCCGGTGCCGTACCCCGCCGAGCCCACCGCCCCGGCGGCGGCCGAGCGACCCCACCCGGGGGCGACGCCCGCCGTGGCACGGACGCCGGTCGTCCGTCCCCACTCCCCGGTGGCCGTGCCGACGACGGCCGGTGCCGGTCCGGCTCCGACGCGGCCTGGCGCGGCGGCCGGAGCATCCGGACCCGCCGGCCCGGCCCACCGACCGGCGGGTCGCGCCCCGCTCCTCGGCGAACGGCCCCTGACGCCGGTCCTGCAACGGTCCGGCGGACTCGGCGCGCCACCCCGACGCGGCACGGACCCCAGGACCCCGGCCGGTGCCCGCGCCTCCGCCGTTTCGGCGGCGGTGCCGGTCCGCTGGGTCCGGTCCTCGGGCGGCGCATCGGAGACCACGACCAGCCGAACTCCGGCGAGCACCAGGGAGGCCCACACGATGGCGGGACCAGAAGCACCTGTCGCCGGCTCCGGCGCCCGGACCACCCCGGCCCCCGGGCCTCGTCCGGCCCGGTCACCGGCCCGGCCGGTCGCCGGACCGACCCGCCCGGCGTCCACCGTCCCCGCGTCGGTGCCCCCGCTCCCCGGCCCGGTTCCGCGCCCGGCGGTCGTGACCCGCGCGGCGAGCACGCCCACCGGTGCCGCACCACAGATCCAGCGCACACCGCGCGGCCACACCGTTCGCCCCACGTCGACGCCGCCGCGCTCCACCACCGTGGTCCAGCGGACGGAACCGGAGGCGGCCGGGGCCGCGACCGCCACCCGTGCCTCGACGGCCGGCGGATCCGACCGGGCCACCGCCGGGTCGACCGGCGCGCAGGCGGTACGCGACGGGGGACGTGAGGACCGCGACAGCGCCGAACGGTTCCACCACCTGGACCCGCGGGCCCTGGACGAACTCGCCCACCGCCTCGTCGAACCGATCTCCCGACTGCTGCGGACCGAACTCCGGCGGGGACGCGAACGCTCCGGCCGGTGGCTGGACGGTGGCCGGTGAGCGACATCGACCCCGGCACCAGCGTCCACTTCCGGCTCCGCATCGACGGCATCGACCTCGGCAACTGGAACTCCTGCGACGGGCTCGGCTGCGAGGTCGAGGTGGAGCAGCACCAGGAGGGCGGCAACAACGGCTTCGTCTGGCAACTGCCGTCGCGGGTGCGCTACACCAACGTCACGCTCACCCGACCGTTGATCCCGGACACCGCCAAGGTGGCCCGGCTGCTCGCCAAACTCCCGCAGGGCGTCACCCGGGGCACCGCCCAGATCGCGGCGCTGCAGCCCAACCGGGCCCTGCTGGTCCAGTGGGGACTGGCCGACGTCGTCCTGGTCCGCTGGACCGGCCCGTCCTTCGACCCGGCCCGCTCGGAGACCGCGACGGAGAGCATCGAACTCGCCTACCACGGCTTCCTGGAGGTGGGCTGACATGCCGACCGGCAAGGTCTCCGCGTTCCTCCAGCGCTACAACCCGCCGCTGGGCGGCGGCAACCGCCCCGGCGGGGCGCTCGGCGGACCGATCACCTTCATGTTCAACCCGAACGAGTTGACGCTGACCAAGTCGGCCTCCTGGATCCCGCACGTGGTCCGTGGCGCCGAGCAGGTCGGCATCCCGGAGTTCACCGGCTCGGAGCCGCGCAACCTCGCGCTGACGGTCTTCCTCGACGTGACCGACACGCACAGCCGCACCGTGCAGCAGCGCGTGGAGAGCCTGCTGTCCTGCTGCACGCCGACCACGGCCAGCATCGCCGCGAAGGCACCCTCGCCACCGTGGGTGAAGTTCACCTGGGGCCAGTTCCAGACCGTCTCGTTCTATTCGTACGTCAGCCAGGTCACCGCGACGTACACGCTGTTCGACAGCTCCGGCACCCCGTTGCGGGCGACCTGCGCGGTGAACCTGACCGAGATCAGCGGCAGCAAGCCGGCGCAGAACCCCACCTCGGGCACCCGCTCGGCACGTCGGGTGCACCGGGTGGTGGACGGCGACTCGTTGCCGCTGCTGGCCCACCGCGAGTACGGGGACCCGACGGTGTGGCGGGTGATCGCCGAGGCGAACGACCTCGACGACCCGAGCCGGCTGCCGCCCGGCACCGAACTGCTGTTGCCCGCCCCCGACGAGGTCCCGACCACGCTGTCCCGCACACCCGTCGGGTCCGGTGCCGCCGGGGAAGGCAGGTAGATCGCATGCCCACCGGAACCCTCACCAATCTCCTCAAGGTCGGCCTGCCCACGGACGAGATCCCCGCCCCCTGGCCGGAGGAGTTGACGTACGGCTGCGTCGAGGACGGCGTCAACATGCCGGCGGTGGCGACCCTGCGGTACCGCGATCCCGGCTCGCTGATGGTGGAGAAGGTCGGCATCACGATCGGCCAGAAGCTGACCGTGGCGGTCCGGCCCGGCGACCGCAACGGCGAGACCCCGCTGTTCACCGGCGAGGTGGTCACCGTCGAGACGGAGTTCGACGGCACCGGCACGTACACCACGATCCGGGCGCTGGACCTGTCGCACCGGCTCCGGCGTGGCCGACGGGTCGCCCGCTATCTCAACCGGAAGGCGTCCGACATCGCCGGGGAGCTGGCCCGGTTCGCCGGTCTGCCGATCGGCCGGATCGACCCCACCACCGTGGTCTACGAGGTGGTGGCGCAGCCCAACGTCAGCGACTGGGAGTTCCTCCGGATGCTGGCCGCCGACAACGACGCCGAGGTGGCGATGGTCGACGGGCGGTTCGTGTTCCGCCGGCCGGTCCGCGCCGCCTCCGCCCCCGGCACACAGACGCCCGCCGAGCGCAGCGACTTCGTGGCGGAGGTCAACGGCAACGTCCTCTCCATGCACGCCACCGTCACCTCGGCCGGCCAGTTCACCGACGTCGAGGTGCGCGGCTGGGATCGCCGTACCCGCCAGCCGGTGATCGGCCGTACCCGGGTGCGCGACAGTGACGAGGTGCGGCTGGCGGTGACCGCCGGGGAGTTGGCGGAGACGTTCGGCGACGCCGAGATGCTGGTCGCCGACGTGCCGTACGAGACGGCGGCCGAGGTCGACACGGTGTCCCGGTCGCTGGCCGCCCAGGTGGCGAGCGGCTTCGCCGAACTCGAGGTGGCGCTCCGGGGCAACCCGCTGCTGCGCACCGGCGTGCCGTTCACCCTCAGCGGCGTCGGGAAGCCGTTCGTCGGCAAGTACACCGTGACCGCCAGCCGGCACCTCTTCGAGCCGGCCCAGTTCTACGAGACCTGGCTGACCGTCAGCGGCGCCCAGGACCGGTCGCTGGGCGGCCTCACCGGAGGCAACCCGACGGCGCTCCGGTCGCGGATGCCGGGGCTGGCCGTGGGCGTGGTCACCGACGCCAACGCCACCCGGGACCGCAACCATCCGGAACGCCGGGACCGGGGTTGGGTCAAGCTCCGCTTCCCCTGGCTGGACGACGAGTACGAGACCGACTGGGTCCGGACGGTGCAACTGGGCGGGACCGGCGGCGGCGGGGTCTGCTGCCCCGAGGTCGGTGACGAGGTGCTGGTCGGCTTCGAACAGGGGCTGCTCGACCGGCCGTACGTGATCGGCGGGCTCTACAACGGCGTCGACCAGCCGTCGCCGCACGACGGACCACTCGTCGACCCGACGAGCGGGGCGGTGAACCGGCTCTCGTTCGCCTCCCGCAACGGCCGGGCGACCGGCGGCGGCACCACCGGCAACTGGATCGAGCTGCTGGACGGGCCGACCGTCGCCGCCGCGGCGCAGGGGGTCCGGCTGCGCACCCAGAAGGGCACGGACAACCTGCTGGTGCACCTGGACCGGGCCGGGACGTCGGTGGTGGTCCGCAGCGACGGCAGCGTGGTGATCGAGGCCAAGACCGAGCTCACCGTCCGAGGGACCGGGGGTGTCTCGGTCGAGTCGAGCGGACCGGTCTCGGTCGCCGGGCGGGGCGTGTCGGTGGACGCCGGGGCCGGCGAACTGAAGCTCACCGGTGGCAGCGTATCGATCTCCGGCCGGATCGTCCGGATCAACTGAGGAGGGACAACGCGATGCCAGCAGCAGCCCGGATCGGGGACAGGATCGGCCACGGCGTACCCACCGGAAGCGTCGGCCCGCCCGCCGCAGGCCCGCCCGGGGTGGCCCCGCCGACGCCCGGTCCCCTGCTCGGCGTGGCCAGCGTGCTCATCGGTGGCCGACCGGCGGCGGTGGTCGGCACCCTGTGCACCTGCCCGGTCCCGCCACCGCACCTGGCCCTCGGCCCGGGCAACGTGGTGGTGCCCGGGCCGCCTCCGGCGGGCGGGCTGGTGCTGATCGGCGGCTTCCCCGCCGCCCGGGTGGGCGACCGGACCACCTGCTCGGCGACGATCCTGACCGGTGCCCTGAACGTCTCGATCGGAGGCTGAGCGAGGTGGCGGAGCAGTTCATCGGCGCCGGATGGGCGTTCCCGCTCCGGTTCGACGCCGGTGGCGGAATCGCGCTGGTCAACCGGGAGCGGGAGATCATCGAGGCGATCCGGCTCATCCTCGGCACCGCACCCGGCGAGCGACCCATGCGCCCCGAGTTCGGCTGCGCGATCCACGACTACGTCTTCGCGCCCGCCGACGAGAACACCGCCGGACAGGTCGCCTTCGAGGTCCGCGCCGCACTCGACCGCTGGGAGCCCCGGATCGAGGTCACCGACGTCCTCGTGGGCTTCGACGAGGTGACCGCCGGCACCCTCTACATCGACCTGCGGTACGTGCTGCGCGGGACGAACGACCCCCGCAACCTGGTCTTCCCGTTCTATGTGATCCCGTCGCACGACGCGGTCGAGGTGGAGGCGACGTACTGATGGTCCTGCCCGCGCCCAACCTCGACGACCGACGCTTCCAGCACCTCGTGGACGACGCCAAACGCTTCATCCAGCAGCGCTGTCCGGAGTGGACGGACCACAACGTCTCCGATCCGGGTGTCACGCTCGTCGAGGCGTTCGCGCAGATGACCGACGAGCTGCTGTACCGGTTGAACCGGGTGCCGGAGAAGAACTACCTGGCCTTCCTCGACCTGATCGGCGTACGCCTCTTCCCGCCGACCGCCGCGCGGGCCGCGCTCACGTTCTGGCTGGCCGCCCCACAGGCCGAGACGGTGCAGCTGCGGGCCGGAACCGAGGCCGGCACGGTCCGCACCGAGACGGAGGAGGCCATCGTCTTCGCCACCGGCACCGACCTGGCGATCGTGCCGTGCGAGCTGGCCCACCTGCGCGTCCACCCCGCCGACGGTCCGGCCGCCGACCGCACCGACCAGGTGCTCGACGGCCGGGACGTGGCCTGCTTCGGCACCCCGCCGACGGTCGGCGACGCGGTGCTGTTCGGCCTGGACGCGGCGGTCCCGTCCTGCGTGGTGGTGCTGCGGCTGGAGAGCCGGGTGGAGGGCATCGGCGTCGACCCCCGGCAGCCGCCCGTGAGCTGGGAGGCCTGGGACGGCGCGCGCTGGACGGAGTGCGAGGTGGACAGCGACTCCACCGGTGGTCTCAACCGGCCCGGTGACGTGGTGCTGCACGTACCGGCCGGACACACCACCTCCACCGTCGGCGGCCAGCGGGCCGGCTGGCTGCGGTGCCGACTGGTCGCCGCCGAGCCCGGCCAGCCGTTCTACTCGGCGTCCCCGACGATCCGGGCCGCCACGGCCTTCACCATCGGCGGCACCGTCGAGGCGGTGCACGCCGAGACGGTGGTGGGTGAGTTCCTCGGCGAGTCCGAGGGCGTGCCGGGTCTGCGTCTACGGGTGGCCCGCCCGCCGGTGCTCCCCGACGACGAGCCGTTCGTGGTCGAGGTCTCCGACGGCGCCGGCTGGCAGGAGTGGACCGAGGTGGACGCGTTCGGCGCCACCGGTCCCGACGACCGGTGCGTGACCGTGGACCGGACCACCGGCGAGGTGGAGTTCGGGCCGGCGGTCCGCGAACCCGACGGGACGCTACGCCGCTACGGCGCGGTGCCGCCCAACGGCGCCCGGCTGCGGGTCCGGCGCTACCGCACCGGCGGTGGGCGGCGCGGGAACGTGGCCCGGGGCGCCATCTCGATGCTGCGCAGCTCGGTGCCGTACGTCAGCCGGGTGGAGAACCGGGAGGCCGCCCTCGGCGGGGTGGACGGCGAGTCGGTGCAGAGCGCCCGCCAGCGGGGCCCGGTGCAGTTGCGGGCACAGGACCGGGCGGTCACCGCCCGGGACTACGAACTGATCGCCGGGCAGGCCGTGCCGGCTGCGGCCCGGATCCGCTGCCTGTCCGCCGGGGACGGCGCCGACCCCGGCGGCGTACGCCTGCTGGTGGTGCCGGAAGCGGTCGCGGACGCGGGAGAGCAACTCCGCTTCGAGCAACTGATCCCGCCCGACGACATGCTCGCCACCATCGCCGCGCACCTGGACGCGCGTCGACCCATCGGCGTACGACTGAGCGTGGAACCCCCCTTCTACCAGGGCGTCACCGTGGCGGTCCGGCTGATCGCCCGGCCCGGTACGGCGACCGGGCGGATCCGCACGGCGGTGCTCGACGCGCTCTACGGCTACCTCAACCCGCTGCGCGGCGGGCCGGACGGGACGGGCTGGCCGTTCGGCCGGCCGGTGCAGGCCGGCGAACTGTTCGGGGTGCTCCAGCCGCTGCCCGGCGTCGCGCTGCTGGAGGAGGTGCTGCTCTTCCCCGCCGACCCGCTCACCGGCCGGCGCGGAACGGCCACGTCCCGGGTCGACCTCGACCCGCACGCGCTGGCCTTCTCCTACGAACACCAGGTCCGGGTGGAGGAACGCTAGGTCCGCCGAGGACCGGAGAGGGATGTCCCATGCGCGGCACGGTGGCGGGTCTCGGTACACCGCATCCGTTCGGCCGGCGGCTGCCGGCGATCTATCAGACGGACGAGGTGGCCGGCCGGCTGCTCGCCGCCTTCGACGAGGTGCTGGCTCCGGTGCACGCGACGCTGGACAGCCTCGCCGCCTATCTGGACCCCCGGCTGGCCCCGGCCGACTTCGTCGACTGGCTCGCCGGCTGGGTGGCGGCCGAGACGGCGCCGGGATGGACGCTGGCGCAGCGCCGCGAGGCGGTCGCCGGTGCGGTGGCACGGCACCGGGTGCGGGGTACCGCACAGGGCCTGGCGGAGCAGGTGCAGATGGTCTTCGGCGTCTGGCCGGAGATCACCGAGAACGGCGGCACGGCCTGGTCGTCGAGGTCGGGCGGGCCGCTTCCGGGAACGGCAGTGCCCACCCTGACCGTGACGGTACGGGTACCCGAGCCGGACCGGGTGCCGCTGGAGGCGCTACGGGCCCTGGTGGAGGCGAACCGGCCGGCGCACGTGCCCTGCACGGTCCGGGTCGTCGCCGACGGGCAGCAGGCGGAAGGGAACGACGATGGAGCGCTGTGAACGCTGCGTGCCGGCCGAACCCGGCAGCGCCTTCTGCGGGGTCTGCGGATCGTTCCTGGACTGGGAGCAGTCCCCGGACGCGCCCCCGCCCGTCCGGCCGTCGACCACGCCCCGTTCCAGCGCGCCCCCGACCGACCCGACGACCGCTGACCGACCCGACGACTTCACGCCGTGGCTCGACGCTCCGGTGGCGGCCGTCGAGGACAGCCCGGCGGCCCCCGCCGCCAGGCAGGCACCGGCGGCCCCGACCGTCGAACAGGCTCCGGCGACCCCGCCCACCGGGCAGACATCAGCGACCCCAGCCGTCGAACAGGCTCCGGCGACCTCGGCCGTCGAGTGGGACGCGGGGCCTCCAGCCGTCGAGCAGGAGCCGGCGGAGGTGGTGGAGGCGGTCCAGCCGGCCCGCCCGTCGACCCGCCGGCCCGTCGTCCGACAACGCCCACCGTCGACCGAGGACGGTGCCGGTGACGTCGTCTGCCCGGTGTGCGGGACCGGCAACCCACCGGACCGCAGGTTCTGCCGCCGGTGCGGGAGCCCTCTCGACGCCCGGACCGGCCCGTCCGGGCGGGAATCATGGTGGCGTCGCCTGCGTCGAGCCGTGGTCCGGGCGCTGAACTGGCTGTTCCGGCCCCGTTCCGGCGTCGCCGGTCTGGTGCGCCGGATCGCCGCGCTGCTGCTCGTCGTCGCCCTGCTCGCCGGTCTCGCGTACGGCGTGGCACGGTTCGGTTCCCAGGCCGGCGACGCCGTACGGGACCGGCTCGCCGACCCGCAGCCGATCAGCCCGGTGTCGGTCCAGGCGTCCAGTCAGGCGGGCGGCCACCCGGCGGAGGCGGTCGTCGACGGGATCAGCAACAGCTACTGGGCCCCGGCCGCCGAGGGCGCCGGTGGCGGGGAGTACGTGGAACTCACCTTCGCCTCCCCGTTCCGGCTGCTCGACCTGATCGTGCACTCCGGCGTGTCGGCACAGCGCGACGTGTTCCTGCGGCAGGCCCGCCCGGCGGTGCTGGAACTGACGCTCTGGACCAGCGCCGGCGCCTCGGAGAGCCGGACGCTCCCGCTCGCCGACCAGGCCGGTCCGCAGACCTTCCACCAGGTCGTCGACGACGTGGTGCGGGTACGCCTCACCGTCCGGGAGAGCTACGGAAGCGCCGCCGACCGTCGTACCGCCATCGCCGAGGTGGAGTTCTTCCGCCGCCCCTGAGCGTGCCGCGTCGCCCCGCACGGACCCCGACGCCCGCGCGGGCGCTCAGGCCGCGCGGGCCGACTCGGGCACCCCGAGTGTGCGCAGCACCCGGTCGTACGCGCAGCGTGTCCGCGCCGCCGCCGCCGTGTCGCCGGAACGCTGGTGCGCCTCGGCCAGCACGCGCCAGGCGTCGTCCCGAAACCCGTCGATCTCCAGTCCGCGTCGGGCCGCCGCAGCCGCCCCGGCGAGATCGCCCGCCTCCAGTTCGAACGCGGCGAGCGTCGCCGCCGCCTCCGCCGCCAGCGTCCGGTAGCGGTCGCGGTCGGCCACCACCCACTCCGCCGGCCCGTCCTCCGGCAGCAGGTCACCGGCGTACTGGGCGAGGGCCTCCCGCAGGGCCGCCGTCGCGACGCCCCGCTGCCCCGCGCCCACGTTGCGGCGCCACGCCGCCACCGCGTTCTCGAACGAGCGCACGTCGCAGCGCGCGCTGCGCGGCAGGTCCAGCAGGTACGACTCGCCGTCCCTGCGCACGAACCGGGACTCGCCGCGCCGCACACCCGGTTCGAGGAACGCCCGCAACGTGGAGACACCGACGTGCAGGTTGCGGATGCCGGACCCGACCGGCAGTTCCGGCCAGAGCGCCGTCAGGATGGTCTCCCGGTGTACCGGCCGACCACCGTGGGCAGCCAGGAAACGCAGCAGGGCGCGGACCCTCGGCCGGACCGTCGTCCACTCCAACCGCCGCCCCGGCATCTCCAGGTGGAACCCGCCGAAGCAGCGGACCACGAGTGGCGCGCCCGCGTCCGGCGGCTGCGCAGCGGTCGGCGGCTCCGGTTCCTCGACCGCCCGTCCCCGGAATGGCTGCTGGCTCGAATACCTCATCTTCCGGAACTCCTCCGTCCCCCATCGGTCGCCGTGCCCACCACCGATGCTGCGCCGATCACCGCGCGCAGACATCAGTCAGTTGACGCATACCGATTCCGGTGACGTCCGAGGGTCAGGGCTCGGCGCCGGACACCGCCTCGCGGCGCAGCGCCTCGCGGGCGATCTCGACCCGGCTCCGGACGCCGAGCTTGCCGAGGACGTGCGAGATGTGGGTCTGCACGGTACGCCGC
Source organism: Micromonospora sp. NPDC002389 (assembly GCF_040296095.1). Classification (NCBI taxonomy): domain Bacteria; kingdom Bacillati; phylum Actinomycetota; class Actinomycetes; order Micromonosporales; family Micromonosporaceae; genus Micromonospora; species Micromonospora sp. NPDC002389. The sequence continues at coordinate 485,741 of NZ_JBEOWP010000004.1, forward strand.
GACAGGTACATCTCCCGCGCGATGTCCGGTGTGGACCGTCCCTCCGCCACCAGCGCGGTCACCCGCGCCTCGGTCGGGGTGAGCGCCTCCCAGCCGACCTGCGCGCGGGCCGGCCGGGGCCCCCGGACACCCCGGCGCACCCCGAGACGCCGCAGTCGCCGCTCGGCCCGGCGCACGTCCCAGACCGCGCCGAGACCGTCGTACCCGTCGACCGCCTCGCCCAGCAGCGTCCTCGCCTCGGCCGACGAGCCGCGGCGGGCCAGCACCGCCGCCAGGTCCTCAAGCGTGCCGGTCAGCTCCACCGGCGATCCGACCGACCGGTAGTACGCGACCGCCTCGCGCAGCGGTGCCGGATCGTCGTCGAGCAGCCCCTGACACCGGCGCAGGGCCGCCGCGGCCCGCCCCGGCCGGGTCTCCGCCGCGGTCTCGGCCCGGCACGCCTCCACCGCCGCCCGGGCCGCCGCCGCGTCGTCGGTCGCCACCGCGAGCCGCACCAGATCGGGCGCCCACTGGTGGAGCAGGGTCATCTCACCGGGCCCACGCTCCAGCACCACCGACAGCTCCGCCAGCGCCCGGGCCGGATCCCCCTCCTGCTCGACGGCGAGCGACCGCGCGGCGAGCAGGAAGTCGCGATTCTCCCGGTCGGCGACGGTACGCACGGGAAGCTCCAGACCGGCGCGCAGGTGCTCGGTCGCGGCGGCGCTGTTCCCGCGACGCCCAGCGATCATCGCGGCGACACCGTGCCACAGCAGCGCCGGCCCGCGCTCCCGGAGCCCGGAGTACGTGATCGTGGTGCTGTCCCGCCCGAGGACGTCGAGTTCGGCGAGCGCGTCGTCCCAGCGGCCGAGCCAGTACAACAGCACGGCGGCGGTGAGCGTCGAGACGCCCTGTCCCGGCCCAGCGGCCCGCTGACTCAGGTCACGGGCCCGCCACAGGGTCTCCTGCGCCGCCGGCCACCGGTCCAGATTCTGCAGGCTGAAGATCCGGCCGTCGAAGGCGAAGGTCCGCAGGTCGGCGTGCTCGGGTGCGTCGCCCAGCACGGCCAGCGCCCGGTCGGCGTAGTCGAGGGCGGCCTCGTGGTCGCGGCGGACCGAGTGGGTCAGCCACAGGTCGGTCAACGCGTACGCGACGGCGAAGGCGTCCCCGGCCTCCTCCCCCACCCGCAACGCCTCGCGCGCGGTGCTGTCCGCGGTGTCCAGGTCGCCGTTGCTCGCCCGGTTGACCATCGACAGCGAGGCCAGCAGGCGGGCCCGCCACACCGCCGGTACGCCCGGACGGCGCAGCGCCGCCCCGAGGACCTCCAACGCCTCCTCGTTGCGGCCCTGGCCGAACAGCGTGCGGGCCAGGATCGAGGACATCTCGGCCTGTTGTCCCGGCTCGGTCGGCAGCGTCAACGCCGACCGGGCCCGGGCAGCGGCCTCGGAGTGGCGCCCGGCGTCGAGCAGCACCCGGGCCAGTTCCACCGAGAGCGCGGCCTGGTCGGCACGGTCGAGCGGGCTCACCGACAACTCGCGTTGCAGCAGCTCCGCCGCGATGTCCGGGGCGCGGGCCGCCAACGTCGGTGCCGCCTCGACGACCCACGTCCGGGTCCACTCGTCACCGGTGTGACCGGCCGCCAACAGTTGCTGGGCCACCCGCAGCGGTTCGGCGCCGGCACCGGCCAACGTCCTCGCCGCCTCGCAGTGCAGCGCCGCACGCAGCGCGGCCGGCATGCTGTCATAGAGCGCCTGACGGATCAGCGGGTGCCGGAAGGCGAGCTGGTCGCCGACACCGACGACGATCCCGGCGGTGACCGCGTTCTGCAGCCCTTCGGCCAGGTCCGACGCGGTCCGGCGGAGCACCGCGGCAAGGTCGGTGACGGCGAACTCCCCGCCGAGCAGCGACGCGGTCCGCAACATCTGGGCGGTGGCCGCGGACACCACGCTGAGCCGGTCGGTCAGTGCCGCCGCGAAGGAGGCGGGCACCCGATCCAGCGCATCGTCGGAGAGTTCACCACCGCTCGGCACCGCACCGGCGCTCTGCTCCCGGGCCAGGGCGTCGAGCAGTTCCCGCAGATAGAGCGGATTGCCCATGGCCCGCCCGAGCAGACGGTCGAGTCCCGGCCCCGGTGGCGTACCGAGGACCCCGGTGGTCATCGTGCGGACGTCGTCCGGACTGAGCGCGCCGAGTGAGAGCAGGGTGCCGCCCCGACGCAGGGTGGCGGCCCGCAACGTCTGGACGTCCTGCCGGGTCGGCACCGGACGGGTCGCGCTGACCAACAGCAGTGGAAGTTCCTCGACGGCGAGGGCGAGCCGGTGCCACAGCATCAACGACGCCTCGTCGGCCCATTGCAGGTCATCGAGGACCAGCACCGTGGGCGCGTCCGTGCACAACTCGTCGACCAGCGACACGAGCATTTCAGTGGCCGTACAGGCGATGTCGTCCACCGCGAAAAGCCCTGGCCGCCGGTCCCGCAGGAACTCGGCGATCCGTGCTCGACGAGGGTCCGGCGAGCGCAGCCGAACCTGGAGACAGTCCAGCATCACCCGCAGCGGAAAGCGGTGGGACAACTGGTCCGCGGTCCCCCACAGCACCTCACGGTTGCCGCCACCACCAGCGGTTAGACCGGCTGCGACCAGGGAAGACTTCCCGATTCCCGCCTCACCCTCCACCCACAGCACCGCGCCACGGCCCTGGCCGGCGGCCTCGGCGGCGGCGTGCAGCACGGACAGTTCCTTTTCCCGGCCGGCCCAGACAGTTGGCAGATCAACTGGAAACATGGCGAATGCACCCGAACAGAATGGATCGCGAAGCGACGCGCATCGGTGCATATTAGCCGACCGCCACGGCCCGACATGACCAGGAATTGAGCGCCGAGAATGTAACCGGCATTTCCTGGCATCGCTTTTCCCATCACAACCGCATCTGCGCTGCGTGTCGCCCCGACGGGGCGCGGCACGACCCCGCACCCGCGCCCCACCGTCCCCGCGCCCCGGATGCCTCCGAGGCGCGAGGGCATCCAGGGCGCGACCACGGGAGGTGACGGGCCGGCCGCTCACCACCGACCGCTCCCTCGGGGTGCCCTCCGACACGGCCGAGGCAGCAACTTCATGGATGTTGCTGCCTCAAGGGGCACGCGAGGCAGCAACATCCATGAAGTTGTGTCGCCGGGGCGGAGTCCGGGGCAGACCAGCAGCGCGATGTCCAGGCTCGGCATCGCGCGCATGCCGCTGGCACGGTCCGACGGATGACGCCCAGCGTGGCGGAGGACGCCCGGCACTGCGGATGACGCCTAGTCTGGGCGAATCATGCTGAGCTCGGCGAATCACGCGCAGCTCGGCGAATCACGCGCAGCCTGTTGCCCGAGATTGCGGGCCAGTTCGGCCATCGTGCATCGCCTCGTCGTCGCCACGGGCAGCCAGCCGAAAGCACGACGATGGAGTGAGGCCCAGGCGACGAGGACCGTCAGCAGCACTGGGGGACGGTGTGGGAGAAGCATGCGCACCGGTCGCCGGAACACGAATCGGCCCGCTATCAAGATCTGATAGCGGGCCGCTCACTCTGCGACTATCGATGGTGGGCGATACTGGGTTTGAACCAGTGACCTCTTCCGTGTCAAGGAAGCGCGCTCCCACTGCGCCAATCGCCCGTGCTGTTGTTACACCGAGGTGGGGACGGGATTTGAACCCGCGTACACGGCTTTGCAGGCCGTTGCCTCGCCTCTCGGCCACCCCACCGAGGTTGCCCCCGTCACGCGTGGCGGCAGCTCCGAGCGGACGACGGGATTCGAACCCGCGACCCTCACCTTGGCAAGGTGATGCGCTACCAGCTGCGCTACGTCCGCACGTCTCCGGTTTTCCGGTGACGGATGAGAACTTTAGCCGAGCGGTGGAACGGTTGCCAAATCGGGCCCCACCCGGCGCGTCCGGTTCCGCCGCGTGGGGCAGATCCCGCTCCGTGAGCTTCCTAGGAGCCTGTGCTGGATGCTCCTGATCGCGGCCGACGATGGAGGGCCACCGAAGGGAAGGACCGCAGCTCGGGAGGCGACCCGGGACGGAAGTCGCGAGTGTCCGGGTTCCGACTGTCGCAAGCCGGATCACCAGGGGTTTGGTGACACGCCGTGTCCGCCTCGATGGGCTACGGTGACGGGCGTGACGAGACGTGCGGCCGAGATCCGCCTGGATGCCCTGCTGCGCACCGCTTGTGACGTGATCGTGCAGCGTGGGCTCGCGAACACCCGAACGGCGGACGTGGCGCAGGCCGCCGGGGTGAGCCAGGCCCTGGTCTTCTACCACTTCGCCACTAAGGAACGGCTGCTCGCGCAGGCCTTCGCGTACGCGGTCGAGCAGGATCTGGCCCGGCTGGACACGGTGACCCGGTCGAGCGCCCCACCGCTGACCAAGCTCCGCCGCATCCTCCGGCTCTACACCCCCGCCGGTCGACCCACCTCCTGGTCCATGTGGATCGACGGCTGGTCGGAGTCGTTGCGTACCCCCGAGTTGGAGAAGGTCTCCCGCAAGCTGGACCTGCGCTGGCGGCAGGACCTCGCCACGGTGATCTCCGACGGGGTCCGCGAGGGCGTCTTCGAGTGCACCGACCCGGCCGGTGCGGCCTGGCGGATCAGCGCGGTCATGGACGGCCTGGCGGTCCAGCTCGCGGTGCACGACCGGGTGATCTCCCGGCGGCAGTTCGCCGAGTGGGTCCGCCTGGTGACCGCCCGGGAACTGGGCCTCGACCCCGCGCAGCTCGACTGAGCCCACCGCGCCGGCACTCGACACCACGCCGAGCACGCCGGCACCTGGCGAACCGCCACCGGAGCCGGCCGACGACGACGACAATGACGCCATGGACCTGCTCGAGGTGTACCGGCGCAGCCTGGTGGAGTTCACCGACCGGGTGGAACAGGTCGGCGGCGGGCAGTGGTCGGCGGTGACCCCGTGCCCGGGGTGGGACGTCCACACGCTGGTCAACCATGTCGTCGGGGAACAGCGTTGGAGCGTCGCGCTGCTTGCCGGCCGGACCATCGCGCAGGTCGGCGACCGCTACGACGGCGACCAGCTCGGTGCCGACCCGGTCGTCGCGGCGCGCGACGCGGCGGCACAGGCCGAGTTGGCCGCCGCCTCCCCCGGCGCGCTGGACCGCACCGTGCACCTCTCGGCCGGCGACACGCCCGCCGAGGAGTACCTGCACCAACTGCTCGCCGAGCATCTCGTCCACGGGTGGGACCTGGCCGTGGCGATCGGTGCCGACCCGAGGATGGACGCCGACGCGGTCGCCGAGTGCGCCCGCTGGTTCAGTCGCGCCGTCGGCGGCTACCGGAGCAACGGGCTGGTGCACGACCGGGTCGACGTTCCGCCGCAGGCCGACGAGCAGGACCGGCTGATCGCCGCGTTCGGCCGCGATCCCGGCTGGGCCCCGTAACGGCCCGCCGCCGACACACCAAGGCCAGCACGTACGGCGGCCGGCGCGGGTCATCCCGCGCCGGCCGCACCCCCGGTGTGTGAAGTATTCGAGCGGTCAGCCCAGCCGACCACCGTCACGGGGTACCGTCCGCCACCGCTGGCGCGGCCCGGGTTGCCGCTCCCAGCGGTCCGCGGCGCTCACCGAGACGCCGTCGGCGGATACCGGCTCCGGCTCCTTGGTCAACTGCCGCAGCCGCATCAGCAGGCCGACGCCGAGGAACAGCAGCAGCCCACCGAGCAGGAAGGCGACCTCGGTCAGGCCGAGCCCGGCCCCGGTCTGCGAGATGTTGCCGGCGGCTCCGGCGTCCGGCGCGGCGGCTCCGCCACCGGCGGCACCGGCATCGACCCTCTCCCCTGGCCCCTCCTCCGGCGGGTCCTCCGTCGGCTGCGGCTCCAGTTCCCGGGGCGACTCCGTCGGGGTCACCTCGGTCGGGGTCGGCGCCACCGTGGGCCCGGCCGCCCCTCGGCCGCCGACCACGTCGCGGGTCGCCGTCTGGCGGGACAGCAACTGCAGGTTCTGGTCGTACGCCTCGACGGCGAGCTGGACCTGCCCCTGGTCGGCGTCGCGGGCGAACGCGATCCGGTACTGGGCGGTCACCGTACGCCCCGGGCAGAGCGTGCCCGGGTCGAGCTGCCGGTCGGTCAACCGGGCCGCGTTGCCCTCGGTCCGCACCTGCACCGGAAACGAACCGTTCTCCTCGATCCGGTCGATCCGCACCTGGTCCAGCCGTACGCCCTGCACACCGACCACCATCGACCAACGCACCTTGATGCAGCCGCCCTGGTCGGAGCGGGACACCACGGCAGAGACCGTCTCCACCCGCCCTCCGGCGGTGAACCGGTCCGGCAGGCCGCTGAGTTCGGTGGCGAACGCCGCCTGTGCCGGCGCGGACATGGCCAGGTGCACACCGGTGACACAGGCCAGTACCACCCCGATCCGTAGCGTGTTCCGCCACAGCCTTCTCACGATCTGTCCTCCTGTTGGTCGCCTCCATCAGCCACGCTATGAGCGCCGGATGCCAGCCGCTAGACGGGCGTGTTCGCACGTGGTGTGAAGCAAGATGCCCCTTTTCACGCACGGTATTGAACCGGTCACCCGGCACCCGCGACACGCCGAGCAGGGTCACGATGGACAATCACCGGGTGTCCGCTCTCTCCACCGCTTTCGTCCAGTTGCACGCCCGGCTCGGCCCCGTCGCCTTCGTACCCGAGGTGCGGCTGCACCAGGCGGACGAGCCGATCGGCCTGTGGGAGCTGACCGAGGGTGAGTTCCGCAGCGACCGGCCGCCGCCGTTCTGGGCCTTCGCCTGGGCGGGCGGCCAGGGCCTCGCCCGGTACGTCACCGACCACCCGGACCTCGTCGCCGGCCGGCGGGTCCTCGACCTGGCCTCCGGCTCCGGCCTGGTGGCGATCGCCGCCGCCAGGGCCGGTGCCGCCGTCGTGCGCGCGGTGGAGGTCGACGAGTTGGCCGTCGCGGCGGTCGCGCTCAACGCCGAGGCCAACGGCGTACGCGTCGACGCCGAACTCGGCGACGTCCTCGATCGGCACGCCGGGGACGCCGAGGTGGTGCTCGCCGGGGACGTGTTCTACAGCGAGGCGATGGCCAACCGGGTCCTGCGGTTCCTGCTGCGCGCCGCCCGCTCCGGGGCCACCGTGCTGGTCGGCGATCCCGGACGCGCCTTCCTGCCCAGGGACCGGTTCGACGAGTTGGCCGCCTACGACGTGCCGGTCAGCGAGGCGCTGGAGAGCGTACGGGTGAAGCGCACCACGGTGTGGCGGCTGCGCGCGGGACGGCCGTCGGCGGCCCGCTAGCGTGACGCGGTGCTGTTCCGCGCCTGGGAGCAGGCCCCGGAGGCGACCGGAAGCGCCGGGGCCGATGCCGCCATGGCCGGGGCCGCCGGGACCAGAGTCGGGGCCGGGGCCGACGCGGCCGGTGCCGACACTGCCCGGGTCGTGGACCACGTGGGCGGCGTACACCTCCTGGTGACCCGGCACGCGCTGGTGCGGCAGGTGCTGACCGACCCGGTGACGTACCGCCCGGACAATGCCCTGGACGCGGTGACCCCGATCCCGGTGGCCGCGCTGCGCATCCTCGCCGCGCACCGGTTCCGGTTGCCGCCGACGCTGGCCAACAACGGCGGCGCCGACCACCCGGGGATCCGTGCGCTGGTCGCCGACGCGCTGCACCCGAAGCGGGTGGCCGACCAGCGGGACTGGTTGGCCACGCTGGTCCGTCGACGGGTGACCGGCCTGGACGCCGCGCTGGACGACGGCGTACCCGTCGACCTGCACGCCGGGCTCGCCGCCGACCTGCCGCTGCTGGTGCTGGCCCGGCTGGTCGAGTTGCCCGACGCGCCGGTGGCGGCGGTGAAGGAGTTCGCCCGCGCCGCGCTGGAGCTGTTCTGGGCACCGCTGGACGCCGACCGGCAGCAGACCCTCGCGGTCGAGGTGGGGCGCTTCCACCGGGTGCTGCGCGAGTTCGCGGCCACCGGCGGCGGGCTCGCCGGGTCGCTGCGGGCCGCCGGGTACCCGCCCGACGTGGTGGTCGGCGCACTTTTCTTCCTTCTGGTCGCCGGTCAGGAGACCACCTCGCAGTTCCTCACCCTGCTGATGCACCGGCTGATCGGGGAACCGACCGTGCTCGCCGGGCTGCGCGACGGCTCGGTGGCGGTCGCCGACGTGGTCGAGGAGGGGCTGCGGCTGGAGCCGCCGATCGTCACCTGGCGGCGGGTCGCCGCCGTGGACACCACGCTGGGCGGGACGGCGGTGGCGGCGGGCACCAGCATCGTGCTCTGGCTGGGCCGCGCCGGACGCGACCCGGCGGTGGTGGAGTCACCGGACGGGTTCCGGCCGGGGCAACGCGGGTCACGCCGACACCTGGCCTTCGGGGCGGGCGTGCACCGCTGCGTGGGCGACCAGCTCGCCCGGATGGAGGCCGCGACCGTGGTGACGGAGGCGGCCCCGCTGCTGGCCCGGGTCCGCGTGCTGCGCGCACCCCGTTACCCGGACAACCTCACCTTCCGGATGCCGGACGCCCTGGTCGTGACGCGCGCCCCGCTCAGGTGATCTCGTCGGCCTCAGTTGATCTCGTCGGCCCAGGCCCGCCAGTCGTCGAGCACGCCGTACAACGCCGGGGTCAGCCAGCCCGGCGCGGACCGCCGGAACACGCCCGGGTCCATCGCCCCGGCCCCGGCCGGCAACGCCCCGAGCAGGTTCGGCAGCAGGTCGCTGACGTTGGCCCAGTGCACCAGCTCCGGGTCGGCCGGCCAGGCGCCGATCACCACGCCCGCCGGCACCGCGCGCCGGTCCAGCGCCTCCAGGGTGAGCGCGGTGTGGTTGAGCGTGCCCAGCCCGGCGCGGGCCACCACCACCGCCGGGGCACCCAACGACACCGCCAGGTCGGCCACCGTCCACGCCTCGCCCGAGGGCCGCAGCCCCATCGGCACGAGCAGCCCACCGGCGCCCTCGATCAGCACCAGGTCGTGCTTCTCCGCCTCCTCGCGGATCGCGTCGACCGCGTTGTACAACTCCAGCGGCGGCAGGTCCGCCACCCGGGCGGCGGCCAGCGGGGCGAGTGGATCGGGGTAGGCGGCCAGGGTGCGGGCGGTCATCGGGGCGGAGAGCCGGGTGACCGCCTCGACGTCACCGGGCTCACCGGTGGCCGTACCCGTCTGACCAGGTTTGACCACCGCCACCCGCAGCCCGGCCGCCTGCGCGGCGGCCGTGATCGCCGCGGTCACCACCGTCTTGCCGACCTCGGTGTCGGTCCCGGTGACCAGCACCGGTCCGCGCCACTGATCCGTCATGGCGCACATTCCACGATGACCTCCAGGGCCCGCTCGAAGTCCGCCCGGGACGGCCCGGCACCGATGGTGAGCCGCAGCCGGGATCGGCTGTCCGGGGTGGAGGGCGGCCGGAAGCAGCCCACCGCCACCCCCCGGTCCCGGCAGGCGGCGGCCCAGTCACTCGCCGCCTCCGGGCCGGGCGCGGTGACCGAGACGACGGCCGCGTCCGGGGCGGAGACCTCCAGGCCGGCGGCGCGCAGGCGGTCCACCGCGAGCGTGGCGCGGGCGGCCAGGTCGGCGCGGAGGGCGTCGCCGTCGCGGGCCAGCCCGACGGCGGCGTGCACCCCGGCGGCCACGGCCGGCGGCAGGGCGGTGTCGTAGATGAAGGTCCGCGCGGTCTCCACCAGGTGCCGGACGAACTCGGCCGGACCGGCCACCACCCCGCCGGCACCGCCGAGCGCCTTGGACAGGGTGGCGGTGACCACCACGTCCGGCTCGCCGGTCAGCCCGACGGCGGCCACCCCACCGGCCCCGGCCGGGCCGACGACCCCGAGCGCGTGCGCGTCGTCGACCAGCAGCAGCGCCCCGTGCGCGCGGGCGGTCGCGTGCAGCCGGGCCAGTGGCGCCAGGTCACCGTCGACGGAGAAGACCGACTCGGTGACCACCACCGCCGGCCGGTCGGGTGCTGCGGCCAGGGCCGCCGCGACCGCGTCGACGTCGGCGTGCGGGGTCACCACGGTCTCCGCGCCGGAGATCCGGCACCCGTCGATCAGACTGGCGTGGTTGTGCGCGTCGGAGACCAGCAGCGTACGGGGGCGCACCAGCGCCCGGACCGCGCCGAGGTTCGCGAGGTATCCGGAGGAGAAGACCAGCGCCCGCTCGGTGCCGATCCAGTCGGCGAGGGCGTCCTCCAGCGCGTGGTGGGCCTCGGTGGAGCCGCGGACCAGTCGTGACCCGGTCGCACCCAGCCCGTACTCGGAGAGCGCCTTCGCCGCCGCGGCGACCACCTCGGGGTGCGCGGACAGGCCCAGGTAGTCGTTGCCGGCCAGGTCCACCACGGCGTCGTCGGCGGTACGCGGACGCAGCCGACGGGTCAGTCCCGCCTTCGCCCGCAGGTCGGCGCGGCGTGCCAGGGCCGCCAGCCAGTCCGCCACCACCACGCCCCTTCCCCGCCGGTTTCCACCGTCAGGCGTCGTCGCCCGGTCGCACGTCGTCGCCCCGGGCGCTTCCGCCGGGCGAAGTTACCACCCGTCCGGGCCGCCCCGGCGTGGCGCGGTACGGCTCGCCGGAGGTCACCGGGGCGGGGCCGCGCGCGTTTCCGCCCGTCGGACGGCCTTGTAGGGTACGTGCCATGCCAGAGATCCTCGACCAGGCCCGTACCCAGGTGCTGGAGGGTGGCGTCGGCTTGGACCAGGCCGGTGTCCTCGCGGTGCTCAACCTGCCCGACGAGCACCTGACCGCCACGCTCCAGCTCGCCCACGACGTGCGGATGCGCTGGTGCGGCCCGGAGGTCGAGGTCGAGGGCATCGTCTCGCTGAAGACCGGCGGCTGCCCCGAGGACTGCCACTTCTGCTCGCAGTCCGGCCTGTTCACCTCGCCGGTGCGGTCGGTCTGGCTGGACATCCCGTCGCTGGTCGAGGCCGCCAAGCAGACCGCCGCGACCGGGGCCACCGAGTTCTGCATCGTGGCCGCCGTCCGCGGCCCCGACGCCCGACTGATGACGCAGATGCGCGAGGGCGTCGCCGCGATCAAGGCCGAGGTCGACATCCAGGTCGCCGCCTCGCTCGGCATGCTCAGCCAGGAGCAGGTCGACGAACTGGTCGACATGGGTGTGCACCGGTACAACCACAACCTGGAGACCTGCCGGTCGTACTTCCCGAACGTGGTCACCACGCACTCCTGGGAGGAGCGCTGGGAGACGCTGCGGATGGTCCGCGAATCCGGCATGGAGGTCTGCTGCGGCGGCATTCTCGGGCTCGGCGAGACCGTCGAGCAGCGGGCCGAGTTCGCCGCCCAGCTCGCCGAGCTGAACCCGCACGAGGTGCCGCTGAACTTCCTCAACCCCCGGCCGGGCACCCCGCTCGGTGACCGCCCGGTGGTCGAGGGCAAGGACGCGCTGCGGGCCATCGCCGCGTTCCGGCTCGCGATGCCGCGCACCATCCTGCGGTACGCGGGCGGCCGGGAGATCACCCTCGGTGACCTGGGCACCCGCGACGGTCTGCTCGGCGGCATCAACGCGGTGATCGTCGGCAACTACCTGACCACCCTCGGCCGACCGGCCACCGACGACCTCAAGCTGCTCGACGACCTCAAGATGCCGGTCAAGGCGCTGTCGGCGACGCTCTGATGCGGATGGGCGAGCTGGTCGGGACGTGGTGTGACCGCTGCGGCGAGGCCGTGGCGGTCGGCGACCACCAGGGCTGCGCGGCGGCCCGCACCCTGGAGCCGCCCCGATACTGCGCCCACTGCCGACGCCGGATGAAGGTGCAGGTGCTGCCGGTCGGTTGGTCCGCCACCTGCGTCGAGCACGGCGCACAGCGAGGCTGAGGCATGACGTTGCGCGGACAGGCGGTGACCCTGCGGCCGGCGAGCGCCGCCGACGTGCCCACGCTCGCCGCCATCCGCGCCGAGCCCGAGGTGCGTCGCTGGTGGCGCGGTGACGACGACCTGACCGCCACCGTCGAGGCCGACCTCGCCGACGACGACCTGGAGGTGTACGTCGTCGAGCACGACGGCCGGGTGGTCGGCGCGATCCAGTGGTACGCCGAGAACGACCCCGACTACCGCCACGCCGGGCTGGACATCTTCCTCGACCCGTCAGTACGCGGCCAGGGCCTCGCCGGGGACGCCATCCGCACCCTGGTCCGACACCTGATCGACGCCCACGGCCACCACCGCTTCACCATCGACCCGGCGGCGGCCAACACCGCCGCGATCCGCGCGTACGCGAAGGTCGGCTTCCGCACCGTCGGCATCCTGCGTCGCTACGAACGCGGCGCCGACGGCCGCTGGCACGACGGCCTCCTGATGGACCTGCTCGCCGACGAACTCCGCTGACCCTCCCCGGGCCGCGATGCTCGCGCGCTCCCCGTGGGCGCGGCGGGTGCTGTGTAAGGAAGGGTCCCCTGCTAACGCCTCGTGTATAGCAGGGGACCCTTCCTAACCGCGCGTCCTCACATCGCGGACCTCGCGGCTCCGACCGTGATGTGTGAAATCCGGTGGCGCCCCGCCGATCGGGTGCCCAGAGTCGGACGATGCCCGTTCCCGATGATCGTGCCGACACCCTGGAGTGGTTGGCCTTCGCGCAGGCCGGAGTCCTCACCACCGCCCAGGCGCGGACCGTGCTGACCGAGGGCGCGCTGCGGGGCCTCGTCCGGTCCGGCCGGTGGCGCTCGGTCGGTCGTGGCATCCTGCTGACCGGCAACGGTCGGCTCACCCGGGCCCAGCAACTCTGGGTGGCCGTCCTCGCCTGCGGACGGGGCGCGGTCCTCGCCGGCCCCACCGCAGCCGCCGAGGCCGGAGTACGCGGCCTGCGACCCGAGCCGCTGCACGTCCTCGTACCGTCGACCCGCCGAGTCAGGCGTACTACCCTGCGCCGGCTGCCGCTCGACATGGCCGCCGTGGTGCTGCACCGGACGTCGCTGCTGCCCGCCGACCACCTCCAGGTCGGCCGGCCGCCCCGGACCAGCACGGCACGTGCCCTGGTGGACGCGGCGGGCTGGGCGCCCTCGACCCGGGCGGCGCAGGAGATCCTGGCAGCCGGGTGCCAGCAGAGACGGGTACTGCCCGAGGAGGTGGCCGCCGTCCTCGACGTCCTGCCCCGGGCACCTCGACGCAGTCTCATCCGGCAGACCGTCGACGACATCGCCGGAGGCGCCCAGGCGCTCAGCGAGATCGACTTCGTGCGACTCTGCCGCCGCGCCGGGCTGCCCGCACCGGACCTGCAAGAGCGACGAACCGACACCACCGGGCGTACGCGCTGGCTGGACGCGTACTGGCGCGAGTGGCGAATCCACGTCGAGATCGACGGTGCACACCACATGGACGTACGCCAGTGGGCGGCGGACATGCAGCGGCAGAACGACGTGTGGACGACGGGTGATCGCATCCTGCGCTTTCCCGCCTGGCTGGTACGCGCCCACCCCGACCAGGTCGCCGACACGGTCCGCCGCGCCCTCGTCGCCGCCGGCTGGCGACCGGAGTCGTGAATCTTGGAAAGTTGCCGTTCGACGCTGACTATTCAGTCTCATGACATCTGTCAGTGTTGAAGTCCCGGTACATGTGTCAGTTGGTAGGGATCTTGAGCGGGCTGGTACATGGTGCCTGGCAT